>CAMDVD010000051.1 GCA_945878115.1 Chitinophaga pinensis | reverse complement strand
GTTGCACCATCAGCTCCGTTAGTACCATTTGAACCTGCTGCACCAGTTGCACCATCAGCACCTGTTGCGCCTGTTGCTCCTGTTGCACCATCAGCTCCGTTAGTACCGTTAGTACCATTTGAACCTGCTGCACCTGTTGCACCATCAGCACCTGTTGCACCTGCTGCTCCTGTTGCACCATCAGCTCCGTTAGTACCGTTAGTACCATTTGAACCTGCTGCACCTGCAGGACCAGCTACATTTGAATCTGCACCAGTAGCACCTGTAGCACCTGTAGCACCAGTAGCACCTGTTGCACCTGTTGCACCTGGAATATTTGAAACGCCATTAGCGCCAGTAGCACCTGTTGCACCTGTTGCACCTGTTGCACCTGTTGCACCTGTTGCACCTGTTGCGCCTGCTGCGCCAGTAGCACCTGTACCACCTTGAATACCACAGATTCCTATAGTCCAAGTTGTATATGTACCACTACCTAATTTATTTGTTTGTTGGAATACTAAAACGCCAGTACCACTATTATAAGAGGTAACAGTACCTTCCATATAGTTTAAAGCATCTTTAGCTGCACGAACACGATCATTAGCTTGATAAGCCAAACCTGTTGGTATAGTAAATGTTTTAGTTCCTGAACCTATTGAATTTGATGTACTTGAAGTACCTGCATAACCAGCACCTTGAGGGCCAGTAGCACCTGTAGCACCAGTTGCTCCTGTTGAACCTGTAGGACCAGCAACATTAGAATCAGCACCTGTAGCACCTGTAGCACCAGTTGCTCCTGTAGCACCTGTAGAACCTGTAGAACCAGTAGAACCAGTTGCACCAGTTGCACCTGTATCACCAGTTAAACCTGTATTTCCTTGAGCACCTGTTGCACCTGTATTTCCTTGAGGACCAGTTGCGCCAGTTGCACCAGTTGCACCTGTATCACCATCAAAACCTTGTGGGCCTTGCGCACCAGTATCACCTTGTGGGCCTGTTGCACCTGTTGCACCTGTTGCACCAGTAGAACCAGTAGAACCTGTTGCGCCAGTTGCACCAGTTGCACCTGTATCACCAGTAGCACCTGTAGAACCAGTATTCCCTTGAGGACCAGCAACATTAGAATCAGCACCTGTTGCACCTGTTGCTCCAGTTGCTCCTGTAGAACCTTGTGGACCAGTAGGACCAGTAGGACCAGCAACATTAGAAGCAGCACCAGTTGCTCCAGTAGCACCAGTTGCTCCTGTATCACCTGTAGGACCTGTTGCTCCTGTATCACCTGTAGGACCAGTATCACCATCAAATCCTTGAGGACCTTGATCTCCCATATCACCTTGTGGACCTGTAGGACCAGTAGGACCTGCTACATTAGAATCTGCACCTGTTGCACCTGTTGCACCAGTTGAACCTGTTGCACCAGTCGAACCAGTTGCACCAGTTGGACCAGCTACATTAGAATCTGCACCTGTTGCGCCTGTAGCACCTGTTGCACCTGTTGCACCAGTTGCACCAGTTGAACCTGTTGCACCAGTAGCACCTGTATCACCAGTTAAACCTGTATTTCCTTGAGCTCCTGTAGCACCTGTAGAACCTGTAGAACCAGTTGGACCAGTTGGACCAGTTGGACCAGCTACATTAGAATCTGCACCTGTTGCGCCTGTAGCACCTGTAGCACCTGTAGAACCAGTAGAACCAGTTGCACCAGTTGCACCAGTTGGACCAGCTACATTAGAATCAGCACCTGTTGCGCCTGTAGCACCTGTATCTCCTTGAGGACCAGTAGCTCCTGTATCTCCATCATTACCTTGTGCGCCAATATCACCTGTTGGACCAACTTCACCTGTTGGACCAACTTCACCTTGTGGGCCAGTTGCGCCAGTTGCTCCTGTTGCACCTGTAGAACCAGTTGCACCAGTTGCTCCTGTAGAACCAACATTACCTTGAGGACCAGCAGGGCCAGGAACATTAGAATCAGCACCAGTTGCACCAGTTGCGCCAGTTGCGCCTGTAGCACCTGTATTACCTTGAGGACCTGTTGCACCTGTATCACCGTCATTACCTTGTGAACCGATATCACCTGTTGGACCAACATCACCTTGTGGACCAGTTGCACCTGTTGCACCAGTTGCACCTGTTGCACCAGTTGAACCAGTAGAACCAGTTGCACCTGTAGAACCTTGAGAACCAGTAGCACCAGTATTACCTTGAGGACCTGTAGGACCTGTAGGACCAGCTACATTTGAATCAGCACCTGTTGCACCTGTTGCACCTGTTGCACCTGTTGCACCAGTAGAACCAGTAGCACCAGTAGCACCAGTTGGGCCAGCCACATTTGAATCTGCGCCAGTTGCACCTGTTGCACCCGTTGCACCCGTTGCTCCAGTTGAACCAGTAGCACCTGTAGGACCCGGTACATTAGAAGCAGCACCAGTAGCACCAGTAGCGCCAGTAGCGCCAGTAGCACCAGTAGCACCAGTAGCACCAGTAGCACCAGAAGCTCCTAAAGAACCTGTTATTCCGATAGTCCAAGCTGTATAAGTGCCTGAACCTAATTTATTTTGTTGTTGAAATACTAAAACCCCAGTGCCATTGTTATAACTTAATATAGCACCATCCATATAGTTGGAAGTGTTAGCTGAAATACGAATTCTATCATTCGCTTGGAAAGCTAATCCTGTTTGGGTAGTAAATGTTTTAGTACCAGTACCTACAGTATTAGATGTATTAGATGTACCACCATAACCTGGACCAGTTGCACCAGTTGCACCTGTTGCACCAGTTGCACCAGTTGCACCTGTAGGACCAGGAATATTTGAAACGCCATCAGCGCCAGTAGCTCCTGTTGCACCGGTAGCACCTGTTGCACCAGTAGCACCTGTAGGACCAGCTACATTAGAAGCTGCACCAGTTGCACCAGTAGCGCCAGTTGCACCAGTTGCACCATCAGCACCATTAGTACCGTTTGTACCTGCTGCACCATTTGCACCAGTTGCACCATCAGCACCGTTTGTACCTGCTGCACCAGTTGCACCAGTTGCTCCAGTTGCACCATCAGCACCATTAGTACCGTTTGTACCTGCTGCACCAGTTAAGCCAGTTGCACCAGTTGCGCCAGTTGCACCATCAGCACCATTAGTACCGTTTGTACCTGCTGCACCAGTTGCTCCAGTTAAGCCAGTTGCACCAGTTGCGCCATCAGCACCATTAGTACCGTTTGTACCTGCTGCACCAGTTGCACCATCAGCACCATTAGTACCGTTTGTACCTGCTGCACCAGTTAAGCCAGTTGCACCAGTTGCACCAGTTGCACCAGTTGCACCATCAGCACCATTAGTACCGTTTGTACCGTTTGTACCTGCTGCACCAGTTGCACCAGTAGAACCATCAGCACCATTAGTACCTGCTGCACCGGTTGCACCAGTTGCACCAGTTGCACCATCAGCACCATTAGTACCGTTTGTACCTGCTGCACCGGTTGCACCAGTTGCACCAGTTGCACCATCAGCACCATTAGTACCGTTTGTACCGTTAGTACCGTTTGTACCTGCTGCACCAGTATCACCTTGAGGACCTGTTGCACCTGTTGCACCTGTTGCACCATCAGCACCATTAGTACCATTAGTACCTGCGGCACCAGTAGCACCTGTAGGACCAGCAACGCCAGGAACACCTGCTGTTGCTGCATACAATGCATAAGGTACACTATTTAATTGAGTAGTTCCCATGTCAACATAAGAAGTTCCTCCAGCTGGATCCATTTCTACTTGAAGATACTTAGCACCACTTCCCCAGTTTACACCAGCAAGTGTACCTATTCCTGCAGTACCAGATCCAATGTTTACACTAAATAAACCTAAAGAAGAGGTAGTAACACTATGCGTTTCGCTGAAAACCACTGTACCACCTGATGTTACATCATGAATACTCAGTCGTAAGCTAATATTTGTGCTCGCAAGTATTGAGCCACTTCCTGTGCGGGCAACACCTTGATAAGGGATTGCCTGCGGAGCCTGGGCATTTGAAATGTAGCTAGTCCCTGCCAAGCTCGCTAAGGAAAAGAGAACCGCAAAAGAAACCCTTCGCAGTTGTTGCTTTGTTTTTGTGAAATTTGTTTTCATCGTTTATTTTTTTGTTGAATTTTGAAAATAAAAAGTTTATATAATATATTTTTTGAAAAATTGAAGCTTGATTAAAACAGACATTTCAGAGTCCAGAATTTAGGAAGCTTTAGGTTTGACTTTGTCGTCATTCCACGAATAAAATTTGGATTTGAATGGATTTTTTTTTTCATATTATTTTTTGGTTTGTTTGTAAAAAAAATTAAAATTTTGTTGATTTTCGTACTTTTTAATAGAATAATCAGGGATTCTCATCCAGAATTTAGTCTTCTAGTAAAATTACTAAAAGCCTTACTACATATAGGTTTTAAACAGAATATTAACATTTTTAATTTGAATTGAGAGGCAAAGTACATTGAATATTTATTTTATGCAAGTATTTTAATATATTTTTTTTTCTATTAAATTCTATCCAAGTTCATGCCTAGTCTAAATTTTATTTAAACATTATTACAAAAATTAACTCCTCTTGATTCGAATGTAGATATTTCATATGGGATTTTTTTACAGTTGAAATAATAAAAACTGCTGTCGCTTACAATTCAAAACAGATATTTTTTGCTTCTGTAAAAAAGCGTAATGCGTCCCAACCTCCTTCTCTTCCTACACCACTATTTTTGATACCACCAAAAGGAGTTCGTAAATCTCGCAACAGCCAACAATTTATCCAAACAATTCCACTTTGCATTTTCAATGCTGTTCGATTCGCTTTGGAAATATCTTGGGTCCAAATAGTGGACGCGAGTCCATAGGTAGAATTATTTGCCAAGGCAATTGCTTCTTCTTCTGTTTCAAAAGATTGTAAAGTAACCACTGGTCCAAAAATTTCCTCCATATTGGTTTTACAGTTTGGACCTAAGCCCTCGATAATCGTTGGTGAAATAAAATAACCATTAGTGCACCTTCCTGCTGGGCTTATGGCTTGTCCACCAACTATTATTTTACCCCCTTCTTCTTTGGCAAGTTCAATACAATCTACTATTTTTTGAAAATGCATTTTACTTACAATTGCTCCTTGCTTGCTGCTTTCGTCCAAAGGATCTCCAACTTTTAATTGCTTCACCTTTTCAACAAATTCCGTTTTAAACTTGTCATAAATCTTTTTTTCTACCAGGATACGGCTACCACATAAGCATATTTGACCTTGATTCGCAAAGGATGATTGTAAAGTTGTTTTCATCATTTTATCCCAGTCACAATCCGCAAAAATAATATTTGGGTTCTTTCCGCCTAATTCTAAAGATAATTTTTTAAACTTAGGTGCAGCAATAGCGGCAATATTTTCACCAGCTCTAGTACTCCCTGTAAAGGAAATGGCTTTAATGCTAGGATGCGCTACCATGGCACTTCCGCAACTGGCTCCATCGCCATGAATAATATTCAAAACTCCTTTTGGTAAACCTGCTTCTTGACATATTTTGGCTAATAAAAAAGCAGACAAAGGGGTTACTTCACTTGGTTTTGCTAATACACAATTTCCAGCGGCTAGGGCAGGTGCAATTTTCCATGTAAATAAGTATAAGGGTAGGTTCCAAGGAGAAATACATGCAACAATTCCAACTGCTTGGCGAGTAGTGAAATTGATGGCCTTATCTTCCATGACATGACTTTCTGTGGCAAAATGTAAAATGCTAGTTGCGAAGAAGCGAAAATTACTAGATGCCCTCGGAATATCTACCCGTTTACTCAACCAAAGTGGTTTACCATTATCCGTAGTTTCAGCCAGTGCTAGTGCATCTAAGTTTTCATCTATCAATTCGGCAATTCGGTTCAATATTTTAAATCTATATTCTGGCGTGGAAGTACTCCAAGACTGAAATGCTTGTTGAGCTGCTTGCACAGCATTCTCCACATCTGCCAGATTGCTATTGGGAATTTTGCCATACACTTCACCTGTAGCAGGGTTGGTATTATCGAGGTAGGCATTTGACTTAGGGTCTACAAATTCTCCATCAATGAAGTTTTGTATATGTTGGTAATCACTTAAATTCATATTTACTTACTTGAAAGGCAAAAGTAATGATTCATGCGATTCTTAGGTTAGTGGGCTAAACTAAATATTTAAAGAGCACATGATTTTTATGGTGGATGCATTGCGGCAACGATTGAGTGGAAATCCTTTTTTGCTTGCTCTGAAGCAAAAAAGATTGGAAGGAAAGCGTGCGTGCCGCCCATGGTGTAGCATTAATTTATTTTTAATACGTTACAGTAGAACTCTCATTCCATTTTTAGAATTGCTGGTTAGAGAATGTTTTTATATTGATTTCAAATCTTTTCTTACATTTGAATCTATTGAAATTTAGAGACATCATATCCCTTGCTAGAAAGGCAATGAAAAGTAACCGTCTTCGGACCAACTTAACTGTTGCTATTATTGCTATCGGGTTAACCGCATTAATTGGTATCATTACGGTCATTGAAGTATTGCGAGGAACTATATACAATAACTTTACAAGCATGGGTTCTAATACCTTTACCATTAATGAGCAAAGGGTAAGTTCTTCGAAAAAAATGGGAAAGAAAAAAAGAACTGTTTCTTCCAATGAAAACAATCCAATAAAACTGGATGAAGCTTTACGATTTAAAACACTATTTCCATTTCCATCCACTATCAGTACAAGTGTAATAGCTACGAATACGTCCATTTTAAAACGTGGAGCAAAGAAAACAAACCCGAATATTGTGGTGATGGCGACCGATGAGAATTACTTAAGAGTAGCAGGGACTAATTTGGTAGCTGGCAGAAATTTTAATGCCATGGATATCAGCAGTGGCGAAAATACTTGTATACTTGGTAATGCTCTTGCGCATAAATTTTTTAATTCTCCTGAAAATGCTGCTAATGCATTTATTGCCATGGGCGATGCTCGCTACCGTATTCTTGGCGTAATGGAAAGTAAGGGTGCTAGCTTTATCAATCGTATGGACAATATGGCAATTATTTCTCTACAAAATGCTCGACAACGCTTTTCTATTTCTGGAAAAACTTTTGTAATCAGTGCATCTATTCCAGATATAAAATACATGTCCTTGGCGATAGATGAGGCAGAAGGAATGATGCGTAACGTCCGAAAATTAAGTGCGAGTGAAGAAAATAATTTTACCATCAGTAAGAATGATGAAATTGCAAATTCCTTGATTGACAATTTAAAATTTGTGACTTTGTCTGCCAGTATTATCGGACTAATTACCTTGTTGGGGGCTGCTATCGGCTTGATGAATATTATGCTCGTATCTGTTGCAGAAAGAACGAGAGAAATCGGCTTATCGAAAGCAATTGGGGCTACCAATGCAACGGTAAGAATTCAATTTTTATCGGAAGCCGTAATTATTAGTTTAAAAGGTGGGGCTATTGGCATTATACTGGGTATACTTATTGGAAATTTACTTTCATTGGCTTTTCATTCGTCCTTTGTGATGCCGTGGTTTTGGATTGGAATCGGCATTAGTATTTGTATTATAGTTGGTCTACTCGCTGGCATTTATCCTGCATTGAAAGCATCGAAGTTAAATCCGATTAATGCTTTACGATATGAATAAAAACAATACAATTCCTATCCATTCAAATTGCTTGCCTCCATTTTGTATGCTGATTGAATAAGAGAAAAGGCATTATTATTTTCTTCCATTTGAGAATGATGCATCTTCCTAAATTCAATGCCATAAAGTTTTGAAAAACATATTACATTTGTTGGGTAAAAAATACGAACATAAAGTGAGGCACGACAATTTCTATTTCTAGAAAGAGTAGTATATGTCTACTGACAAATGAAAAACAATAAATGAATAAACACATGAAACAATTCTTATTATTATTGTGCATTGCAGTTTTTGCGATTGCTTGTAAACGCAGAGGAGAACCAAAACCAATTATCTGCATAAATGATAAAGTATACAAAACTTTAGACACTATAACAGTTGTCAATTGTTCTGAACGTTATACCAAACAAAGATGGGTATTACCCGATGGTGCAAGCAGCAATAATAATACCGTATTCTTTGTACCTATAGAAGCTGGAACCTACACTTTCAAACTATATGTAAGTGACGATGATTTTGTAAATGAGTATGAAGCCATTCGACAAATTGATGTTGTACAATAATTGAAAACCCAAACTTTTTATTATCCTTTATATATCGCTACATAAGATAAAGCTCTTTGCGTTTCATGGTATGTATGCAGAGGAAACCCTATTAGGTTCTTATTTTTTAGTAACAGCAAAAGTAGGTATAGATCCTATCGCCATTTCTAGTATAAACGATACTATTGATTACGAACAATTATTGTTTATCATCAAAACACATTTTGAAAAACCAACTGCTTTACTAGAAGAATTAATAACTAGAATAGAAAAAGATATTCTAGATAAATTTGAACAAAGCAGATATATTTATTTATCCATTCAAAAAATGAATCCGCCTTTAGGAGTGGAAGTTGAATGTAGTGAAGTGAGTTTAGAAAGACATTTAATTCCTCCTATCCACTCCCCAATATAATTTAGTTTGTAAGGTATTTAAAAAATTTTGCCCTTCCAATCTTATCAAAGAAATCGAAAATTCTTCACGTTTTACAGCCAGTGACACACTACTGTCTATTGACTCCGATCGAGCATCTAGCGTACACAAAAAATGATCTGCTCGCCCTTCTACTTCAAAGGATACAATACTGTTATCTGAAATAATAAGTGGTCGTACATTTAAATTATGAGGGGCTACAGGTGTAATTACAAAACTGTTTGCCTGCGGAAAAATAATAGGACCACCACAACTCAATGAATATCCTGTAGAGCCTGTTGGTGTTGACACAATTAAACCATCAGCCCAATAGGTACATAAAAATTCACCATTCAAATAAGTATGTATTTTGATTAAGGATGAACTGTCTTTACGATGCAATGAAAATTCATTTAAAGCAAATGGCGAGTCGCTGAAAATAGGAATACTAGAATCGAGATGTATTAATGAACGAGGATCTAAAAGAAAAGCCCCTTTTAATAAGGAGTCTACAGCAAATTTAATTTCATCAGCTCCTGTACTTGCCAAAAAACCTAAACGCCCCATGTTGATTCCTAAGATGGGGATGTTTGAATTGCCGACATATTTTACGACGTCTAACATCGTACCATCGCCACCTAGGCTGAAGACAAATTTTGTTTTACATGGCAATGGCATAAAATCAGAAAACAATTCATGGTTGGTTGGTAAAGTAATATGTTCCGATAACCTTTTAGCCAAACCATGAAATAAAATTGGGACAATTTGATTGGAAGAAAATACTTCTAATAAATTTTTAAATACATGAATGTCCTCATTCTGAAAGACCCTATTATAAATGGCTATATGCATATCTTATTCTTTAGAACCATGTAAAAATAATCCATTTTGGTGTAAATGGTTAAAACTATATTCTACTCTAAATTTGATGTAATAAGAAATTACAATATCCATTCCCGCGCCATATCCATTTAGAATTTTATTATTAAGGTGATCATCATGTGGTCTTTGATTATTGACGTAACCAATGTCGTCATACAATTTAAAATATAATCGCAAAGGAATAAATCGAATCATTTTTAAAGCGTTTTGATGGATAACTTGGTCTAGCAATTTGTACCGAATATTTCCGCGTAACAATGCATAATGTCCTCCATCAATTACATAATATTCATACCCTCTTATATATTCATTTTTGAAACCCATAGCACGATCTAAAAAATAGGGTTGATGGGATGGAAACATAAGCCTTCCGCGAAAAACAACAGAAGAAGAAACATCACGATACAAACGTTTATAAATAGATGTTTCATTGAATAGGATTAATTGATTCACATCTTTATCAATACCAAAACCTTTTTTGGAAATAAAACTTTTCATGTCAATTCCTTCAATAGGATAGATACGTACATCGGTATTATTATATGCGTATTGATAGGCTAGTTCAAAATAATTGACTTTATTTTTTTGACCTAAAAAATCTGGATTTAAATCATACAGACTTTGCGAAATTCTAAAATGATGGTAGAGCAATTGCAATTCATGCGTAGCCACATAAGCATTACGAAATGAATAACTACATTTAAATTGAAAGCGATCAAATGGATAGTCATCATTTCTATAAAAAACAATTTTGTTATGTTCTGTTTTATAATTGATTTCTCGACCTGTAATATATTGCAACCCAATATAAATACCATGCTTCAGGCTTTTATCGATATATGGTATTTTATAAGAGAAATCGAAGTACTTGCTATACCCTAATTGAGCAGTCGCAATCAGCCTTTCATTTCTTCCTCTAAAATTAAGACGCGTAAGTTCCAGCCCAATATTGGTTCGATCTAGATTATGTTTATGTTCCACCCACCATACATTAAAGTTACGATCTGCTAGTGAAAAAATTGGATTGGGAATCCAATAAAATATTTCTGTAACTACATACTCAATATCGATACTTTGATCAACATTAGTAGTGACGAAATAATTGACTGTAGAGAATAATTGTAAGTTGAGGATTCTTTTTTTATTGAACATTAACTCTGCATCGATATCACTTTTAGCAAGGCTATCGCCAGCGGCAATTCTCATTTCGCGCAAAATAAATTGCGGCTTTGTGATTTCATTTCCACTAATTTTAATCGCACGTATTAGAATTTTACTTTTATCTGCATGAGCGCTTTCATTTTTTGCAAAACAAAAGATTGGTAGGATAAAACATAAAAACAAGAAATTGCGGAACAAGAAAATAATTTAGGGCAAAAGTAATATGCATTCTGTTATTGCGTCGAATAAAGATAGATATCCAAAGATTTTTTTCTTAGAATAAATACTTTATTTCTTTCCATTCGCACTTGCAAAATATCATCTGGTTCAGGCAAATCCATTTTTTTTTCCAACGTAGAACGCAGATTATAGGAGTACAAATATGGTGCATGATAATACAGCAAGTAATCATTTACGTATTGCACTTGCTTGGTATGGATTGGAAATGTTGTATTATAAAATCCATAAGAATCAAACTTCTTCACCCCTGCTATGGTATCCACTACAAATAGAGTTCGGTCTTGTTCTACCATAAAAATTGGATCTATTGGGTTTGGCAATACATTTCTGACCGATGAAGTAAATAATATATTTTGCTTATCATTTATTTTTATCAAGTTACCGGCTGTAGGATCATACATCCAAATATTACCATCTGCTGAACCTGCTATGCATGGCACACGTATTATGCCCATATTAGCGAAACGTAAAATCGCTTTTTGTGATAATAAATTATCTAAAATAATTATCTGTTGATAATCCGTAAAAAAGAGTAGAAGACGTAAGGGATTGGTAGCATCTATTTGGGTAATTTTTCCTTTTTTAATATCATTGAAAATACCTGTGCTATCTCCTTTTTCATTGTAACGTATTAGGCTGTTATTACTTTGAACTACATATATATTTCCGATAGGGTCTGTAGAAAATAAATGCCCTTTTATAGGAATGGATTTAATGCATAAAAGCGAATCGGAAGCAAATAGATATTGGGATAAAAAACTAATAAGTAAAAGGAAAGTAATCCGCTTCATTCTCTATTCATCCTTCCAACTAATACAAAGTAGAGTAGGTACCGGTACGTATTAATTTCCAATCTAAGCCATTTGTTTCACTGCGATACAGCCCTAAATCGGTTGCACAAAAAAGGTAAGTTCGCTTGACATCTGTTCGATAAGTTAAAGTTTTTCCTTCCACATAATGCACTTTTGCATACCAAGGAATACCCGCACTTGTAGGCTCTAAAACAGAACCTTTCAATTTATATAATCCACCACTATCAATGCCTACATAAAAGGTATTATTTCCAAATGCTTGGTGTCCAAAAAGTAACTTACGCACTTTAGGAATACCAGTGCAAGGGAACCAATTAACACCTTGATCGGCACTATAATAAACGCCATTGATTCCATCATATTCAAGTGCCATTAAAGTATCATGCGTATGGGAAATATACCAAGTTGGAAAATAAGCTGTGGGAGGTGATTTGATAGAATCAGCTGGTAATACATTATTTAGATCAGGGATAACTCGGGTCCAATTACCAGTACCTATTCTTTTGTATACATTTGAGGCTGAATCTTTAATAATATATAAATCTCCATTATCTAATTGCGTAATTGATGTTGGGATAATAATTGGATCATTCCAAGCAGCGTCTGCAGTAAATGTAACTCCTAAATCAGTACTATATTCTAAACCAGTCTGAGTACATAAATAAACTCTCTTGGTTAATTTATCATACACACTAGCGTTCGGCAAATAATATTTGTAAAAAATATCTTGATAAGGAAATGCATGATTGTTACATATTTGAAAAGCACCTCCTTCATTTGTACTGTAATAAAAATTCTCTTTTAAATAAAGTAAATTACTATCTGCAACTACAATTTGTCTTACTGCGCGGTTGTCTGTAGGAAACAGGGGCTTATAATATAAGCCATCATTTGTTTTATGTAATGTGCCGTTGTAACCACCTATAAATAAGGTGTATGGGGTTTTCACAGTAGACGCATTATCCACTTGATTGTATTTTTTACAGCTGCTTAAACCGATTAATAAACCTATCGCAAGTAAGAATGTTATTTGAATTTTCATCTTTGTCATTTAATAAGAATGTGTAAAAATAATAAGCGAAAAGCCAAAACTATTTTGCTTAATTACAATTACATTTACAAGAATTTAGACGCTAATATACACTAAAGCGTTAGATTTCAGACAAAAAACACATATTTATGAAATTATCTTTTCATGGGGCAGCCCAAACGGTTACAGGTTCTAAACATCTCATCCATTTACAAAATGGAAAAAAAATACTTTTAGATTGTGGCCTTTTTCAAGGGCTTGGTAATGAAACCTTAGAACATAATCAACATTTTGGTTTTGATCCCTGCGAAATTAATTACATGATTCTGTCTCATGCGCATATCGATCATTCTGGATTATTACCTAAATTAGTAAAGGAGGGTTATTCAGGTCCTATTTATTGTACACCTGCTACAGCAGACTTGACTAGGATTCTTTTGCAAGATTCTGCTTTTATTCAAGAATCAGATATCACCTTTGTGAATAAGCGACGTGCAGCTCAAGGATTGCCTTATCTAAAACCTTTGTATACTATTGAAGATGCAAACAACGTTTTCCCTTTATTTAAGGAAATAGATTATAATGAAGTCTGTCAAATCGATGAGCATATTTCTTTTCATTATACAGATACTGGGCATATTTTAGGTAGTGCAGCAATACATGTTACCATACATGAAAATGGCAAAGAAACTGTCATTACTTTTAGCGGTGATGTAGGGCGATATCGAGATGTCATTTTAAATTCACCAGCAATATTTCCACCATCTGATTATATAATTCTAGAAAGTACTTATGGTAATTCACTGCATAAGGAATTTAAGAATACAGAAGATGAATTGCTTCGTCATATCAAAGAAACCTGCTTGGAAAAGAAGGGTAAATTAATTATTCCGGCATTCAGTGTTGGTCGTACCCAAGAAATTTTATATGCATTGAATGCTTTAGAGGTAAAAGGTGTTCTACCTGCTCTTCCCTATTTTGTAGATAGCCCATTATCTACCGAAACAACCGAAATTGTAAAACAACATGCAGAACTTTTTAATAAAAATGTACAGAAATTAATGAAAATGGATAAAGACCCATTTGACTTTAAAGGCTTACAATTTATTACGAAAGTAGAAGATTCAAAACATTTAAATAATCGAAAGGAACCAATGGTGATTATTTCTGCATCTGGTATGGCAGATGCTGGAAGAGTAAAACACCATATTGCGAACAATATAGAAAACCCTCGTAATACTATTTTACTGGTTGGCTTTTGCGAATACCATTCACTCGGTGCTAAACTACTCAGAGGCGAAAAAGAAGTGCGTATTTATCGAGATATGTATCAAGTAAAAGCAGACATCGGATCTATTCGTAGCATGAGTGCGCATGGTGATTATGATGACTTATGTCAATTTATTGCTTGTCAAAATCCGAACTTAGTACGACAACTTTTCTTAGTTCATGGTGAATACGAAGTACAAGTCGATTTTAGAGAAAAATTAATGAGAAAAGGATATAAAGATGTTGTCATTCCTAAACGGCATCAAGTGGTTAAATTGACATAAAATTTATATATTAAAATGTGACTATGTATAAATTGTTGTGATGCAACAATTTACTTTTGGCATATATATTGCATATGTGGTTTTTGAAACAGTCAATGATGAATATCAAAAACACGATAGTAATTTTAGGTGCTTCTAGTAATCCGTTAAGAACAAGCTACATGGCTGCCAAATTATTGCTTAAAAGGGGTTATAACTTATTAGCAATTGCAAACCAAAAAGGGTTTATTGGCAATTTACCAATACATCAAGAAGAACAGTTTATTGAAAACACAGAAACCATTATTCTTTTTTTGAACCCAAAGCAGCAAAAAAAATATTATAATTATATTCTAGAGTTAAAGCCTAAATGTATTCTGTTTAATCCAGGCACAGAAAATATGGAGTTAGCGAAGATGGCAACTTCCAATAAAATTAAAGTGATAGAAGCTTGTTCAATTGAATATATTATTTCTGGTTTTGTAATGTAAAATCATTAGCATTCGAAGTTTTTTCCGTCCATCATTTCAGTTGTTGTTTATAAATTGGATACATAATTTTAAAATCATTTTTAGTTTGGATAATTATTTTCACTAGCTTTAGAAAAAAATAAAATGTTTCATTGGCGAAAATTCAATGGCGAAGTCATTAAAATTCCAATCTTAGCATCCGTGGAGGAAGTAATTATCCGTGAATCTAAAGCTGGTACTAAATTAAAAGTCTGTATTGGAACAGATTCGCAAGTTAAAAATACCTATACCGAATTTGCTACTGTGATTGTCTTCTTGCGAGCAGGAAGAGGTGGATTTATGTTTATCCATAATGAAAGTACACATATCAAACATTCCATTAAAGAACGAATGTTATTAGAAGTAGCTAAGAGCATAGACATTGCGTATCAACTCTGCGAATTGTTTACTCATTATGATATTGACATGGAAGTACATGCGGATATAAATACCAACCCGCAGTTTAAAAGTAATGAAGCCTTACGTGAGGCGACTGGTTATATACTTGGTATGGGTTTCGCATTCAAAGCTAAGCCTGAGGCTTTTGCCAGTAGCTGCTGTGCCAATAAAATGGTGCATTAATTGCAGTCTATGAATACAAGCAGTTGCTTACATCAAAGCCTTTTGTTTTTGTTCTTTAATTGCATTTATCTTCAATTCTTCGATATAACGCAACACCTCATTTCTCCCTAATCTTTTTACGGAGGAGGTTACAAATAGGCTTGGAAGTTCTTCCCAATAAGTCAATAATTTATTCTTAAATAAACGGACATTACCGCTCACTTCCTTTTGCGTTTCTTTATCCGCTTTGGTAAAAATGAGAGAAAATGGAACGCCCTTTTCACCAAGTTTATTGATGAATTCAATATCTTTTTGTTGTGGTGTATGCCGACTATCTATGAGTAAAAAAAGAGTTTCTAAATTTTCTCTTTGCTCAATATAATTCCAAATCATTTTGGACCATGAGCTCCTTTGCGATTGAGATACTTTGGCAAATCCATAGCCAGGTAAATCGACCCAATACATGTCTTTATTGATTAAATAATGATTGATTAATTGTGTTTTTCCAGGTGTTGAGGACACTTTTGCCAAATCCTTTTTATTTGCCAACATATTGATGAGGGAGGATTTGCCGACATTACTTCGACCTAAAAATGCAATTTCTGGTTTATCTGCTTTTGGACATTTAAGAATATCTGTATTGCTAATTAAGAATTCAGCGAATTTTACTTCCATTATCTAACAAATATAATTAAACATCATTGGATTTAAGGATAATATTCCTATTCATGATCATTACTGTAGAAGAGAAATCAGATGAGCCACTAAAGCACCATAAAAAATTTATATTCCAATTGCCCTCGTTTGACTACTAAAGTTGTTTCTCTACCTCTTTCAGATTTGTTGATGGCGTTGATATAATCGTCGAAGTCAATGATTTTATAATCTCCAATTTTTAAAATCACATCTCCCGATTTCATACCTACAGATTGTGCTGATTTGTTGGCTATACAAGTACCAACGCGTATTCCATTTTGATTAAATGTAAAATCAGGCAATATGCCAATATCCGTTTTCAATTTTTCTAACTTAGTAAGGATATCATTTGTTTTTGTAAATGCAATTTTATTTTGAACATCTATTGCTTGAATGATATTATAGATATAATTAATGATGAGTAATTCTCCATCCCCATTTATTTTTTCTACATCATCGGTAGGCTTCATATAATCTTCATGATAGCCAGTACTAAAACCAAGTACAGGAATATTTTTAGTATAAAATGGTGCGTAATCTGCATATCCTAAACCTGAACTATCTAACTGAATTTTAAATAAGGATTTGTTCGTAAGTTCTAGCATTGGAATCCATGTTGGCGAAGTGGCTGCACCACTTACAAATAACTCTTTACCCAAATTACTCAATCGTCCAAGCCCTTCCAGATCTAACATACAATTGAAGGTGTTGACTTGATTTTCATTTTGTTTCAAAAAAGAAATTGCGCCTTGGTAGTTTTGTTCATGGCCTGAAAAAGCAATGAATAGATAATTATAGTGTTTTAAATTAGATGTTTTAATCATTTCAGCTAATGACAATAAAGCAGCAACACCACTTGCATTATTATCTGCACCACTATATACCATATCACCATTTGTTCCTAAGTGATCATAATGTGCACCAATGACGATAGTATTGCTTGCATTGTTATTAATCATTGCCACCACATTTTTACCAACCACATTGGCATCTTCATAACTGATTTTTCCATCAATGCTTATCCAGTCTTTTTTTGCATTCGGTTTAATATAGAGCGTATACGGTTTGTTATTGATAACTGCGACTGGTATGCTAATAGGATCAAATTTACGAAGAGTAAGCATCGACAAATCTTGCGTTATATCAATATCATTATAAAAAACTACAGAAGACGCACCTTTGGATTGGCATTCTTTCGCATAGTCATACATCACTTTTTGTGCATTATCGCCTTCATCACATTTGATATCTTTCATGGACACCATCCATACATTATCTTGTTCATTGACATGCGGCAACACAAACCCATTGAAACTAGTGCTTCCGCTATAAGGCATCATAAGCACTTCCGTACCAATAAGCAATTTATTTTCTAACAATTTGAAATAGGAATTTTTAACCAACTGCTTCCCACGTTTCATGGAAAAATCCCAAGTAAAATTATTTTTGTAAGGAGTCAATCCAAGCCCAGTAAATCTACCTTGTATATATTCCGCAGCTTTGGTTTCTCCATCCGAACCAGTGAGTCTACCTTGCATTTTATCAGAAGCCAAAACAGAAATATCTTGTTTTAGTTTCACTAACGTTGCATTTTCTGCCTTCTCACTATTGCCTTTACTGAAAGAATTAAAGGGAAGAAGTAGTAAAATAAAAATACCAATTTTTATATGCATGCAATGAGACTTGTTTTTTGGAACGCACAAATATAAATGACTCTACAGACTATCCGACTAAAAAAATAGATTTAATAGATGGAATTTTTACTTTTGTGAAAATTTTAATAAATGAAGAATACACCATTTACCAATATACATACTCAATTAGGCGCTAAGATGGCTGAATTTGCTGGTTACAACATGCCTATTTCTTATTCAGGCATCAATGATGAACACGCAGCCGTTCGAAACAGTCTTGGTATTTTTGATGTGAGTCATATGGGTGAATTTTTATTGAAAGGCGAACATGCATTGGAATTGATACAAAGAATTACGAGCAATGATGCTTCTAAACTAACAAATGGTAAAGCGCAATATTCCTGTTTTCCAAATAAGGAAGGTGGCATCGTAGATGATTTGTTGGTGTATTGTATTGAAGAAAATAAAGTATACATGTTGGTGGTGAATGCTTCGAATATGCAAAAAGATTGGGATTGGATTATGCAGCACAATACCAATGCTGTGGAGATGAAAGACATATCTAATCAAACCGCATTGCTTGCTGTACAAGGACCTAATGCCGTGAATGCCATGCAGCAATTGACAAACATGGATTTGATTAATTTAAAATATTATACTTTTTGCAAGGGCACCTTTGCAGGGATAGACAATGTAGTAGTGAGCGCAACAGGATATACTGGTGCTGGTGGTGTAGAAATTTATTTTCCAGCCTCCTTTACCATGGGAGACGAAAGTCAACTAGCTGCAGAAACTATGTGGCATAAAATTATGGAAGCTGGTGCTGCATTTAATATCAAACCATGTGGTTTAGCAGCACGTGATACACTCCGTTTGGAAATGGGTTTTTGTTTGTATGGTAATGATATTGATGATACCACAAGTCCTTTAGAAGCTGGCCTTGGTTGGATCACAAAATTCACGAAAGACTTTACCAACAGCGCCGCATTACAACAACAAAAAGCAGATGGCGTAAAACAAAAATTAGTTGGTTTCGAAATGATTGATAAAGGGATACCTCGTCATCATTATCTATTAAAATCTGCAGATGGAAATACAATAGGACATGTCAGTAGCGGCACCCAAAGCCCAAGCTTAGGAAAGGCTATAGGCTTGGGTTATGTAAGTATTGAACATGCTTCGATAGGCAGTGAAATCTATGTAGAAGTGAGAGAAAAATTATTGAAAGCAGTGGTTGTAAAAATACCTTTTTATCAAGGGTAAAGTAAGGTCCATTACTATACCATTTTTTATTTCAAATTCATTTCAATCATCCTTGTCAATACGGATTAACACCCTTGTATTGAATGGTAAGAAAAATCTTCTTAATCCATTTTCTGTTCATGTGTTTTTTCGAACAGTAGAATATATGAAAGTGGCTTGTCTATTTTTGTTTTTTGCATAAGTGATAATTCATACAAACCGCTTCTAGGGCAGATATAAGAAAACTCTGTCCAAAATGGTTCCTCTTTATTGGGATGTACACGATCTGAAATAATTTCGCCAATTCCATCTAAAAATAAGGCAACTTTAATAGTGGAAGCTGAAGGATCCCCTACAAAAGCAAAATGATACCAATGGCCTTCAACCAATTGAATATTGATATGGGTATTTTCACCTGTTACCAATGGCAATCTTTCTTCCCGTTTAATATGAAATCCATTGCCTGTATGTACTGCAATCAATTCATTTATTTTGGCATTATAACTTTCCATATCCATTTTCATTTGGGTAGTAATTTCTTGGGCGTGACCCAGCAATGTACCTAATGAAAAGAGACAAAAAAGAAGAAACATTTTTTTCATTTGAATAAAAGTATTTGCAAGATAAATAAAAGGATGATAAACGAAATACAGAAATAAATAGTATAAAATCAATGGAAAATGGCAAGAAAAATTTATCAGCAAATAGGATAATAAAAATACTTTTTACAAAAAGATAAAACACAGATGTATATTAGTGTTCAAATTAAATCATAAAATTGGCAAAGCAAATTACAATACTTGGAAATGGCAGTTGGAGTTCGGCATTGGCTAAAATACTGACGGATAATAAACAACCCATCCATTGGTGGATGCGCAGTAGTGAGGCTATACAGAGCTTGACCATCACACATCATAATCCGCATTATTTAACAAGTGTGAAGTTTGATATGAATTTGGTGACATTACACGATAACATTCAAGAAGCAATCGAAGCTTCGGATATAATTCTCATCGGCATTCCATCTGCATTTGTGGTGGAAGCATTGCAAGGGCTACCGATAACCATTTTTAAAGACAAAATTATTTTGTCTGCTATCAAGGGCATATTACCGAATGAAAATGTGATTTTAAATGAATACCTAGAAGCTCGTTTTTCAGTTTCATTGGATGATTATTGTTGCATTAGTGGTCCTTGTCATGCCGAAGAGGTTGCGTCTGAAAAGCTGTCCTACCTTACGTTCGCGTCCAACAATGCAGCGTTGGCACAGGAGATGGCAGATTTATTTCGCAATGAAAATTTACAAACCGTAGTGAGCAATGATGTGTATGGTGTTCAATATGCATCGGTACTTAAAAACATATACGCACTCGGCGCGGGCATTGCACATGGACTCGATTATGGCGATAATTTTTTAAGTGTTTACATCACCAATTGCTTTGCCGAATTGCAAGAATTCATGGATGTAATCAGCACCCAAACGCAACATCATTATAATACTAGCGCTTATCTCGGCGATTTATTGGTTACTTGTTATTCGATGCACAGTAGAAATAGAACGTTTGGTAATTTTATTGGCAAAGGATATTCCGTAGCTGCAGCCAAACTAGAATTAAATATGGTTGCTGAAGGATATTATGCCGCAAAAGGAATTGATGAAATTTGTAAAAAAATAAATTACACCTTACCCATTGCCAATGCGATTTACGAAATCCTTTGGAATCATAAATCCGCCAAATTAGCCTTTAAAAAAATTGAAGATATCTGTAGTTAGGTACTAAATAAAACAATAATAAACAGGTAATGAAAATTTGTTGGGCGGCGAACACGCTATCCGTTCCAATCTTTTTGCTTCAAAGCAAGCAAAAAGGATTTCCACTACTATCGTTGCCGCAATGCCTCCACCAAACAAAATCATTTTCTCTATTCCTATTTAGTTTAGATTTATTCGCAGTGAACCATTAATTTCACACTCAAGATATATCTTCATGCACAAAATAATCGCTATCATTATGTTCTCTTTCCTATTCGCACCTAAAGCTTTAGATGCACAAATAAAATCCATCTATGATTTCAAAATTGAATCTTTAGATGGCGGTACTATTGATTTAGCCAAGTATAAAGGCAAAAAAATTCTTATCGTGAATACGGCATCCAAATGTGGCTACACACCGCAGTATGAAGGTTTAGAAAAATTATATGAAAAGTATAAAGACAATTTAGTTATCATTGGATTTCCTTCTAATAATTTTTTGTTTCAAGAGCCAGGAACAAGCGCGGAAATAAAACAATTTTGTTCGAGTAAATACAATGTCACCTTTCCAATGGCAGTGAAAATTGATGTGAAAGGAAAAAATATGAACCCATTATATGTTTGGCTAACTCAAAAAAAGTATAATCAATTCAGCGACAACAGCGTAAAATGGAATTTTCAAAAATACTTAATAGACGAAAAAGGAAATTTGATTGCTGTATTTGATCCAAAAATTGAACCAATGAGTGATGAAATTCTTTCTTTATTAAAATAAAAACAAACACAGTTTTCATTTTCAAGCGCTGCATATATTCTCTCCTTATCTTCGCAGGATGAACGTAGAATCTCTTTATCAAAAAGCCTTACAATTTGAATTTCTTACTGCAGAGGAAGGAATTTTTCTGTACGAACATGCACCCCTTGCCGAACTTACACATGTAGCCAATACGCTTCGCAAAATACAAGTGCCACATGGTAAAGTAACTTGGCAAATTGATAGAAATGTAAATACAACCAATGTCTGTATTGCCAATTGTAAATTTTGCAATTTTTATCGTGTGCCAGGTCATGCAGATGCCTATATCACAGACATTGAGAC
Source organism: Chitinophaga pinensis (assembly GCA_945878115.1). Lineage (GTDB taxonomy): Bacteria > Bacteroidota > Bacteroidia > Chitinophagales > Chitinophagaceae > OLB11. The sequence continues at coordinate 5,333 of CAMDVD010000051.1, read as the reverse complement.
GTATAAAACAAAAATAGAAGAGACCATTCGTTGGGGTGGTGATCAACTTTTATTACAAGGTGGACATCATCCAGATTTAGGTTTGTCATTTTATGTCGACTTATTCAAAGAATTAAAATCGCTTTATCCTTCCATTAAATTACATACGCTAGGACCTCCTGAAATAGCACATATTACGAAGCTCGAAAAAAGTACACATACTCATGTACTCGCTGCATTAAAAGAAGCGGGCATGGATAGTTTGCCAGGCGCAGGTGCAGAGATTTTAAATGATCGTGTTCGTCGATTAGTTTCCAAAGGGAAATGCGGTGCACAAGAATGGTTAGATATCATGCGAGCTGCGCACCAATTGGATATTACATCCTCCGCTACCATGATGTACGGACATGTAGAAACTTTACAAGAACGCTTTGAACATTTTGTATCTATTCGTCAAGTGCAAAGTGAAAAGCCTGAACAATCGAATGGCTTTCTTGCTTTTATTCCATGGACATTTCAGGATTTAGGCACATTACTCAACAGAATACGTGGTACAAAAACACACAATACCAGTGAAGAATATATCCGCATGATTGCGATGAGTCGTATCATGTTGCCCAATATAAAAAATATTCAAGCCTCGTGGTTGACGGTTGGCAAAGAAGTAGCACAAGCTTGTTTGTATGCTGGTGCCAATGATTTTGGTAGTATTATGCTCGAAGAAAATGTAGTAAGTGCTGCCGGAGCTCCGCATCGCTTTACTTTTAAAAGCATACAAGCGGCAATACGTCAAGCCGGATTTGAACCGCAATTGCGAACACAAAAATATGTGTTTAGAGAATTACCTGAAAGTATTGAGGAGCAGGTGATTGATTACTAGTTTAGTCTATAACGTTCATACACGTTCAAGATGCAGCTAGCAATTTTTAAAACCCATCACCATCCAACATATTCCCCAATCCGCCTAATATTCCTCCTTCTTCTTTGCGTCGGCCAAATGAGCCATAGGCAAGTATTCTAGATGCTAATCTGCTGACAGGCAAAGATTGAACCCAAACTTTTCCTGGACCTCTTAGTGTAGCAAAAAATAAACCTTCGCCACCAAATACCATATTCTTTATTCCGCCAACAAATTGAATATCAAAATCTATTTCAGAAGTATAAGCGACTACACAACCTGTATCAATTTTAAGTACTTCACCAGGTGCCAATGTTTTTTCAAATACATGTCCACCGGCATGCACAAATGCCATACCATCGCCTTCTAATTTTTGCATGATAAAACCTTCACCGCCAAAGATTCCAGTTCCTAATTTTCGTTGAAATTCAATACCAACACTTACCCCTTTGGCAGCACATAGAAAAGCATCTTTCTGACAAATCAATTTACCATTAAGTTCTTGTAAATTCATGGCAAGAATTTTTCCAGGATAAGGCGATGCAAAGTGAACTCGTTTTTTTCCTTGTCCTACATTTGTAAATGCGGTCATGAATAAACTTTCGCCAGTTAATAATCTTTTACCTGCCGAAAAAAGTTTATTCATAATACTACTGCCTTGCGAAGCAGAGCCATCTCCAAAAATAGTTTGCATTTCAACACCATCGTCCATCATCATAAAAGCACCACTTTCTGCAATGGCAGTTTCTGATGGATCGAGTTCTATTTCGATGTGTTGCATTTCCTCTCCGTAAATTTTGTAATCTATTTCGTGTGCGTACATGATTTATATTTTTTTGCAAAAATGTTGCATTTAAATATATCTACACAAATTTATTTTATGAGTGGTCAATGACAAGTATAGAAAAAATTGGTATTATTTTTTTGCGACATACACTTTACCTTTTATCCTGCGCATCATTTCTCGTTCTTCAGGCGTTTGTACTGCAGCTATGAATTTTGCAGTCTGTTCTATCCAACGAAATTTTTCTTCGATGGTCCATTTTGCATACGCATCAATTTGGGCTTGCGTAACCGTGTAACGAAATCCAACATGTTCATTTTCTTTGATTGGAATTATTTTATTTTTCACGCGGATACATTTAAAATATAGGGTTGGCGGGTTGTTTTAATAAAATATTATTCTGCCAATTCCATGAATAATCAAACCTAAATGAAAAAGCTTAAAAATGCAAATAATCTATCTATAGCCTGTATCCTTTCTCAAAACAAGTCTATATTTGTTGCACATGAAAATTGTACTTGTCCATAATGAGGTATTGGGTAAAGCATTTATAGAAATGCCATTGTCTATTTACAAAAATGATAAAAATTATATCCGTCCATTGAATAAAGATGTGGAAGAAGTTTTTGATAAAACAAAAAATAAATTCTATCGCCACGGTGAATGTGAGCAATGGCTTTTAGACGATGGGACTGGAAAATATATTGGACGCCTTGCTGTTTTTGTCTATAAAAAATATGCGCAAGAACAGCCTACTGGCGGTATTGGTTTTTTTGAATGTGAAGACAATGAACTGGCGGCTAATTTTTTATTCGATGAAGCCAAAAAATGGTTGCAACAAAGAGGGATGGAAGCAATGGATGGTCCTATTAATTTCGGTGAACGAGATCGTTGGTGGGGACTATTGGTGAATGGTTTTGATGAACCACTTTACTGCATGAATTATAATCCAGCTTATTACCAAACATTATTCGAAAATTATGGTTTCAAACCATACTTCCATCAATTATGTTTTGGGATGGATGTAAGCACTCCATTAAGTGCTAAAATGTTGAAGTGGCATGACTTCTACGCCAAACATCCTGATTTTACAGTCGAACATATTCGGAAAGAAAATATCGAAAAATATGCGGAAGATTTTTCCATAATTTATAATAAAGCTTGGGCAAAACATGGTGGTGGTAAAACCATTGAATTGAAACAAGCTAAATTAATTTTTGCAAAAATGAAACCCGTCATTGATGAAAAAATTACTTGGTTTGTTTATCATAAAAATGAGCCCATAGCGATGTGGGTTAATATCCCTGATTTGAATCAATACTTCAAACACTTTAATGGCAAATTTGGATGGATGCAAAAGCTCCATTTTCTCTATTTAAAGATGACTGGTGCTTGCAAAAGGTTTGTTGGTGTGGTGTATGGCGTAGTGCCTGAATGGCAAGGTAAAGGTACCGATGCTTATATGATAGTAGAGTGCGGCAAAGTAGTTCAACCAACGCTTCGTTACTTGCAATATGAAATGCAATGGATAGGTGATTTTAATCCAAAAATGGTAAACCTTGCAGCCAATTTAGAAGCCCATGAAGTAAGGCGTTTAACCACTTATCGTTTTTTATTCGACCGAGAAAAAGAATTTAAACGACATCCTTTCTTATAAATTGGCATTGCCATTCAGACTATTTGCATGCAAAAATTAATTAAACATAGTATTACCCTATTTCTATTTTGGTTGCTTGTATTTTTTTGCAATCGACTTTTTTTTGTTGTTTACCAACTTCCATTAGGCCATAAGATTACCAATAACGCTGATGTATTTATTGCGTTTGTTGCTGGTTCTAAATTGGATTTTGCAACAGCCATTATCTTGCTATTACTGCCTTTACTTTTTGTCAATGTATATTTTGTTTTTCAACAAGAAGTTTTCAAAAAAATAGCTTTTCGTTTGTCCATGTTTTTCTTGTTTCTCTATACCATGGTTAGTCTGGGTGATGCAGGATTATACCATGAATGGAATGCGAAAATAAATATGCAAGCCTTGGCACATTTCAAACATCCCGCAGAAATAATTCGAACTGTTTCCAGTGTTTTGCTGATTGAATTTATTGCACTGCTTGCTCTTTTTACTTTCCCATTTTATTTTTTATATAAAAATAAAATACACAAGAACCAAGTTGCTGATGTTCATTCTAGTTTTAAAAAACGATTAATACAAGGCCTTCTATTTTTATTGGTCAGCACTGCTATTGGCGTTATTATTATTCGTGGTGGCATTAGCAATTTGCCGATGAATCAAAATGCAGCTTACTTTAGTCAAGATGCATTGGCAAATAATATTGCAGTGAATCCGCTTTATAGTTTGTTGCAAGACATGACGATTACTAAAAATATTCCCGATGAACAGGTATATAAATTTAGAACGAACGAAGAAGCAAAAGCATTGATAGCAGAAGATTTCAGCACATTAAAAGATAGTAGTATTTCTATCCTACATACAACAAGACCAAATTTACTATTTATACATCTAGAAGGTTGGAGTGCCGATAACATGGAAATATTAGGTGGCATCAAAGGTTGCACGCCACAGTTTGAAAAAATATGCCAAGAAGGACTATTGTTTACAAAAGCGTATGCAGCTGCTTATGTTTCTGACCAAGGAATTCCTGCAGTGTTGAGTGCTTACCCTGCCGTTTCACGTGTTGCCATCATCAATCAAGTTGGCAAAGTACACAAGCTGCCTTGCATCAGTGAAGATCTAATACAAGAAAAATACAACTCCTCTTTCTTATACGGAGGCGATTTAATTTTCGGCAATTTTAGAGGTTATTTTTTAGAAAAAAAATTCAGCAATTTAGTTGAAGTAAAAGATTTAGGAAAATATCCACAAGGTAAATTGGGTGTGCATGATGAATATGGATATCAAGAATTACAACAAGAATTATCGACTCGTGATACACCATTTTTACAATGTTATTTTACATTAAGTACCCACATGCCTTACGATTATAAAAGCACTGATACATGGCAATCAACCAAGGAGGATGTTGAAAAAAAATACACAGAATCCATGCACTACGCAGATATCCAATTGGGTAAATTTTTTGAAACCGCTAAACAACAAGCTTGGTATAAAAATACGTTGATTGTATTGGTTTCAGATCATAGTCACAATAGCATTAAGCAACAGAAAAACGAATCCCCTGAAAGACATCACATTCCAATGTTGTTTACTGGAGGCGCTTTGAAACCAGAGTGGCAAAACAAGCAATGGACAAAGATTGTTTCGCAAGTCGATATTTTGTCTACGATTTATCATCAAATGAATTTGGATGCCAGTGCCTATCCATGGTCGAGAAATATGTTGAATGCAACAACACCTTCATCGGCTTATTATGTATTTTATGGAGGCATAGGTTATATAAACGACAATGGCTATGTAGCCTCCATTCAAGATAATCCGTTGATGCCTACCTACGAATTAAAAGATACTTCTCAGCTAAAACAGATGACAAATAAGGCCTTGAGCTTTCAGCAATTAATTTATGAAGATTTGAAGAATAGGTAGCCACGTAGCATTATTTTTTTTCAAAAAATGCGCTACGTGGTTGCCCTGTAGCAGAAATTTTTTTTCAAAAAATCTCGCTACAGGATTCCATCACCAAAGAATAAACCATC
>CAMDVD010000050.1 GCA_945878115.1 Chitinophaga pinensis | reverse complement strand
TAGCCAACAGGCAGCTGTTTATACGTTGTGAGTTGGTTAGAAAAATTGAAAAATATTGTACCTATGATGCCAGGTATGATAGAGAAAATTATGAACAGCAGCTCGAAAAAGCTATCTTAAGTTGACGCACATGCCTTTCAGGGCTTGGGTTATGTGTTTGTGAATTGGCTATGGCGCTTTCGACTTTTTAGTTTCTACTAACTACTCAATACTAACTACTAGTTACTACTTACTGCGCAATCCACTGTTCTGGATTCATTCTAAAAGGAGAACCATTTGCACCTACTTTCCAAATTTCAAAATGCACTTGCGTGTTGCCATCATCATCCGTCATAACGGTACCAATGGTTTGTTTCATAGACACATGCGAACCTTTGGCAACATTCACTTTACTCAACTTAGAATACACTGTAAAGAAAGATCCGTGATTGATGATAACTGTTTGCCCCATGCCTGGAATATACGTTACGGAATTCACCTCGCCAGCAAAGATAGTTCTAGCGGCTGCTGCACGATTTGTTTTAATATCTACGCCATAATTTTCAGTAACAATGTTGAAAAGAGGATGTTTATTTTTTCCAAATTTTTCAATGACATATCCCTTATCCACCGGCCAAGGAAGTCTGCCTTTATTGGCTTCTAAGCCATTCGTGATTTGTCTCTCTTCAGGGGTAAGTGAAAATTTATAATCATCACTTTCAAAAGTTTTGACTTTACTTTTTGGAACAGAAACTTCAGTAGTTGCGGCTACAGGTTTATTAGCTGGAACGTAATTATCAGAACTTCCTGTATTCAATGTTACATTATCATATTTTGGTTTTTCTGCTAAAGCTTTGATGTAGCGCGGGTTTCCGATTGGTCTATCAGAATTTGCTCTTGCTAATTCACGTTCTTGTTTTCTTTTCTCATTATCTAAACGACGTTGATCTTCTTCTTGCTGTTGCTTCTGCGCCAACAATTGCTGCTGTTGTTGTTCTTGTCGCTTTTTCTCATCTGCTAATAATTTTTGGCGAGTGTCTTGTTTCTCTTTCTCTATGGCAAGCTTACGTTCTTGTTCTTTTCTTTGTGCTGCCGCCATTTGCGAAGCCTTTTGTTCCGCCTCAATACGTTGTTGTTTTTCCATCGCCAAGGCCTTCTCTTTATCCTCTCTTTGTTTTCGTTCAGCAGCCAATTTACGTTCCGACTCTTCTCGTTTTTGTTTATCCAATAAGGCTTGACGCTCTTTTTCTTCTTGTTGTTTTTTGGCTAAGTCCAATCGATTTTGCAATTCTTGTTTGCGTTGTTTCTCTGCAAGTGCCTGTTCCTGTGCCTTACGAAGCGCTTCATTTTTTCGAGCGGTTTCTTCTTGTTGTTTGCGTAATTTTTCAAGACGCATTCTTTCTTCCATCACCCGTTTGCGCGCCAATTCAATTTCTTGTTTTATCGCATTGGCAATAACTCTATTTAATTCTTCTGCTGCTCTTTTCTTTTTTGCCAAGCCATCCAATAAGTCTTTTTCCTTGCCTTTAAGCTCTGTTACTACTTTATCTTTCTCGGCTGTCTCTGCTTCTAAAATTTTATTTTGTTGTTCTTGGGCTTGCAATACAAAATCCTTCTTTTGCTTCTCCAAATTCAACACCGTAATTTTATTTGAAAGCTGTTTACTTGCTGATGTGATTTTTACAGCTTGATCTGCTCTATAGCTTCTGTATTGCTTTACATATTGCAATCGTCGAATAGCGTCATTGAAGGAAGAAGCCGAAAACAAGAAGACAATCATATCCGAAGAGGTACGATTTTTATAGGTATACCTCACCATTTCGGCATATTGTTTACGCAAAGTATCCAATTGGGTTTTCATCACCACAACATCTTTATTCGCCAATTTGATATTATCTTCTATATAAGCAATTTCATTATTGATATTGGAAATAAGCGATTGACGCGCTTCTAGCTTGGTTTGTAAGGCTTGCAACTGACTCAAAGATGCTTTTTTATCTTGTCGCAAAAGAACCAGTTCATCTTGCGTTCTTTTAATCTCTTCCAATATAGAAACCCGTTGATTTTCAAGCTGCTCGCGAGATTGGTTTTTTGTTTTTTGTGCAAACAAACCAACACTCCATAAGAATGCGAATACAATAAGGTATAGAAATTTTTTAGTCAAATGCTTGGAATGGCTACAAAAATAATTTTTTAAATGAAAGTAGGTGTAAAAAGTTTGAGAATCTAAAAATTCCAAAGGTGAAAATTCCAAAGGTGAAAATTCCAAATTCCAAAGGCGAAATCTTACATCTTCAAATTTTCAAATCGATTTCGGAAAATCATTAACAGAGATTAGTTACATTTGGGAAAAATTTAAAGTGATACTAATCTTAGATAAGAAGACCACTTCCAAAAAAGCAAAGCAGAAAATCGCGGATCTTCAGGCGAAGAAAAAAATAACTATTGAAGAGTTCGTAGGTAAGGTTAAAAAATATGGTAATGGTTTAGATTACCAAAAGAATATAAGAAATGAATGGTAAGATATTGGTTGATACGAATATACTAGTGGAATTATTAGAGGGTAATTCTAGAATAGCATCGTACATAACAGATATAGAGATTTGTATTTCAGGTATTACTGAAATAGAGTTATTAAGTAACCCTGCACTTTCCAAATCTGATGTCACAATCATCGAGGAACTACTAAAGTTGTGTATTAAATTCGATGTTTTGTTACCGGAGATAAAATTGGAAGCCTCCAAATACAGAAGAAAAAAAATAATTAAGAAAACCCCAGATGCTATAATAGCAGGTACTGCTAAGTACTATTCAATCCCGTTATTGACGATGGATAAGGACTTCAAATCTCTCTCTGATGTAGACGTTATAATTATCGACTAAACAAATCAAACATGTTTTCTTGGTCAATCTAATCAGTAAAAGCTCGAAAGAGAAATTTTATAATATCGCAAAAGCCCTATGGATAGAGGAATAATGATTTTTTCGTGAAGGTTGCTGAATGCAACAGAATGAAACTACGAAACGAAAGACGTTTCGTAGAACAGGTTTTCAAATAATAATTTTCGACGTTCTACGAAGTGCTCTCGTTTCGTAGAACATTAATTTTTTATTTTACATGCCTCGATGAACTGATACTAAGGGTTTTAAAAACCTAAAGGGCGTAAAAAGTTTTGATTTATCTTGCGCATTCAATGGCGAAACAGAATATTCAATCAGATTTAGATATAAAAATAAAAGGCGCTCGTGTACATAATTTGAAGAATGTAAACGTCACTATTCCGTACAATAAATTCATTGTAGTGACTGGTGTGAGCGGCTCTGGTAAGTCTTCTCTGACGATGGATACTCTGTTTGCGGAAGGTCAACGTCGTTATGTGGAAAGTCTCAGTTCGTATGCTAGACAGTTTATGAAAAGTATGCAAAAACCGGATGTAGATTTTATTGAAGGACTTTGCCCAGCTATTGCCATCGAACAAAAAGTAACGGCTCGCACACCTCGTTCTACAGTTGGTTCTATGACAGAATTATTGGATTACTTGCGTTTGTTTTATGCCAAAGTAGGACGCACTTTTTCACCTATCTCGGGCAATGAAGTGAGCAAACAAGAAGTGAGTGATGTGACCAATTATATCCAAAAATTAAAAGCGGGTACAAGGCTCATTATTATCATTCCGATGCAAGTGTCGGCAGAAAAAAATGTAGCCTATTATTTGAATGATTTATTGCAAAAAGGATTCACCCGTTTGTATCAAATTCAACAAAAAGAATATTTACAAATTGAAGATATTTTAGCTAGTGAAAATATAGAAATTGATTTTAAAAATACATTTATTTTAATAGACCGATTGGTGGCGAAAGCTTTTGAGCAAGACGAATTGCATCGCGTGTCAGATAGTGTACAAACGGCTTTTGACGAAACCAATGGAGATGTATTTATTGAAGTAGATGGAAAAAAAATACAACATTTTTGTAATCGTTTTGAACTGGATGGCATGGGCTTTGAAGAACCGACTGCTAATTTTTTTTCGAGCAATAATCCTTATGGAGCCTGTCCTGAATGTGAAGGATTTGGAATGGTTTTGGGTATAGATCCAAGCCTCGTTATTCCGAACAAAAATTTGTCATTACATGAAGGTGCAGTGGCATGTTGGAATGGCGATAAAATGAGTGAGTGGAAGAGAGAATTTATTTCGGAAACGAAAAATAATTTCCCGATTCATCGACCTATCAAAGACTTAAGTAAAGAGGAAAATCATTTGTTGTGGCATAGCCATCATGGCATACTTGGCTTCTTTGATATGGTAGCAGAAAATATGTACAAGATTCAATATCGTGTGTTGCAAGCAAGGTATAGAGGCAAAACAATTTGCCCGAGTTGCCAAGGTGCGCGCATACGAAAAGATGCTTTATACGTAAAAATCCAAGATACACATATTGGTACTTTGCTCGATATGCCTGTGGATGATTTGTATGCTTGGTTGCAAAATTTAAAACTCAATACCCATGATCAAACCATTGCGAAGCGCATCATCATTGAATTAGAAACAAGGTTGCAAACTTTATTGGATGTAGGTCTTCATTATTTAACCCTGAACCGAACTGCAAATACCTTGAGTGGTGGCGAAAGTCAACGCATACAATTGACGCGTGTTATTGGTAGTAATTTATCTGACAGTTTATACATTTTGGATGAGCCTAGTATCGGTTTGCACGCACGGGATACCGACCGATTAATTAAAGTATTAAAACGTTTACGCGATTTGGGCAATACTGTTTTGGTTGTTGAACATGATGATCAAATCATGCGAGCTTGTGATTATATTATTGATGTTGGTCCATTTGCTTCTCACTTAGGAGGCGAAATTGTTGCTGTTGGAACCTATCAGGAAATTTTAAAAAATAAAAAAAGTTTAACCGCGCAATATTTGAATGGCAGTCTGCTAGTGTCTGTTCAAAAACCAATTCGTAAAGTAGTCAATAAAATTGTTTTAACGGATTGCAGACTGCATAATTTAAAAAATATTACAGTCACCATTCCATTGAATATGTTATGTGTTGTCACGGGAGTGAGTGGTTCAGGAAAAACAAGTTTAATTAAACATATTTTGTTTCCAGCAGTCAGCAATGCAAAAGGTGATTTTGGCACGAAGCCTGGTGAGTTTGGCGAATTGAAAGGAGATTTGCAAGCCATACAAAGTGTGGAGATGGTGGATCAAAATCCAATTGGAAAATCATCGCGCTCCAACCCAATTACCTATATCAAAGCCTATGATGATATTCGTGCGTTGTATGCCAATATCAAGCTCTCGAAAATTAGAGGATATACCGCAGGATTTTTTTCATTCAATGTTGATGGCGGTCGATGTGATACTTGCAAAGGAGAAGGTGAAACAACGGTAGAAATGCAGTTTCTGGCGGATGTACATTTGACTTGCGAAAGCTGTAAGGGTAAGCGTTTCAAAGCAGAGGTTTTGGAAGTGCAATACAAAAATAAAAGTATTACCGATGTGTTGGATATGAGTGTAGATGAAGCGTATGAATTTTTTATTAATGACAAAAAAATAGCGGATAAAATAAAATTGCTTGCCGATGTTGGATTAGGATATATCAAACTCGGTCAATCGTCGGATACACTTAGTGGAGGGGAAGCACAACGCGTGAAATTGGCTTCTTTTTTAGACCGTAGTTTTTTGAATAAACGCATCTTATTTATTTTTGACGAACCCACAACAGGCTTGCATTTTCATGATATACAAAAGCTCTTGACCTCCTTTGAAGCTTTGATAGAAAATGGACATTCGATAGTTGTTATTGAACATAATCCAGATGTGATACGCAATGCCGATTGGGTAATTGACCTCGGACCAGAAGGCGGTGTAGGCGGCGGTGAATTACTTTTTGAAGGGTCTGTAGAAGAATTAAAAAAAGATAAGCAAGGCTATACTGGAAGGTATTTGTGAGTGGTGTCCTAATAGCAAGATTATTTCCAAATTTTATTTTACATACCTTGATGAACTGGTTCGGAGAGCCTTTTTTATCTTTAATGTAAATGTAAATACGAAGAAAAAATAAACTCTTGCTAGTGGTTTCCAAAAACACAGATAGCAGTTCGCGATTTTAGAATATGAACAGATTTTATTTTGGAATACTGAGAATAGTTGATTATCACTATTCGTAAGTGGAATTATTTAACGATTTTTTCTATTGGGTCTATGGAATAATTCTTTAAGTTTTGCCAATCCTTCCCCTAATGCATTTACTTTAAAACGCATTCTTAGAAAATCCATTTCACCTCCAGAAATAATTACAGCAGCAACTATTAAAATTCCTGTTGAGCCAATGATAATAGATAAAGGGCTTTCTTTTCGAATTTCTTCAATATAAATATCATTCTCATCAAGATGTCTTTGGTAATTTGGTGATAAGAAGTTTGAAGGTACTTCTAAAGCGTTAAAATGGTCATTTATAAGCGCCTCGATTTCAACCTTATGCTTAAATAATTCTTCAACTGTTTGCCCTACATATGCTTCTAACAATTCTGGTCTCTTTTCTAAATATGAATACAAGGCTTTAAAATATCGCAAATAATCTGAGAAGATATTCACAGGAATTTTGTCTATTTCATTTTCAAAAAAGATTTCAGTCTTTTCAAGGCTTGAAGTCATTATTAGTTTTAATGGTTCATTTTTATTCATGATTATTGTTTTTGTTATTTCTTCTAACTCACTAAACCTTCAATATAAACTTTCGGTAATACAACTCACTGTATAGTATATTGCTAAAGGGGCTTGGTTTCGTAAGCATTATTCAAAAATAGTAATACTGTATTCAAAAGAGAAATTATCTTTTGAAAATGAATATTGCTTAAAGCTGATTAGATTGTTTTATGAAAAAAGTTCAAATTAAGTTTGGATGTTACCCATTACTATTAACTTGTGTGTATTTAATTACTGATATAAATATTCTCCATAAGCATCACTCATCATTTCCTCAGTTATTTCAACATAGTGAGCAATCTGCATTGCTGCCCCATCAAAAACAAAACAAATTCTGATAAAGGTTTCTTTGAGTGTAACTAGATTTACATAATCAAGTTTTTGAATTTTATTGCCGTTCTTATCCGATGGATAACGAAACGCCATTGATATAGGATCAATATTACTCAACTCTTTAATTAAAGAATCTATTGCTTTAAATGATTCGTCATTTGTCTGTTCTCCAAATGCTGAATAGCCCTTCTTAAATTCAGTCCATAGTTCAAGAATTCTATGATGTTGAGAGAATTCTTTTGTTTGAATAGAACAATAATTTAATCCTTGCAACAGTTCTTTTAGCCTTAATTCTAAATAATGTCTTATTAAAAAAACAATCGGGTATATTAGATAATCCCTGTTTTTAGAATCGAGTATTGCAGTATCTAAAAGCTTGATAGCTCCTATTTGATAGCCATCTGCATAAGATCCTAGTTCTTGAAACGTTTTATGAAGCCACGCAATTTCTTCATGCTTACCTTTATTATCAAAAAATTTATCACCTTTTTTAGGGTATCTTATTTCTTCATCGTTTAATATCATGTGAATAAATTTTAAATTACAAAAATAGAATTTCTAATAATATAGCGACAGTCTATTTTCTGTTCTAAATTGAATATATACTCTGTAGTTCTAGTCCTTATGAGATTCCCTTATTTTTATTTTGCAAATCACTTCATCTATTAAATCATCATTGAAAAATTTCTTGAATACATTTTTCCAGCATGCTTTATTTAATGCAAGTGAGTAATGGAGAAGATCATTATCCCGATATTCCAAATATTCTATATTTTCTTTAATCAATTTAATCGACCAATTGAATGTTTCATTCTCTTGAAATTTGCTACACCCGATTCCAATCTTGCATAAATGTTCTTTTAATGAATTAAAATATTCAATAGTCCATGGAATTGACTTATTCTTAAGTAAAGCCTCCAAATTTAAATTATCAAATTGCTCCAAAATAAATGGCACACTCCATGGTAAAGTTAAATTTGAACTTATGCCTCCGTATTCAAAGAAAGTAGGCGGATTATTCTCAGTAATATTATTTTTATACTGTTCAATGAAGGAACTATTTATTGGCAAATTTATATTGATAGAAATGCTAACATTCGATAATAATGTTAGATTATTTTTATAGAATTCATTAAACTCATTAATTTCTGTGATTCGAATTAGGCTATATCTCCAATCTAAATTTTCCTTGAATTTTCCTAAGAATGTAAGCTTTTGCGGAATCTTAATATTAAAACTAATAGTTCTCCAAGACCATCTTTCCTTATACCTTTCAATTAATGATTCCGACCAAGGCAATAATTGATTATGACTTAAACAATTCCAATTCCAGAAATCTTTATATTTTTCAATTAATTCAATTGTGAATGGCACTACTTTCTTTCTATTCATATACCAAGAGTCGCAGCTCAAAGGTATCCAATCCCATTTATCTTTATATTCCTCGATTAATTCTTCAGACCAAGGAATCATTGAATTCTTACTCATACTACTCCAATCCCATTTGTCTTGATATAAATCAATAAACTTTTTACTCCACGGTAAAGATGGATTACGACTAAGTCCACTCCAGCACCACTTATCCTTGTATGTTTCAATTAAGGTTTTAGTCCATGGCAAAGATATATTCCGACTAAGTGATGACCAGTCCCATTGATTCTCATATAATTCAATAAATTGGGTTGACCATGGAAAAGTTCTACTTAAACGATCCCAATCTATCATATAAGAATACTTATCAATAAAGCTTTTAACCCATAAATAATAATCAATTGAATTTTCTAAAGGATTTTGATTGCCTTTTTCATTTATATAGTGCTCATAAATAATAAAATAAAAAAAATCTGAGTTAACCGATAAAAATTCTATTACTTCATAGCGTTGTTTAGCGTAAATTAATTTATCGGTAATCGTAATTTGTGTGCTAACTTTTTGTAACTGCCCACTATCATATTTTATTAATTTATTCTCTTCCATTTTCAAACTCATTCAATTGTACTTGTAATTCTTGTTTAGTTTCCTCGAAGTATTCATCCCAATTATTAATGCTTACTATCTTAATATACGTGTCACTTATTTTTATTATATCTATCATAATATTTAATTCGGCTAATCTCATTCTTAACCTTTCTAACTCAGTCTGTAATTCTTGTTTTATGTTTATTATATCAGACTTGCTGATAAATGCTTTTCCATTTTTTAAATCTTCTAATATTTCTCGCACTCTAACTAAATTATTTTTTTCATAAGCTTCATTCAATTCTATAAATATTTTGTATGCTAAATCTTTTTGAGAATCATTTACAACATCAGGATGGCAAAGTTTACTTGCTTTCCTGTAATTACTTTTTAATTCTTTCAGCTCTTCATCATTTAATAATTCTATATTTTCATCTTTAGTTGTCTCATAGTTGGCATTGAAATCTTCGTATTCTTTTTCCGCATCTTCCTCATGAGGTGTTCCTTTTGATTGTGCTTTTCTATATTCTAAAATCTTCAAAATCAATTCTCCCAATTCATGACTATGTCTAACGCTGAATTCAAAAATAAGTTTATCTAATTCAGCCTTCTCCTCACTTCTTAATTGTATAAGCTTTTCTAACCCTTTTGCTTCAAATCTTAGTGCTTCAATTTCCGGATCATTATAAAATGCAACTTTATTATTTGTGGATAGAAATTTTTCAATTTTATGTATCGCATTCCCATAAGATTTATTCCGCAGTTCAGTAATTATTTCTAGTATCTCATTTGGGAGGTCCAGTTTTTGAAGTCTTGAAATATGAAATTCCATTTCTTCATCTTCTTCTAATAGAACAAGACTCTTAATAATTTCAAGCCGCTTAATAACTTTATGTAAATCCAATTTTGAATCTGCCATTTATTTATTTTGTAGTAACAAATGTAATCAGGCTAATAGTATAAAACAATAATTGTCTTCATGGATTAGCGAGGTGGAATTCGCGAGTGCAGAATAAACACTCTTGTATTTTTCTTATCGCACTCTTCAGCAAAATAAGTTTTATACTTTTTCCATCTTTCGCCATCATCGAGTTTATTTATGATATCCATACAATCCTCAAAATTCCCAACATGCCGATTTAATTCAGCAATTAGTATTCTTTGATGAACATCATTCGGATCAAATAATTCCAATAAGTGATTAATATTTTTCAACCAAATTGTTTCCTCTGTTGACGAATTAAAAAATGGCAAATCCTTTCGCTCCCTATGGTTAAACTCCCACCAAATTCGTTGCCTAATAAATATTTCTTCGTGAACAGTTTCAAAGTTTAATGTATCTAATGCCTCAAGATATTCATCAAAAGTCAAGAATTTTGACCGCTCAATTTCAATGCCCTTATATTCTTCTAATATATTCTCACTAAATTCGGTCGCTTCAGTGCCAATATAATATTTTCCATTCAACCAAAATATCAATTTGCATTTTGAACACTTAACGATACTCGGATATTCAGGACATCTTGAAGCATTCATTTTTCCATCGGAATAAATAGTTGCACCAAAAGTATTTCCACTAATCAAACTCTCTTTTGAAATTAGGTTTTTACACTTCGGGCATTTATAAACAAGTATTGGTCCTAGTTGCATATTTAGTTTTTAATTCTATGGAGGTCTAGCAAAATCTCATGATTAAATTGCTTAGAAATTTTTCTGATAATTTCATTATTACTCAAATGTAATTCAGGAATTTCATTTGCTATGTATTCTTATTATTTTACTTTAATTAAAATATTGCAAGTTCTAGTTTGACATAAACCTACAGTCTCACGCTGGTTTGCAGCCTGTGTCTTACTAACTTATTCAAAATTGTTTTGTAAGAATAAGCAAATAAAATACACACAGAGTATCCTTGCAAATACTCAACAAAGAAAAAGATAAGCAAGGCTATACGGGAAGGTATTTGTGAGTGGTGTGATTGAGGTAAAATATTTATAAAATTTTTATACAAGGTTTGTTGCTAAGTATTATTTTTGAAAAAATAAGTGAAACCAATTTCATGTAATGATGGACAGTTTGGGAAACTGAATAAAGAGTATTGTTATTGGCAACTAAAATAAATATTATGTTGAAAATGAAAGATGTTGAGATAGATTTTTAAATGTTATAAGATAAAAAAAATGGTAAAAAATAAAATCATAAATGTTCAGGGAAGAGAGATTGCTTTGATTTCCGACAAAGTAAATGACTACATTTCTCTCACTGATATGGCTCGTTACCGAGATCCTGAAAGAACCAATTATATCATTCAAAATTGGATGAGAACCCGCAGTGCAATTGAATTTTGTGGGCTTTGGGAGCAACTCAATAACCTTGATTTTAAAGGCATCGAATTCGATGCCTTTAAAAATGAATCGGGGGCAAATAGTTTTGCCCTTACCCCGCAAAGATGGATTGATACAACAAACGCCAAAGGAATAATTTCAAAGTCGGGACGATACGGTGGCACTTTTGCTCACCGCGATATTGCTTTTGAATTTGCTACATGGATTAGTGCAGAATTCAAATTTTATTTTATAAAAGAATTTCAACGCCTGAAAGCCGATGAAAACGACAGATTGAAATTGACATGGAATCTGCAACGAACTTTAGCCAAAGTCAATTACAGAATTCACACGGATGCAATTAAAGAAAACCTAATTCCCGAAACGCTTACCAAAGAAAAAATAAATTTTGTGTATGCCAACGAAGCAGATTTATTGAATGTAGCATTGTTTGGTATTACCGCTAAACAATGGCGTGACGAAAATCCGAAAGCAGATGGTAATATTAGGGATGAAGCAACTATAGAACAGTTGGTTGTGATATCCAATATGGAAAGCATTAATGCTGTATTAATACATCAAGGCTTGGCACAAAGTGAACGGTTGCAACAACTCAATAGTATTGCTATTACTCAAATGAAATCACTTGTAGGAAATAAACAGTTAGATAAAATGAAGTGACAATCTTAATGATAAAACTATTCACTCCATTTCGCATCCATCTACTTTCAAAATTAACCCTTCCAATTTTTCCTCCAGAATTGTTTTGCAAATTCTTATTTTCACAGCATGAAAAAATGCTTACTACTGCTTTGCTTGCTTCCTAGTTTTATTTTTGGTCAATCTCATTATCCTTCTGATTCACTTCTTTTTACAAAATACAATTATCGTTGTATTGGACCTTTTCGTGGTGGAAGAGCGAGTGGCGTTTGTGGCGATTACAAAAATAAACAAGTGTTTTACATGGGCGCAACGGGTGGTGGCGTATGGCAAACAAAAGATGGTGGTAATAATTGGAAGAATATTTCAGACAAATATTTTGGTGGTAGTATTGGGAGCATAGCTGTTTGTCCGACCGATCCCTTATTGATTTATGTTGGCACTGGTGAGAGTACTTTACGCGGCAATGTAAGCGAAGGGAATGGTATGTGGAAATCAACAGATGGAGGTAAGACATGGAAAAATATTGGTTTGCAGGATAGTCGGCATATTTCAAAAATTGTTTTCAATCCTAAAAATCCGGAGGTGGTTTATTGCTGCGCTATCGGACATTTATTTGGTACCAATGAAGAACGAGGTGTTTACAAAACAGTAGATGGTGGCAAGCATTGGCAAAAATCATTAAGCGTAAATGATGAAGTAGGTGCCGTCGACATGAGCATAGATCCAAGCAATCCTGATATTTTATTTGCGTCTACTTGGCGTGTGAAACGAAATGCATATAGCATGGAAAGTGGTGGAGAAGGCAGCGCCATATGGAAAAGTATGGATGGTGGAGATACTTGGAAAAATATTTCTTTAAATCCAGGTTTGCCTAAAGATACTTTGGGCATTATTGGCATAGCGATTTGTCCTTCCAATACGGAAAAAATTTATGCCATCATAGAATGTAAACATGGTGGATTATACATGAGTAGCGATGGCGGTGAAACCTGGACCAAACAAAATGATGAAAATAAAATTAGGCAAAGAGCGTGGTATTTTAGTAAAGTATTTGTGGATCCGAAAAATGAAAATCTTGTTTATATCTGCAATGTAGAAATGCATAAAAGCACAGATGGTGGAAAAACATTTCAAGACATCAGAACCCAACATGGTGATCACCACAATTTATGGATAGATCCTGAAGATGGCGAGCGTATGGTCATTGCCGATGATGGCGGTGCACAAATTAGTTTCGATGGTGGGCATGATTGGAGCACCTACCACAACCAAGCTACAGCGCAGTTTTACCGCGTTACTACCGACCATCATTTTCCGTATCGTGTATTGGGTTGTCAGCAAGACAATAGCAGTGTGCGCATTCTAAGTCGTACGTATGATGGTAGTATTGGTGCGCAAGATTGGTCTTCAACTGCAGGATTTGAAAGCGGACATATAGCAGTAGACCCATTGAATGACGATATCGTGTATGGTGGAAATTATGGTGGCTATATCGCCAGACTCAATCATCATACTGGCGAAAATAGAACGGTGAGTGCGTATCCTGTTTCGCCAATTGGCTCCGGTGCCGATAGTTTGACCTATCGTTTTCAATGGAATTTTCCTCTACTTTTTTCGCCACATAATCCGCATCGATTGTATACAGGTGGCAATCATTTATTTGTGACAGAAGATGAAGGACAAACTTGGAAAATCATTTCACCAGATTTGACAACAAATGATAAAAGTAAGCAAGCACCGAGTGGCGGTATCATCACCAAAGACAATACTGGCGTTGAATATTATTGCACAATTTTTGCGATAGCAGAAAGTCCTGTGAAAGAAAATATTTTATGGTGCGGTAGTGATGATGGACTTGTGCATGTGAGTCGGGATGCTGGTGAACATTGGAAAAAAGTAAACCCAAAAGGTATGCCAGCATGGATGATGATCAATTGTATAGAAGCCTCGCCGTATGATGCAGGTACTTGCTATGTAGTAGGTACAAGATATAAATTGGATGATGAAACGCCATACATGTATAAGACCACAGATTATGGTGAAACTTGGACCTCCATCACGAATGGCATTCCTGACAATCATTTTACAAGATGTTTAAGAGCAGATCCTGTGCAAAAAGGATGGCTATATTGTGGCACAGAAAAGGGAATGTTTATCAGTAAAGATGATGGCGAAAATTGGGAGCCTTTTCAACTTAATTTACCTCCCGTACCAATCACTGATTTATGTATAAAAGATGGCGATTTGATTGTTGCTACACAAGGTAGAAGTTTTTGGATATTGGATAATTTAAATTTTTTACATCAAGTGGATGATAAAATTCTTTCCGAAAAACTACATGTATTTACACCGAATAACAGTTATCGAATGAGCGGTTACCAAAATAAAAATGCGAGCAATGAAGGCATGAATCCAATCGGCGGCATGCATATAGACTTTTGGGTAAAAGATTGGAACGATACAATGAAAGCCAGCATGCAAATATTGTATAAGGACAGTTTATTGCGAACTTTTAGTTCCCAAAGTAGTGATAAAGAAGACTTGCGTGAAGTAGAAAAAGGCATGAATGTTTTTCAATGGAATTTACAAGTAAAAGGTGTTGAAAGTATTAAAGACATGGTACTATGGAATGGTAATGTGGGCAATTACAAAGCCCCCCCAGGCAAGTATGTAGCACGTATAAAAATCGGAAATGATTCGGTGGATATGCCATTTACTATTCTCAAAGATCCAAACTTTACCATATCCAATGAAGATTATGAAAAGCAATTTACATTTTTAAATAAAGTAAAAAATAAGTTTAAAGAGACACAACAAACTATTTTGAAGATAAGAGATGTGCAATCGCAAATCAATGCATTGAGTAGTAAAATGGGAAATGCCTATCCAAAAGATTTAGATTCATTGGGTAAAATTATTTGTCAAAAAGTGAGTGCAATTGAAAGTAAATTATACCAAAACAAAGCCAAGAGCGGACAAGATGTTTTGAACTTTCCGATTCGATTGAATGATAAGCTATCTAGTATTTTTGATGCTGCCAATCAAGACACTGCGCCGTCGCAAGCTGCACAAGATGGCTATGTAGAAATCGCTTCGAAAATAGATAAAGAAATTGCTGCTTTTCAATCTATACTGCAACATGAAGTGGCGGCATATAACGAAACAGTTCGTGAAAAAAAGATAGGTTTGATTATGTTGAAAATGGAATAAGCTTGTAACATTTATTTTTTTGTAAAAAAAGATTTCTATTCTAAATTTTTAGTGGCTACACTAAGATTGCATTGAAAATATTTTGGGCGGCACACACGCTTTCCACTGCAAGTCCTCCCATGCGAGGCGCATGGTGTGGGCTTTCCGCTGCAATCGTTGCCGCAATACAGCCACCATTTAAGTTTCTTTTCTCATTGCATTTTTAGTTACCCATTTTTAGTTTAGATTATTCAGTAAGTTTTAATGCTATCATACTGTCGCATTTATTTTTTAGAAGCCTAAAAATACGCTACAGTATAATATCATCTAGCATTTGCGCATAACCTTTGGGTTATTTACAAATACTGCTACTATTACTTATCATTAATTAATTTCATGGTCTCTGGATCATCATCCAAATGATTCATTTGTCCTACTATCCAATTATGCCTTCTGACAATAAGTGCCGATGGTTTTCCAACTTGATACATCACCGGATTAGGTAATACAGAAGCTATCCATGCGGCTTCACTTCTGGTCAATTCATTTGCATTTTTATGAAAATAATATTGTGCAGCGGCTTGAATACCAAAAATGCCTTTACCCATTTCAGCCACATTGAGGTAAGTTTCTAAAATTCTTTTTTTACCCCAAATTAATTCTATCATGAATGTATGATACACTTCTAATCCCTTGCGAAACCAATCGCGACCATTCCACAAAAAAACATTTTTAGCAGTTTGTTGCGAAATAGTACTTGCGCCTCTTGTCTTTTTATGCTTAGGGTCATTATTGTATTTGATCGCTTTTTTAATGGCATCCACATCAAATCCATTGTGATCAGGGAACAATTGGTCTTCGGCGCAAATCACGGCTAGCTTGCAATTACGCCCCATTTCATCATAAGAAATATAATCTCTTTGCAGTCCATTTCCTTTGAATAATGAGCTGATCATCACCGTTGTAATGGGCGTATTGATCCATTTTGTTAAAATAATAAAAGTCAAATTTGCGATCAACAGAATGAAGATGAACTTTTTTATTTTTCTAAATATTGAAGACTTAGATTTTGTTTTTACCACAGGAAAATATAAGAATGTAAATGTAATAAAAAGCTTGAAGTAGAAAAGTATTGTCGGAACTATGATTTTTTGGGTTATTGTGATGGCCACGATGCGTCTAACCAATAAGCAAAACAATCATGTTCATTTTGAAAGGTGAATTGTTAATATTTAATTGTGCATGCTTTTTACAAACGACTTTTTACTTTCTACTTACGACTTTCAATTTATATGTTAATAACCCATACCACACAAGCTTAATACGGTATATCTGCTTTGAATGTTTACTTTTGTCGGCTGACTTACAAATGGCTGAATATATGCAGAGAAATACAAGATTTTATACATTGATTTTTGTTGGCTTTAGCTTCCTATTGAATCTGGTATTTTTACCATCCATCGCACAAACGACACAGTCCATTTCGCTAGAAGAAGCCATCACATTGGGTTTGCAAAATAGCAAAACCTTACAAGTATCGCGCAATAAAATTGAATTGATACAAAATAGAATGGAGCAAATGAAAAATGTATTTATTCCAAATATTAATTTATCAGCGCAGTATAATCGCCTTAGTGACAATATAACTCCCTTTACGGTACAGTTAGCGCCAGGTGTATACAGGACATTGAATCCGCAAATACTCAATCAATTTTCGAATCGTGCTTCTATTTCTTATAATATTTTTAATGGTTTTAGATTAACCAATACGGAAGAGAATATAAAATGTTTAGAGCAGGCGATTCGATTGGATGCAGATAAAGATAAATTAGAAATTAAGTACAATATCATACAGGCTTATTATCAATTTCTGAAATTGGTACAATCCAAGAAATATGTAGAGAATTCCATTGAACAAGCAAATGCACGATGGACAGACATCACCAATTTTCAAAAAAATGGAATGGCATTGGAAATTGATGTCATGAAAGCAAGCTTGAATAAATCGAATTTGGAAACAAGCTTGCAAGAAATCGAAACGAGTTTGGAAGTAAGTAATTATAGTTTGGATTTGTTATTGGGTTTGAATACCTCTACCAAATTGGTTTTAAATAGTCCAAATAATTTTACTGTTTCGGCTGTAGTTGCGGATGACTATTTGCAAATGGCACTGAAAAATAGGATAGAATTGCAAGCCTTAGATGCTCGAAAAAAAGCAGCAGAATTTAATACCAAAGTGGTGAGCGGAAATGCATATCCTGTAATTACGGTTGGCGGAAACGGCTATTTAAATAACCCGAACCAAAGAGTATTTCCGAATGAAGCTGCCTTCAAAGGAACTTGGGATCTTGGTGCTTCTGTAACTTGGAATCCTACACTTTTATACACCAACAAAACAGCAGTTACTGAAGCCAAATTAAACACGTTTCAATTGCAACTCAATAAGGATATTCTTTTAGATGCCATTAAACAAGAGGTTTACAGCCAATACAAAAATTATAAATTGTCTTTACTCAAAATAGATCTTGCCAATAAAGCTAAATTATATGCGATGGAAAATGTACGCGTATTGAAAAATAAAGTAGATAATCATATCAATGTGATCACCGATTTATTGGATGGAGATATTCAACTTTTGCAAGCAGAAATCAATGTCATCAACGCTAGTATTGATGCGTCATTGGCATATCAAAAATTAATTAAAACTACAGGAGAATAAAATAAATTAAGATGGAAGAAACCACGACCACCCCCCAAAAAAAGAAAGGATTTGTAAAAAAAATCATTATCGTTTTTGTATTACTTACTGTCGCATTTTTTGGTGTCAAAAAAATACAATATGCATTGCAAAATGAAGACACAGAAAATTCACAAATCGAATGTAATATTAGTCCTATTACTACACGAATTGCTGGTTATGTAACCGCATTAAACGTGAAAGAAAATTTGTATATCAAGGCTGGTGATACTTTGCTACGAATTGATGATAGAGACTTGCAAATTAAAGTGAAACAAGCCGAAATTGCGTTGCAAAATGCGAAAGCAAATTTGGAAGTTGTACGTGCAAATGTGCATACTGCAAACGCCTCATCGCAAGTGAGTACAAGTAATATTGGTACCTCAGAAGCAAACATTGAATCGGCTAAAATCCGTGTATGGAAAGCTACCGAAGATTTTAAACGATATGAAAATTTATTGGCTTCAAAGTCGGTGACACAACAACAATTTGAAGGCATTCAAGCAGAGAAAGAATTGGCAGAAAAATTATTGCAAATTGCAGAAAAACAAAAGGATGTAAGCCAAGTGCAAACAGCCGTTACATCGGCGCAAGAAGGCAGTGCTGCTAAGCAAATTTCATTGGCACAATTGAGTATCGAACAGAAACAATCTGAATTGGATTTTGCTAAATTACAATGGAGTTATGCCACTGTAGTTTCGCCGATAAATGGTTATGTTTCGCGTAAGAATGTACAATTGGGTCAATTGGTTTCAGTAGGTCAAAATTTATTTTCTATTGTAGATGAAAGCTCACTTTGGATCACTGCAAATTTCAAAGAAACCCAATTGGAAAAAATGCAAGTGGGACAAAAAGTAAACATCAAGGTAGATGCTTATCCGAATGATATTTTTGAAGGGGAAATAGAAAGTTTTAGTGCCGCCACTGGTTCTAAATTTTCTTTATTACCACCAGATAATTCTTCTGGTAATTTTGTAAAAATAGTACAACGAATTCCTGTTCGTATATCCATTAAAAATACAAATAAAAGCAAAGAGTTACGTGCTGGTATGAATGTAAAAGTAGTAGTTCGTGTGTCTTAATGTTTTCATTTATTTATGAGTAATCCAGATCCAAATAGTTTAGTAGAATACGGTGCACGGCGAGTGATTATCACACTCACGGTGATACTCTGTTCATTATTGGAATTGATAGATACGACCATTGTAAATGTAGCAACCACCACATTGGCTGGTAATCTTGGGGCGACTTTTAGCGAAGTAAGTTGGGTGATTGCAGCGTATGCCATTGCCAATGTGATTGTAGTACCTATGAGTGGTTGGTTATCGTCACAGTTTGGGCGAAAAAATTATTTCGCTTGTTCAGTAGCCATTTTTACCATCGCTTCCTTCATGTGTGGACAATCCACTAGTATATGGATGTTGGTCTTTTGGCGATTTATACAAGGCATTGGTGGTGGGGCTTTGATAGCAACTTCGCAATCTATATTAGCCGAAATCTATCCGAAGGAAAAATTAGGAATGGCAAGTGCAATGTTTGGGATGGGTGTCATTTTGGGCCCAACATTAGGTCCATTATTTGGTGGTTATTTGATAGATCATTTTTCTTGGCCAGTTATTTTTTATGTCAATGTTCCCTTTGGTATTATCGCTGTTTTTTTAACTATCAAATACATTCGGAACAATCCTTTCCAGAAAAAAATGGAAGGCGGTGTAGATTGGTTAGGCATGGGTTTACTGATTGCTGGTATTGGCGGATTGCAATTATTTTTAGAACAAGGCGAACAAGAAGATTGGTTTGAATCGCGTTATATTTTAATGGTATTTATAATTTCTGTTGTTTCTATTATCGGATTTATTTGGCGTGAATTGACGGTTAAAAACCCGATTGTTGATTTGCGAATTGTCAAAAAGGGAAATGTATCCATTGGCATTGTTATGAGTTTTATTTTGGGGTTTGTGTTATTCGGAACTGTTTTTATTATTCCAATCTATATGCAGCGCTTTCTCGGTTTTACGGCACAGCAAACTGGTGCATTATTTACACCTGGCGCCTTACTCACTGGGATGTGTATGCCTCTGGTGGGTATGAGTTTACAAAAAGGTGCGCAACCTAAATTCCTCATTGCCGCAGGATTTACCATCACGGCATGCTTTGTGTTTTGGTGCTCTTTTATCATCACGCCAGCTACTGACGCTTCCGAATTTTTCTGGCCTTTAATATTACGAGGCTTAGGTTTAGGTTTATTATTTGTTCCACTAACCAATATGATTTTGGGTGGATTAGAAGGACGTGATATTGCTTCTGCTTCAGGTTTGAGTAGTATGGTAAGGCAAATTGGCGGATCTATTAGTGTTGCTTTAATTGGTGTTTTTTCGGATAGATTATCTGCCCAACATCGCGCCGATCTATTAAGCAGTTTGTCTACTTATGATGCTGCTACAAACGAACGTGTGAGTGCTGTTTCGCAAGCCTTGATGCGCAATACCAGTGATGCAGCTATCGCCACCAAACAAACGTATACAGTATTGGATGGCATTGTTTTTAAACAAGCCTATATTCTTACGTACATCAACATTTTTCAATACATGGCATTGTTTGTACTTTGTATTTTGCCTTTAATTTTATTTGCTAAAACCTATAAAATGAAAAAGGGATTAGGCGATGCTGCACATTAAAAAAGGACAATGAGATACTTTGCTGTATCCAAAGATTTGTAATCTTCGGTAACCAAACATTCGAGATGTTTTAAATTAGCAGAGGGCTGTTCGACATGTTCGGCTCGGCGGCATGTCGAACTATAGATAAAAAAGGTTCTGCGAACCGCAACGCCCACCAGTCCTCGAGGCATGTAAAATAAAAAAAATTAGAACCAAGTATAGCAAAAGACAATTAAAAAAATTTGTTCAATTCCCATCGTCAATATGATTAACCTCCACTAATCTTTGCGCAACAAGCTTTTCAATCACACAAATAATATTTGGTCTTGATAGACTATCGAATTAAGTCTATGATGTATGTCCATTTATTTATGCCCCTTGCGCAAAATCCTTTTTAGACAAGCGTAACAACAAAATAAATCCAATGACAAAATAGACCATCAATGCTAAAGTAGATTGACGCATGCCGCCCATTTTTTCGGATACAATACCGAATGAAAGTGTACCAATGACGATGCCAATTTTATCACATACATCATAGAAACTAAAATAAGAAGCGGTGTCGTCGGTGATAGGCAGCAGTTTAGAATAAGTAGATCTAGACATGGATTGAATGCCACCCATGACCATGCCAACACAAAAAGACAATCCATAAAACTCAGTAACGGTTTGTACAAAATAGGCAGAAATGCAAATGCCTATCCAAATGCAAACCAATAAAATAAGTGCGAAAATATTGCCCATTTTATCCGATATAAATGCGAATAAACGAGCACCTAAGATGGCAACTAATTGGATGATGAGCACGACACTCAATAATTGTGTGGTCTCCATTTTCAAGGTATCACTTGCAAAATAAGTTGCCATATACATCACAGTTTGTACGCCCATATTGTAAAAGAAGAATGCCAATAAAAATTTCTTCAGAGCTGGCGTATGCGTTAAGTTTCGCCAAACATGAATTAATTCTGTATAGCCTTTAAGCCAAATGGATTTGCCATCATCGAGCCTTTCTTTTTTCTCTTCCTGCAATCCATTGAAAGTAATTTGTGCGAATCCAATCCACCAAATGCCAACAAAAATAAAAGACAAACGAATGGGTATAGTGCCTAGTCCCCAAGCTAAATTATCGTTTGCTAAAATGAAGGAGAAGCAAAGCAACATCAAGAGTACGCTACCAATATAACCCATAGAAAAACCTTTGGCACTAACTTTATCTTGTTCTGATTTGCTGGCAATTTCGGGAAGAAAGGCATTGTAAAAAACGATGCTGCCACAATAACCAATGGAAGCAATGATGGAACAAATGAGTCCATAAATGACAGTTTCTTTTCCAGTAAAAAAATACATCCCCAAACAAGCGAATGAGCCTAAATAAGTAAAGAATTTCATGAAGGCTTTTTTGTTACCTTGGTAATCTGCCATCGAAGAAAGCAGAGGCGATAAAAAAGCAATCAATAAAAAAGAAAATGAAATTGCATAAGAGGCAAGTGCTGCGCGTTCGAATTGAAAACCCAATATGGAAATGCTAGGAGGCGCAATAGCACTGTAATACGCAGGAAATATCGCTGAGGTAATAATCAATGAATAAGCTGAATTTGCCCAATCATAAAAGGTCCAAGCGCGAATTGTTTTATTATTATTTAATTCCTGCATGTTTCAATTATTTATAATTCATGATGTGAATTTGTTCCTTACAAATGGCATATTCATTTTTGTCGTTGGATGCCAGCAACACTAATTTTTCTTTGCAAAATTGCGCAATCATTTTGCGATATAAATCATAACCTTGTTCGTCCAAATTGGTACAAGGTTCATCTAAAAAAAGTAAGGGTACGTCGGTAAAAATGGCTTGTGCTAATTTAACTCTTTGTTTCATACCGCTCGAAAACTGACTCAAGGCTTTATCTTTTGCCAATTCTAATCCAATATAATCTATGATTTCTTTTGGCGTGATGATTGGCTTTTTAAATTGAAAATGAAATTCGAGAAATTCGGTTAAGCTTAATTCTTCAATCAATTCTAAAGAAGGTGCGCAATAAGAAATAGATGCAAACTGATTTTCTGGTGCAATTTGTTTGCCATCAATGGAATAGCGAACCACGCCTTTGGTTGGACTTACATAACCAGCCATGATTTGTAATAAAGTAGATTTCCCAGATCCATTGGCACCAAGTATGGCAATAGACGATGGGCTGGATGCAGACAAACTAAAATCTTTAAAGATTAGTTCATGCGCAAAGCGTTTGGTAATATTTTCTAGTTCTAAAAGAAACAAGGGATGGTATAAGAAGTAAAGAAAGTAAAAAGAAAGAGGATGGCAAAATAGAAATGAAGGAATTGGGTTTGGTGCTGCTTGTCATTATATGCTGCTATCTTTAATATTGCCCAGTACTCAATAGCACCAAGGTACAAGCTTCCATACAATGAATTCCTTTAGCACTCGCCATGGAAAACAAATCATCATTTTCAGTTCCCGGATTAAAAATAATTCGCTTCGGGTTCAAGGAAAAAATATAGTCGTAGTATTCTGGCTGATGAGCTGGTCCTACATATAATGTAACCGTATCAATATGGTCAAATGCTTTTTTCTCTGGCGAAAAGGATACTGTTTCCACTTGTCCTTTTTGTAAACCAATTGCCACCACTGGCTGATTATTTTTTAATAGCATACGAATGGCTTTATTGCTATATCGTTCGGCTTTTTCAGAAGCGCCAATAACTAGAGTAGGTTTGGATTCCATCAAAATATATTTTGGTTGCCAAAGGTAATTATTCTTCTGATTAAAATCCATTAACCATTTTTCAACCTTTGATTATGATTCATACTAATTTAAATTAAATATATTTGCCGTCTCGATAAGCATTTTACTTATGAAAATCCTTGCCACTTTATTAGTCTGTTGTTGTTTCGCGCTGAATAGCTTTGCGCAAATGGATGTATTTGTTCCAGATACAACGGCTATCATCGTAGAACAAAATGTAATTGTCTTTAAAGATCCTCGTTTAGATATTTTAAATAAGAGATCACCGTTAATGGCAAAATTAGAGTTGGATGAAAAAGCTGCCAAAGATAGAGAACCTGTAAATTTTAAACCGCTTGTAACACAAGATGGCAAGAAGAAAGTAACGGGTACAATATATACTGCTAAAGGGTTTCGGGTAGTTATATTTAGCGGGCCAGATAGAAATTTAGCGATGCAAACCAAAAATAATTTCACGAGGGCTTATGAAAATATTCCTTCGTTTGTGAGTTATAATGTGCCATCGTATAAAATAAAAGTTGGCAATTTTGAAACCAGAAATGCTGCCAATGAATTCATGCGAAAAATAGGAAAAGCATATCCAGCGTCTTTTATAGTTCCAGACATTATCACGATTAAAAATATCAATGTTACTAACTAATCCTGATTTATTAGATCAACTCGTAGCTTCCAAACTACCAGAATGCATAGCCATTCGCCATCATATACATGCACATCCCGAATTGTCTTTTCAAGAATATGAAACGGCTAAGTTCGTTTCTGAAAAATTGACGAGTTATGGGATAGCCCATCAAACGGGTATCGCTGGTACAGGAATCGTTGCATTGATTGAAGGAAAAAATCCTACATCTAAAATAATTGCATTGCGAGCAGATATGGATGCATTGCCTATATTAGAAAAAAATGAAACAGCTTATGCTTCACAAAATGCAGGCGTAATGCATGCTTGCGGACATGATGTGCATACGACTTGTCTATTGGGTGCAGCGAGTATATTGCAAGAAACGCGAGATAAATGGGAAGGGACTGTCAAACTTATTTTTCAACCTGGGGAAGAAAAACATCCAGGTGGTGCGAGTCTTTTAATTAAAGAAGGTGTTCTAGAAAATCCTAAACCAGATGCCATTTTTGCCTTGCATGTGTATCCGCATTTGCCTTATGGGAAATTAGGTTTTAAAGAAGGACAATACATGGCAAGTGCCGATGAAATATTTATCACCGTAAAAGGCAAAGGTGGTCATGCTGCTTTACCACATCAAACGGTCGATCCGATAATAATTGCTGCTAATTTATTGGTTAGTTTGCAACAAATAATATCTCGAAATTGCAATCCCCTACAACCTTCTGTACTTTCATTTGGTAAAATACAAGGCGGCAATGTAGGCAATGTTATTCCTAGTGAAGTCAAGCTAGAAGGCACTTTGCGCTGTATGGATGAAACTTGGAGAGCTCAAGCGCATGCATTGATTCAAAAACATACCATTGAATTATGTCGCGCTTTAGGTGGCGATGCTGAGGTTGACATTCCGATTGGTTATCCATCATTATTTAATGACCCAACCACTACCCAACAAGCAAGAAGTATAGCGCAACAAACCATAGGATCTGACAATGTGGTAGAACTTAATCTTCGTATGGCAGCAGAAGATTTTAGTTTTTATACCCACCAAGTGCCAGGTTGTTTTTTTCGTTTAGGCACTTCCCATGAAGGTCAATTTGAATATCCAGTGCACAATGCACAATTTGATATTTACGAGCCAGCCATTGGAATTGGTGTTCGACTGTTTTGTGCAATAGCGATGGGTTTTGTGCCGAAGTAGTTGACATCAAGTTTTGGAATTTCATTTGCTACACAATTCAATTATCGGTAGAATGTCTCATTAACCGAAATGTTTCAGAAGTAAGTCCTTGGCTCTATCGGTTGTGTGTCTCACCAACCGAAATATTCAATAGTCTAATCAAGAATTAATATATTTTATTTGATCCAAACTGCATCACCATTCAAACGAATTATTTATATTTGATTTCATGATTACCAATTTCAATCAATTAGATATTGCAAAGCAATATACTTATGCCGATTACCTCACTTGGAAGTTTTCGGAGCGAGTGGAATTATGGAAAGGTTGGGTTTTGAAAATGAGCCCTGCACCAAGTAGTAGACATCAAACTATATCTATTAATTTAGCAACAGAATTTAAAAATTATCTTAGAAAAAAAACTTGTCGAGTATTTGCTGCGCCTTTTGATGTGCGATTAATGGATACAAAAAAACCTACAAGCGATACAGAAATTTTAACCGTAGTACAGCCAGATATTTGTGTTATTTGTGATGAACAAAAAATTGACGAAAAGGGCTGCATCGGTTCACCAGACTTAATTGTAGAGATTGTGAGCAAAGGGAATACAAAGAAAGAATTGGAAACTAAATTTGCACTTTACGAAGAAAATGGGGTTCAAGAATATTGGATCGTTCAACAAGGTGATGAAACAGTCGTAGTGTTTGATTTAGTCGATAATAAATATCAATTCCGTAAAATATATTCCAATGACAGTATCATTCCTGTTGGTATTTTCAAAGATTTGGAAATTAATTTAGCAGAGATTTTTTAAGGATGATGGTGACATTAGCTTAGACAGTAAGAATTATTTGAGCTTAAATGAAACTTAGTCTTTATACAAAATAGTTCCCATCAAAACGCATCCCAGCTTACATTATCCACTTTCCCTTCGGTGATATAAAATAAACCAGCATCCGCTTTGTCGGCTTGCATACGGGCATTGGCACGTAATATGCCAGAAAAAGTAAGGGCAATTTTTTTTCTATATTTATCCAAAATCGTAATCGTAATGCCAGCATTTCCTTTTACATCTTCATAAGCGATATAATGATTGGGCATGTCTGTAGGACGGTAACCTTTGGGCATATAAGCTACTTTACATACCATGGATTTATCACTTTGACTCGTATCCGATTTCATGGCATGTGGTGCTTGAGCAATGTCCGAAAATTGATTGATTTGTAACCAAATGACAGATTCGTCTTCACCCAAAAAAAACAAATCCAACAAGTTAGATTGTCGAATATAAACAGGCTTGCTTATTGTATGTCCTTTATACATCATACCATTTATTTTGCAGGATAAATATCCTTCGGGCATTTGATTGGCATTGTATGTAACAGGACTTCCAGCAAAAACTGCTCTTGTGCTAATACCTCTCAAGACAACGCCTGACTCTGGTCTGTAGCCTTTACAGACCAATCCAATAGATACACTTTCAGGAGCGGCTGCAACGGGTACAGAAGTCGCAGTTTTGGACGACATTAAATTTTTTACGACCAACTTTGCACCATCTTCCAAATAATAGGTTTTGTCATTTTCAACTCGACCAGTGAGTAAAGTCCCACTCACCGAATACTGATCTGAATTTTGAATTTGCATAGCATAATCAACCTTTAATTCAAAAGCATATTGTGCTTGAACATCTGAAATAGCAATTCCGAAAAGGAGAAGAAGAATAAATAGTTTCATGGTGTAGAATCCAGAATGACGAATACATTTAGAACAAATGGGTAGCATTCCAAAAACGAAAATTAATCTTTAATCTTTGAATATGGAATTTTCATACCTATTTTTGTTCGATGAATTTGCTAGAGGAATTAGAATTTAAACAGAAATGGTTGGATGTTGAAAATATGTTGCGTGAACGATTTGGGAAAAAACCAGACATGGAAGCGGTTCTTTATCTGATTGGTATTAATGAATTAGGAAAAGTTCCAGAACAAGAATTTACGAAAGAACAAAAACAAGACTTGATGCATATCGCTACCTGTGCATTGCTTGCCCAGAGCGGTTATTACGAATATGCTGGTCACGACAAGGAAGGTTGGCCACATTATGATTTAAAAGAAACACCACCAGCGGAGAGCTTACAAAAACAAGAGGTATTATTGAAGCAACATATCATTGCGTATTTTGATAATGCAGAGTAGTTAGTTGGAAGTAAAAAGTCGAAAGTAAAATGTCAAAAGTTTAGTCGTAAGGGATAATTTGTAAGGCGTAAGTAGTAAAGCCCTGAAAGGCATGTGCGTCAACTTAAGATAGCTTTTTCGAGCTGCTGTTCATAATTTTCTCTATCATACCTGGCATCATAGGTACAATATTTTTCAATTTTTCTAACCAACTCACAACGTATAAACAGCTGCCTGTTGGCTATGATA
>CAMDVD010000049.1 GCA_945878115.1 Chitinophaga pinensis | reverse complement strand
TTTCATAGATATGTCGTGCTGCATGTTGGAATGCTGAAGTATGTAAGGCAATTACTTTTTCATTCATTTCTTTGGCGTGGTCAATGCAGAGTTGCGTCAACTTTTTGCCTATGCCATTTCCTTCAAAATCAGGATGCACTGCTACTAAGCGAATGTAACAACAATTGCTGTCAAACCACTTGAAAGGATTTCCATGCGGGATTAAAAATGCGGAACCAATAATTTTATTTTCATATTCACAAACAAAACAAGTAGATGTTTGTAATAAACTTAAGTAGGTATTGTCATCGTTTAAATTGTTTTTCCATCCTTGAACATTTTCTTCTGCTAGTACATTTTCGAATTGACTGTATGCAAGCCAAGTGAGTTTTTTTATGTGTTCAAGGTCATTGTTATTGCCGTTTCTGAATGCATAATCTAATTGTACATTTTTTTCTATCATTTCGTTTCGCTTTTTGAAATTAATACTATCATTTTTTTCTTGTTCACTTATTTATTGTGCTCATAATAATTTCTCACGCTATCACTCATTTCAAGAGCAATGCCAAACTTGTCATCTAGTATAGGTTGCATGGCTTTTAGAGCCAATGGAATATGTCCACTCCAAACCACATCTTTTAGATCTTCATCGCCAGCTGGTCCTTCGTTTCTAATTTTTGCAGAAGCTTTTTCGATAGTAAATTTGATAACCATGGTTGCTTTTAATTGGTTCTCGTCTCCAAGTGCTACTTCATCCCATCTTCCTTTTACAATATTTTCTGTGATTATTTTCATGCCGTTTATTCTTTCGTTTTCATCTTCTACTAACGTGGCACGGCCAAACAAAACAATAGATCGATAATTGACAGAAGTGTGAAATAAGGATTTAGCTAAAACAATTCCATCTAAGTGGGTTACGGAAATGCAAATAGTTTGTCCATCTAAAATTTGATTTAGCATGAAGTTTTTTGTTGAGCCATGCAAATACAAATTGTCTTCAGTCCTACCATAAGCCGTAGGAATCATCATGGTTTGCCCTTGATGCTGAAAAGCAACATGGCATAAGAAACCTGCATCCAAAATGGCATGCACATTTTCTACATCATTCATTTCTCTTTTTGCGCCTCTTACTACTTTATTAAATTTCATTTTATATTGATTTTTGTTTGTGTATGAATTATTTGTCAATTGCAAAATTCAAACAATTCATTGAATTAATACAGATACAAATTTGTTTATTTTAACCAGTACAGTTATTTTTGCCTCATGCGAAAAAAGGAATTACTCTACTTGCAAATAGCGAATACTATTGAACATCAAATAAAAAATGATGTATTAAAAATTGGCGATAAATTGCCTTCGTTGAGAAATGTAGCTCTTGAAAAAGGAGTGAGCATTACAACGGTTCAACAATCTTATTTTGAATTAGAGAGTAGGGGTTTGATTGAATCTAGGCCACAGTCGGGTTATTACGTTTCGTATGCACATAAGCATTTTAAAAATGTTCCGCAAACTAGTCAACCTATTGCAGCAAAGAAAAATGATCCTATTGAAGATATCCAAGCGATTGTTTCGGAGAATATTGGTAAGGCAAATATGATGTTGTCTAGCACTATGCTTTCGCCACAATTAGTTCCCATTGCTAAATTAAATAAATCCATTATGAATGCCACACGTTCATTGGTAGATAGTGGAGTCAGTTATGACCGAACTGGTAGCATTAAATTAAAAACGCAAATTGCAAAGCGTACTTTATCTTGGGGAGGGAAGCTAAAGGCAGAGGATATCATAACAACTGGCGGAAGCATTGATGCCATTTCGTTTTGTTTATTGGCATTGGCAAAAAGAGGAGATACTATAGCAGTTGAAAGTCCGATCTACTTTGGTATTCTTCGTTTGGCACAAAGTTTAGGTTTGCATGTTTTGGAATTGCCAACTCATCCAGTTACAGGAATTGAAGTAGATGCTTTAAGGAAAGCAATAGAAAGAAAGAAAGTGAAGCTATGTATTCTGGTCAGTAATTTTAGTAACCCTTTGGGAAGTTGTATGCCAGATGAAAATAAAAAAGAAGTTGTCAGGATTTGTGAAAAACATAATATTCCATTGATTGAAGATGATTTATATGCGGATTTATATTTTGGTAATCATCGTCCATCTTCATGCAAAGGGTTCGACGAAAGTGGAATTGTTTTGTGGTGCGGTTCATTCTCCAAAACATTGGTATCTGGTTATCGAGTTGGTTGGGTGTCGGCAGGGAAATTTAAAGAACAAGTTGCTCGAACCAAATTGTATCATTCCATGTTTAGCAGTACCATTACACATGAGGCAATTGGTAATTTTTTAGAAGTAGGTAGATATGAAAATCACTTAAGAAAATTGAGGCAAACACTACATAGAAATTCTTTGCATTTTCTTCGGAGTATTAGCGAATATTTTCCGGATGATACAAAAGTAAGCAGACCAACAGGCAGTATGAATTTATGGGTTGAACTGAATAAAAAAGCGGATACCATTGAGTTGTACAATAATGCCATTGCAAATAAAATAAGTATTGCACCTGGTAGAATGTATACTTTGCAAAATCAATATAACAACTGCATTAAACTTTGTTATGGCATGCAATGGGATGAAAAAGTAGAAAATGCTTTGAAATTGTTAGGGAAGTTGGCAGCAAAAAAACAATGAAAGCAAGACTTGATTTTACTATGTTTTTTTTGCTTCTAAAATCAAATGGTTTTGAAATCTATTTTTTAGATAATTTAAACTTGGCCTTTAGTATTTTTATTGGTTGACTTTTCCCTCTTACATATGCTGAATAATCAAATAATACAAAGGCATCCCAATGGTAATGTTGAAAGGAAATGTAATTCCTAATGCCATTGGGATATAAAGCCCTGGGTCGGCTTTGGGTGCAGCCAAACGCATGGCGGCTGGTACTGCAATGTAAGATGCACTAGCTGAAAGTATGGCGAAAATAAATCGGTTGCCAATATCATGAATAAACAATCCACTTAACGCTGCTACAATACAGCCATTTATCAAAGGAATTACAATCGCAAATGCGGTTGCAAACCAACCATATTTTTTAAATGCAGAAAATCTTCTTGCAGTTACCATGCCCATCTCTAGTAAAAAGATAGCAAGAAAACCTTTGAAAATATCTGTCGTGAATGGTTTGATTCCTTCCGCTTGTTTGGTGTCAGCAATCAACCCAATAATTAAACTTCCGAGTATCATTAATACACTTCCATTGGTGAAAGAATGTTTTATTGTTTCGGTTAATTTTCCTTTTGTATTATTTTCTACATCAAATTTCATCAGCAAAATAACGCCCATAATAATTGCGGGGGATTCCATGAATGCCATTACCGCAACCATATGTCCGCCAAATATTATTTTTTGTGCTTCGAGAAATGAAACGGCTGCAACAAATGTCACTGCGCTTACTGAACCATAGGCAGCCGCAACGGCTCCTGCATCGCTGATGCTCATTTTTCTTTTCAAAATAAAAAAAGTGTAAAGCGGAATGATGGATGCAATGGTTAACCCGAATAGAAGTGAGTAAACTATTTCTGTTGTAAAGCCACTGTGCGATAATTCCTGCCCACCTTTAAAGCCAATAGAGAAAAGCAAATAGAGAAATAAACTTGCTGGATGATGCAGGAATTTCTAAATCGCTTTTTACGATTACTGCAAATACACCCAAGACAAAGAAAAGTAAAGTTGGATTGGTTAAGTTGGATAGTAAAATTTGAAAGTCCATATTTATTTGATTATTTGTTATAAAAATTGAGTTCTATTGTTTCGTTTATTGTTTGTGTGTTGATGGTTCCTTCTACAACTTGTTCATTTGCCTTAATTTCTGTTGGTAATAAAGCAATTAATTTAAAAACCGAATCCACTGCAGGCATAAAAAACAGAAACGCCAATTTTTTTATAAAAATTTTCAGGATATAAGCAGAGTACATTAAAAATAGTTTGTTGTTCATACTATCTCGTTTTTTCAAATTGTAATCGTTTGCCTTTTACGGTTTCATTAAGGTTTCCATTGTCATATACGAGTTGGCCGTTTACAAATGTTTTGATGATTTTACTTTTGAATTGGTAATTATCCATTGGACTCCATTTGCATTTGTAGAAGAGATTATCGGGAGTAACTTTCCAATGATTATTTAAATCAACTAAAACCAAATCCGCAAAGTATCCTTCACGGATATAGCCTCTATCTTTCATGCGATAAATTTCTGCTACATGATGGCTTGTCTTTTCAACAATTTTTTCTAAACTGATTTTGCCCTGATGGTGGAGTTCAAGTAGAATAGGCAAAGCATGTTGAACTAAAGGCGCACCTGATTTTGATTCGAAATAATTTCCTTTTTTTTCTGATAGTAAATGCGGTGCATGGTCAGTGGCAATGATGTCTAATTTATTATCGAGCAGTGTTTGAAGCAATCCATTTTTATCGCCTTCTGTTTTTATCGCTGGATTCCATTTTATTTTGTTTCCAAATCTTTCATAATCTTTTTCAGTAAACCAAAGATGATGCACACATGCTTCTGCGCTTATTCTTTTTTGTCTGATAGCAGTTGTATTGTCGAACAAGTTTGCTTCTGCAAGGGTGGATATATGTAATACATGAAGTCGTGTATTGTGCTTTTTTGCGATGTTCAAAATCCTTTCAGTTGCTTTTATGCATGCCTCTTCGCTTCGTATTTTTGCATGCAGTTGAACAGGGATTTCATTGCCAAATGTTGCCTGGTATTTTGCTGTATTTATTTTAATGATATTGTCGTCTTCAGAATGGAGAGCTACTAGTGTTTCTGTTCTTGAGAAAAGTTTTTCTAAGAAGTCAGGGTAGTTTGCTAATATGCCCTCCTCGTGATTGAAATAAAGTCCATCATCAGAAATTCCGCAAACATTTTCGCTGTCCGTCTTTAATGCTTCTTCCAAATTATTTTTACTAACGCCCATGAAGAATGAATAATTAGCAAAAGATTGTTTTGATGCCATGGCATATTTTTCTTCTAACAATATTTGCGTAAGTGTATTTGGAATTGTGTTAGGCATATCCATAAAGCAAGTAATTCCACCTGCAACTGCCGCTTTAGATTCGGAATGGATATCTGCTTTGTGAACAAGCCCAGGTTCGCGAAAGTGAACTTGATCGTCAATCATGCCAGGAATTAAGTAGAATCCTTCTGCATCAATAATATTAGCATTGCTTGCGCTAATACTTGGCGCAATATTTTGAATTCTTTCATCCACAATTAACACATCCGCAATTTTTATTTTGCCTTCGTTTACTATGCTAGCTTGTTTGATTAAAAATTTGCTCATCGATTAAATTTATTTTGTAGCTCTTTCTAATCTATCGTTTATAGTCTTTCCTAATCCGACATTGGGTAATCTTTCAGCAAGAATTACCTCTAAATTATAGCTATCTAAACGATGCAGGGCAGAGTATAAATTGTAAGCAGCTTGTTCTAAACTACTTGTAGAAGAAAGAATTTCTTGATGCAAAATGTCGACACCAATTATTTGCTTGTCAAATGATAACAATCCGATTTTTTTACCGCTATGCTTTTTAATTAATTCATGTATGTCGTCACTCAGAAATATTTTTGTAGAAGGTGCATAATGTTTTGAAAGCATACCAGGAGCCTCAGGTGCTGTTTCATTTTTAGTCATGATTTTTATTTTTCCAATAACACGTTCAATTTCTTCAACTGAAATGGAACCGTGTCTATAAAGTATAGCTTCATTATTTTGAAATCCAATGATAGTAGATTCTATGCCTTTTTCGCAATGACCTCCGTCTAAAATTAAATCAAGATTGTCTTTGAAATAGTGATAAACATGTTCGGCACTAGTCGGACTTATCGAACCAAAAGGATTGGCACTCGGAGCGGCAATTGGAAAATCTAATTTCTCTAATAAGGCTATGCTCATTGGGTGATTTGGCATACGCACGGCAACTGTTTCTTTAGCAGCTGTCACTAAATCTGGAATATGTGCTTGTTTTTTCAACACTAGGGTTAATGGGCCAGGCCAAAATTCCCGTGCAAGTTTAATAGCAGCATCGGGAATGTCTAACGCAACATTTTGTAAAAAATCATACGACTTAATATGAACAATTAATGGGTTATTGTTTGGCCGATTTTTTAAATCAAATATTTTTTTTACGGCATCTTCGCTGTAGGCATTTGCTGCTAAACCATAAACGGTTTCAGTAGGGATAGCAAGTATCTCACCATCTTTTAGTTTGTCTGCAGCAAGCTGTATATTTTTAGTAATCAAGGGCTTCGTTTTTTTAAGGGTTACAATAGTCGCAATACATGGGGTCTTCCGTTTCTTTTTGATTTGGAAATTTTACTTCTTTCACATATTCGCATTTTTCGCATTCATACAGATGGCTTATGATAGAGCGTGTTGGATGATAGCATAAGTTGCAGGGAAGTCCTTCTTTTACTGTTGTTATTCCTAAGCCAGGGGTTTTGCAATCTGGACAAACAGATTTAATTTTTTCAGCCAATTTTTGTGTTGCTTTTTCAATCACCTGCATTCTTGTTGGGTTGAACATTGCTCTCATATCTGTTTCAATATAAGCACTGCCATAATTGCTTATAAATTCTTCATATTTTTCAGAAATGACTTCCCAGCTATTAATTCCTTTGGTGATTTCAGAGAAGTCATCTTTGGATTTTTTGATGATCAATGCATGAGATGGAAATTTAACTTTGTAAGAAAATTCTTTTAATTCCTGTTTAGATTTTATTTCACTTGCATTAAAGTTTGTTTCTGTACTTAAGATTCTAACAAAGATTTCCAAATTATTTTTCTTGTCCAGTAATAATAAAAATTCATCATCCGAATAGGCAAAGAAAATAGAAGGATGTGGGCCAAAGGATCCTTCACTGGCAATAGATAAGTCGCCATCGTTCAATTCCATGGCCATTAGGCATTTATTTCTTGCGGTAGTAATCGGATTGTCTTCTCGTTCAATTTCTCCTGTAAAAGTGCCAAGTATATCCGTATCTAGATTTTTTGCAACCACACATTTTACCCCTAATTCTTTTTCTAAAATAGGTGCTATTACTTTTTCTTTTTCGTGCTTGGTAGCAATGATTAGTGTTCTGCCTTTAAACATAAATGGAATAATTTTGTTTGTCATTCAATACATTATTTTTCTTTAATACAGGTTATAATGATGTGTCTTTCGATGTTCAAACTCATGCCATTTTCTGTAGTATAGCTTATAATTTCCTGCAAATTATTTTTCATTTCCTGAATTTGTTTTATTCTATTTGTTGCGTTTGATAAATCTTTATCGAACCTTACTTCATTGCTGATCTTTTCAATCTGATGATAATTTATCTTGCAGTTTATCAGGTCAAAACGAACTTTACCAACATCGGATGGGAGAAAATTTACATCAATTAATTTAAGAACATGTTTGCTTTCTATAATTTAATTGGATAAATGGATTTCACTTTGAATATTTATTTTTCCTCCACAATTCTCCATAAAATGTCTGAAGTCATTCAAGTCTTTTTGTTGATGTTTGATTTTTGTTTCACGACCTTTTATTTCGTCTTCATTGCTGTTGTTGCTGATTTTGTTTTCATGAAACTTGATTTTAACCTGAATCATTTGTGTAATAATTTCTAATGCATCCTTTGCATCAAAATTTCCTTGTATGAGTTGTATATTCATTTTTGTTTGTTTTTATTGTCCTTGACCTAATGAGAAAGCTGGTTTACCATCAAAAGCATACAGATTTTCGGTTTTAATAATGTCCATGTTATTTGCTTCTGCATTGGACAACAATTGAATAATATCAGTTTTAGAAATATCATTTCCATCTGTTGGTTTAATTCGGTAGCGCCAGTGGTCTGTGCAAAAAGTTTCAGGAAAACCATCTGGGTAAACTTTAATTCCTCTATTAGTTATCATAGATAATTTACTGTGATCAAGTTCTATTTTGTTAACCAAAGAAGCCAATTCATCGGGGCTTGTTCCTGTCCAATGAACGAACAAATCAACGCCTACTAATTCTTTTTTTGCAGCAGGTTTGCGTTTATACTTTGGAAGATTTAATGCTGAGCCATTTGCATAGGATACTGCTTTCAACGTGCTT
Source organism: Chitinophaga pinensis (assembly GCA_945878115.1). GTDB lineage: Bacteria > Bacteroidota > Bacteroidia > Chitinophagales > Chitinophagaceae > OLB11. The sequence continues at coordinate 19,971 of CAMDVD010000049.1, read as the reverse complement.
GGCTTATTTCCTAAGTTGGCAATTACTGCTTGCGCAAATTCTTTGGTTCCCACTTTTTGTTTGCTGTTACCTTCTTTGAAAATGTCATTAGTATGCATGCCATCTTCTAGTGTTTTTAACCATGCATTCTGCACTTTTTCTGCTACTGCTGTTTCGCCAATGTGGTTCAACATCATTACTGCACCTTGCAATAATCCAGAAGGGTTGGCTATATTTTGACAAGCTATTGGAGGTGCAGAGCCATGTATAGCTTCAAACATGGCACACTCTTCACCGATGTTTGCCGAACCTGCCAATCCTACAGATCCTGTAATTTGTGCTGCTACATCCGATAAAATATCTCCGTATAAATTTGGCATCACAATTACATCAAATTCTTCTGGCGTGTCAGCTAATTTTGCTGCACCTATATCCACTATCCAATGTTCGTTTTCTATTTCGGGATATTCTTTTGCAATCTCGTCAAACACACTATGAAACAATCCATCTGTTTGTTTCATGATATTATCTTTGGAGAAGCAGGTTACTTTTTTTCTACCGTATTGTTTTGCATATTCAAATGCATATCGCACTATTTTTTCGCAACCAGGTCGGCTTATTAATTTCAGACATTGAATTACTTCATCGGTTTGTTGATGCTCAATACCTGCATACAAATCTTCTTCATTTTCTCTCACAATCACAATATCCATTATAGGATGTTTTGTTTTGATGAAAGGATGTAAACTCATGCAAGGGCGAACATTGGAGTAAAGTCCAAGGAATTTTCGAGTAGTTACATTTAAGCTTTTGTAGCCACCACCTTGCGGCGTGGTAATAGGGGCTTTCAAGAATACTTTATTTCTGCGGATAATATCCCATGATTCTTTTGCAATACCCGAGGTGTTGCCTGCCAAGTAAACTTTTTCGCCTACTTCAATTTCTTCAATTTCAATTTTAGAACCTGCTGCTAAAATGATTTCAAGGGTTGCATCCATAATTTCTGGGCCAATTCCATCGCCTTTTGCTACTGTGATTTTCGTTATCATTTTATTTTTGTTGTTTCTGATGCCGCAAAAGTGAGTATTGCAATTGATAAGTTTTCATTTATATTATCAATGGTTACCATAAAAAATGTTTATGTATTTTTTTGGTATAAAAATTACAAGAAGAGATGATATGCGAGGAGCAATCCCTTTTCGTTCATAAAAAGAATAAGGGGATAGTGATTAGTGCGAGAGTACTCGAATATCTTAAAATAAGTTACCAGTTGCCCATTCAAGTGCGTATTTTGCCTTGTACCATTTAGAGGCTAGTTCTATACGCTTTTGTACTAATTCAATAAGTTTTGTTTCTCTGCTGTTGACTAAAAAAAGAGAGCTTTCACCCTGAGCAAATTTTAATTCTTCGCTGCGTAGTAAGGATTGGTAATTATTGAACATGCTTTGAGCAGTTTGTAACTGGCCTGCTAAAGCAATTAATTCGTTGTAATAACTGCGTATTTTATTTTCTGTCTGTTGGCGTTTATGGATAAGTTCAAGATTGGTTTCTTTGATTTTTAGTTGTGCTTTTTGATATTCCCCACGGGCTTCTCTTAAAAAGATTGGGAGTTTAAAATCTACGCCCCAGCGATAATTATTCTGGTAAAAAGTTGAATTCATATTTTTGATAGAATAGTAATCTTTATTCAGCAAATTTGCTTTTAATGCAAAATATGGCAACAGGCTTTGTCGTTTTAATTTACGATCTACTTCAAGGCTGCTTAATTTGAAGTCGTACATTTTTAACCATGGGTTTTGGCGCGCAGATTGGGCAATTAATTCTTCTGCATTTTGATAGGGTATAACAGCATTAAAATACATACTATCTGGCACATAATTATTTGGCAATGGGTACGCACTATAATTTTCATACCATAAATAATTACTCAGTTCTAATTTTGCATTGGTAAATTTTAAAAGGGCTTCAGACTGCATCAGTTGATAGGTCTGCAATTGCGTATTGGCTTCCACAGTATCCATCACTGCACGATCACCATGCGTAACTGCCATGCGAATTAAGCTCAGTCTGTTATTCGCTATTTCAGTAAATTTCGAAACGGCTGTGTATTGCTGATAACTGGCTGCCCAATTCCAATAAGCTTGGTAAGATTCCAAAAATAAAGTATTCAATATCAGTAAGCGTTCCTGCTCACTTTGGCTCTGGAATAATTTTGCCTGTTGCAATGCAGCACGTCTTTTGTCTAAGAGTAATCCTTTTGCCAATGGGATTTCAAGGCCGAGATAAGTAGTTTTTCCTTTTGTAATTTCTGAAGTAATATAATCGCCGCCATTATTTTCAATGCCTGTTTTGATATTGCCAACTGGCAAAGGAATATTTAATTCAGGGTTAGTATAATAATAATAATTTTTGCCATCAAAGGTTTTTCTGCTAGCATCAAAGTTAATATCGGGGTCAAAGTTTCCTTTCGCTGATAATAAAGCTGCATCGGCTTTTTCTACAGCGATATTAGCTTGCATGGATATGGGATGAAATTGTTTTACTTGTTTAATAAATTCATCCACCGTAAATACCTGGGAGCCTTTATCCTGAGCATCACATTGTGCTGTAGTTGTATACAATATAATGAGTAGAAAACTCCATACCCTTATTAAAGTTTGCACGCTATTCATACTTACTATTTTGGGTTTCCTTTTTTTCGGTTTGCTTATAATAGTCTGGTGGGAAGCCATTGATGTTTCGCCATAATTCATAATAAATATGAACATCTTTTAGCAAAGCAATACCATTCGCTCCACCTCCAATTCTCAGTTGCTTAGGCCATTTTTTTTCTGCAGGATCTTCTGCTACCAAAATCCTGAACTTACCGTTACTGCTTGCCGAAGTTTCTATAGCAGATACTTTACCACCAAATGTTCCGTAGCTATTTGCTGGCCAGCCACTAAATACAATTGCTGGGAATCCATCAAAAACAAATCGTACTTTTTGTCCAATATTTATCAATGGTAGGTCCATTGGTTCAATAAAAATTTCTATCGCATATTGTATGTTGGATGGTACGATCTCTACTATCATTTCGCCGTCTTTCATTATTTCACCAATACCAGCCTTTTTAGCTTTGGTTACCTGGCCATTTTGTGGAGCTATAATATAGTATAATTTGTTCCTTGCATCATAATTGGAATACATATTTTCAAGTTTTGCTACGTCGGCTTCTGTAGAAGCAGCACTGGAAAGTGAGGAATACTTGTCACCTTCTGCTTTAGATATTTTGTCTGTATATTCCTGTACAATACTATTTTTTTCTATTCTTAGAATGGTTAACTCCTGTTTGTTTTGAGCATACTTATTTTCCGCACTAATCTTTTTTGCAGCTGCATTTTGATAATTCACTCTTCGTTTTTCAAATTCAATAAGCGATATTACACCACTGTCCAGCATCAGTTTGGCGGCATCAATTTGGCGCTTATATACAGTCAATTCATTGTGTACCGCAATTAAATCCGTACTGTCACTGGCAACTTTTAGTTGTTGCTGCAATAGTTTATTATCCAATGATTGTAGTTTTAAACTTTGTCCTTGTAATAAAGCCGAAGTTTGTGTAACTGCAGTGCCTGCCTTATTTTTATACCCTTCAATACTTTGCTGTTTGGCTGCAATTTGTTGCTGTGTTCTGCTTAATAATTTGGGGTCTAAGTATTCTACTTTTACTTCGCCTAATTGCAAAATAGTATCGCCTTCTTTCACAAAATCACCTTCTTTTATATACCACTTCATTACTCGCCCAGCTATAATGGTATTCAGTTCTTGTGGTCGTTGTTCCTGTCTCAATGTTGTAACAGTGCCTTTTGCTCGGATGTTCTGTGTCCACGGCAAAAACATAGCTAGTACTAATAGAAGCAACATTCCATACAGCCATTTTTTTATGTTGTCCTTTTTTTCAATTTTATATACCTTTTTAAAACAGCCTAAAGTGCTCTGTTGAGACTGGTATTCTATATCGGCGCTTATATATTTATCCATCTTTAATTTTATAAACTCTTAAGTATTATTTTCAAAGGGTTAATACTGCATCACATTCAAGTGTCAGTTTTTCATTGTTGGACGCAATTAATATGGTTGTATTATTCAGTTTTTTGAGCCATTTCATTAATATTTCTGCTGTTGATTCATCCAAATATTCAAAGGGCTCTTCCAGTAGTAATAACCTATGTCTACCAAGTAAGGCTCTTACTAATAATATTTTCTGTCGAACCTCTTTTGATAGTCTTCTTCCTGAAGGATCAAGTATCATGTAGATTCCTTGCTTGTCAGACTGTACGAATTCTGTTAGACCAAATCGTTCTACGAAATCCTTTACTTGTATAAGCGTAATACTTGGATTGCCCATCGTAATATTGTCAAATAAGCTTCCTGTGAAAATATCTTGGCTGTTGAAAAGAATACCTGTGTTGTTACGAGTGCTTTCTAGTTTATAATTGTTTATAGACTGCCCTTCTATTAATATATTGCCATTGAAATTTTTATAAGCCCCCGTTAATAGTCTCAATAAAGTAGACTTACCTGAACCGGAAACTCCTTTTATATGAATGAGCTGCCCAGCAGAAATATTAAAATTAATGTTGTCCAATATTTTTTTTCCATCAGGATAGATAAAACTTGTGTTGATGAACTGTATTGATACACCATGTGGAATATTTTCTAATTGGAGATCACCTCCTGTTTCGATAGCTGCTTCTGTAATCTTGCCCAATTTTTCTACAGATACCAATGCATCATATACCTTATCCAAACTGATGATTAGCTTTTCAACCGACCCAATAATAGCGATTATTACGATGTCGGCAGCAATAAACTGTCCTACATTTATTTGCTGATTAATCAATAAAAATGTTCCCACAATAAGCATTGCAGCGGTTACAATTATTTTAAAGCTGATGAGACTCCAGAATTGTATGAGCAATATTTTAAAATACTTGGTACGGGCATCCAGATGACCACCAATAAATTCATCTGTCTTTGAAATATGTAGATTGCTTTTCGAATATTTAAAAGATTTTACCACACGGGCGATCTCCTGCAACCAAGCCGCAACCTTATATTTGTAATCGCTCGATTGAATGGCAAGTGCTAGGCCCTGTGGTGAAGTAAAATATAATATCAGTATAATAATGGAAATTAACATTATGCCAAAGCCTATAAAAACAGGATGATAGAAAGATAGTAACATCAATCCTAGCATAATTTGTATAATGGCAGCGGGTAAATCCAATAATAATTTCTCAATTCCTTTTTGTAAAGAGATGGTATCAAAAAAACGATTTGCTAATTCTGGTAAATAGTAGTTGTCTAATTTTTCATTATCTAATTTTGGAAGCCTGTCACTAAATTCTAATCCATACCGCAAAAATATTTTTTGTTTTAATTTCTCTGTAATTTCAAGCTGTCGGACCTGCAATAAGCCGTTTAAAAATGTGCCAAAAACAACCAGTAAAATTAGAACTACAATCGAAGTAGAAACTGAGCCGGCCATCACAAAGCTTATAATCGTTTGGATCCCGAGTGGAAGTGATAGTTGCACTAAACCTGCCAGGATAGCAAAAGCGTAAATGGCGGAAATGTCTTTTTTGTCTAGTCGGAGAATTTGATAAAATTTCCGAAGTGAGCTGCCAATGGATACAGAATGAATTAATGCCATTAGGAAATATAGTAATGATTTAGTGATTAAATTTATTGCAGTTTATTGCGTTAGTCTTAATACAATGTTAAGTTCTTTGTCCGTATTCAAACTAGTATATGTTTGGCCCTTCTCCTTCATTTTTTTAATACTATTTAGCACTTCTTCCTGCAATTGCATAATTTTTTTTATGTGACTATTTGAAGTCTTTTAGTGAATATTTCAATTCGTTGGTCATTTGCTGATGAAAATTGATTTTTGTTTTGAAAATTGCAGTTAAAAGATGTTCCGATTTTGCAAAGGTAAAGGTTCCGCTGATAAGTTGTAGTTCCATTTTGTTTTCTTTACGTTTTAGCAACTGACTTACAATTATTTTTGAAAAGGCTATTCGGGTTGCTTTTAAAGAGCAAATTTAGCGACAATGATTCATAACATATCATTTATCTTCGCAATACTAACGATAAAAATATTTTATGAATTATACTTTTAATCAATTGCGGATATTCTTAAAAATCTGTCAAACTCAAAGTGTTACTAAGGCATCAGAAGAGTTGCACCTAACGCAACCGGCTGTTTCTATACAACTCAGAAATCTTCAAGATCAATTTGAAATCCCTTTGACTGAAGTAGTTGGAAGAAAAATATTTATTACTGATTTTGGAAAAGAGATAGCCATGGCGGCAGAAAATATTTTAAATCAAGTACATGCTATTAATTATAAAACGCAAGCACACAAAGGTCAGTTAACTGGTCGACTAAAATTTTCTATCGTATCAACAGGTAAATACGTGCTTCCTTATTTCTTATCTGATTTTTTAAAACAACATGAAGACGTTGAATTGCTGCTAGATGTAACCAATAAATTGAAAGTGCTAGAAAGTCTAGAAAAAAACCAAGTGGATTTTGCCTTGGTGTCTATTTTACCTGATAGTATGCAAATTGAAAAGATAGAACTACTGCAAAATAAATTGTATGTGGTGAGCAACGCCAAACAGCAATTTAAAAGTAAAATGTACGATAAAAAAATATTTGAAACCTTGCCACTGATATACAGAGAGCAAGGTTCGGGAACAAGACAAACGATGGAAAAATTCATTCAGAAAAATAATTTACCTGTAAGAAAAAAAATGGAGTTGACTTCAAACGAAACGGTAAAACAAGCTGTGATTGCTGGGTTAGGCTGTTCTATTATGCCATTGATTGGTATTAAAAATGAGTTGCACAATGGGGATTTGCAAATTATACCGGTGAAAGGATTTCCCATTAAATCTGTTTGGAATTTAATCTGGTTGAAAGGAAAGAATCATTCGCCAGTGGCTTTGTCGTTTTTGAATTATATAATAAAGGAAAAAGGAAACATCATCAAAGAGAAGTTTGATTGGTTTGAACAGTATTAGAATTTAGAAAGTGTTGCCGGCTGTTGCCGAAGATTTTAATTTTATATTTTTCTTTTATTTTACTACATGGGCATCAGTAGATTTTTTATATGGCTCTACTATTCTATTTCGTACTATCAAAAATGGTTTCTCTATAATCAAATGAAGTAAATAAGCAAAACTTATGCATGTTGACATACAAAGGATAAGCAGCAAATTGTCGTTCATTTTATAGTCTGCTAATAATAGATGCGTCATATGAATTACGCCTTTGTGCGTCAAATAAGTTGCATAAGAGAGCGTGGCAATACAAGAAGTTACGTTGGAATTCCATTTGTATAAAAAACTTGTCGGACTGATAGCACCAACAACCATAAGTCCGTATCCGATGGCAATAAGTGGGAACCCAAAAACGGAGGCATGGTAAAGCATTTGGTCATAACAAAGAAAATAAGCACTGGTCAAAACCACTAAGCTGCAAAGAATAAATAAGTTTCCGTAGGTAGATATTTTACGCCAAACCGTTGGTAAAAATTGATAAATTCCTGCAATGGAAACACCGATCAATAGTCCGTCTAGACGGGTGTAAGTTGGATAGTAAATATATTTGTACCAATACATATAGCCACTTTCGTCTTCCATTTTTGGAAAATACAAATGATTGAAACTGTATATTCTGATGGCAAAACCCAATACAAATAAAGCAATTAATAGCCAGTACGATTTTTTTAAAAGCTTAGCATATTGCAGGAAAATCAAGAGGAGAGGTAAGATTAAATAAAAATGCTCTTCTACGCAGAGTGACCAAGCGTGAGAAAATGTGCCAAAATCTTTTAAGTTTAATCCGAGATTTTGACTGAAGGTGATAAACTTCCACAATGGGGGTAAACTTTCTTTTTCACGGGAAAGTGGGATGCAAAAATAGAGTCCAACGGTAACTAAAAATGCTGGCATAATTCTAAAAAAACGTTTTAGAAAAAAATGCTGGAAAGAAATGTTTTGTCCTTGTTTGATTTGAGCAAAAAGTTGTGACGAAATTAAAAAGCCACTCAAAACAAAAAATAAATCTACACCAGTCCAACCAAATTTTGCAAAGCTCGGTAACCATGCAGGTTGTCCTCCGCTTAAAATGAAATAGTGAAAAAGAAAAACAAATACAATTGCTAAAGCTCGTAAGTGGTCAAGTCCGTATAATTTTTGCTGGGTATTTTTGTACAAGGGATGTATAAAATTTGTCGTTTGCTAATGAAGCCTAACCGTCTAGATGATGCTAATAAATTAGCACTAAAGTCAGACGCTGAAAAAACTTTCATTTGCAGCACACAAATCTAGTTAAGTTATTGAGGTTTGAAAAAAAATACAACGTTCGTAAAAAAATAAATACTGGCTTTTAGATCAGTTGTTTTATAGATAGGGTTTTCAATAGTTGGGTGTTACTCATCCTATTTTATCTGCTTCTGTAATTTCTATATCATTTATGCTGGCAAATCGTTTAGCCATAAATCCGTTTTCATCAAACTCCCAGTTTTCATTTCCATAAGCACGAAACCATTGCCCAGCATCATTTTGGTATTCATACTCAAAGCGCACAGCTATGCGATTATTGGTATGTGCCCAGTAGTCTTTTTTTAATGTATAATTTAATTCCTTATTCCATTTTTCGTTGAGGAACTTTACTATTTCTTCTCTTCCATATATAAATTGGTTTCGGTTTCTCCATTCGCAGTCTATGGTATAAGCTTTAGACACTCTTTCAGGGTCTTTGCTATTCCAGGCATCTTCTGCCATTTGAATTTTTTGTTTGGCTGTTTCCTCTGTAAATGGCGGTAGTGGATGTCGTTGTTCCATATTTTTATTATTAAGGGTATACAGTGAAGGCAAATTAAATGGATTCTGTAAGTAGTTTTTTTATTTCTTTTTCTAATGATTTTTGTTTGTCTTTGGCATACCACAAATGTAAATGGTTTCCATAAGTGAGTGCAGTTTCAGGATTAGATTTTAATTCTTTTACTAGCTGTTGCGCTATACTTGGTCTTGGTCCCCAGATGCAGGTCACATTAAAAAATTGGTCCAATTGAATCAACTTAGGAATGGATTTTGTTCCATTGGTAAGATACGCATTCATCAGTTCAGAATGCTCGTCACGGTATACCAGTTTCATGTCAATCTTATCTTTACTCGCTTCTGCTATCTTATTAAACACAGGTAAGCTTTGTGCTGCATCGCCACACCAATGTTCGGTAAGAATGAGCCAGTATATTTTATGTTTTAAACTATGTAAAGTTTGTTCCATTTCATTCGATAAACCATACGTTTTCTCTACCCTTTGCATTCTGCTTGTATTCAGTTTTATATACTCTTTTACTTGTTCGTCATCATTCATTTGAAAATCTTTTTCCATTTGAATTTTATACTGATGGTAATCAATTCCTTGAAGGATATAATTATAATAATCTTGTTTTAAAATCTCTGGATGTTTGAGAATTGGTTCCATGCAATTTAGTTTTTGAGTTGGTAAAAGTAAGCCGAAGATTCTCCGGCTTACTTACTTATTTATTTATTAATTAAGGCTGCTTGATAATGCTTGTTCTAAAGATGGCGCTAGTGGAAAGTCAACTGGAACCTCCGTTAAATTGTGTAGATAATTCATGGCAGTTTTGTCACTTACCTGAAGAATTACATCTATTAAATTTTCTTTAGTATATCCTGCTTCAAAAAAGGCATCTACATTTGCTTGGCTGGCTCTGCCTCTGTTTTTAGTAATGTCGGCAGCAAGAACAACTAATGCATTGAGTTTGCTGTCGCTAGATTTTCCGAGTCTGATGTCTAGGACTTGCTCGTTTGTAAAGCCATTCATTTTTCCAATTACGGTGTGCGCACTTTGGCAATAGATACAATCATTCACTTGACTTACTATCAGATTAACAGCTTCCTTTTCTCTGTTAGAAAGAGTGGTTTTTGCATTCTGATAGGCAAGGTATCTTTCTAAGCCGTTTTCGGAATACGCAATGGTTGCATATAAATTGGGAACAAAGCCTAAGGCTTTATTTAATTTGTCAAAAATTGCTTGGTTAGTAGTGCCTACTTCTTCTCTTGTTGGGACATTGAACTTTTTCATTTTATTATTTTTTAATGGTTATGTCATTATTGACGATGCAAAGATGCAGTGCGATAAACCTTCAAAAAATGGATAATCAACGCATGTACATGGACAATTTTCCCATGACTTGTAAAAGTCTGCTGCTGGGTGACTGTAAAGACATCGACTAACTGGCAACAGAGAATTATTGGAGGGTGTTCGATATGTTCTTTTGCGGCATATCGAACTAAAGATAAAAGTGGTAATAAGCACTATTTCAGTGAGAGTCGCTATGAAACAAAATACATATCCACTTCCCCTTTATTCTTCGCAGAAATTTTTCCTCTATGCGTACAATTAAAATCATTTTTTACCAGTTCATACGTGCTATACGAAATATTTATTTTTCCTGCTTCGCTATGTTGTTCCATGCGGGCTGCGGTATTTACGGTGTCGCCCCAAATGTCGTACGCGAATTTTTTCACGCCTACAATTCCAGCAACTAGTGGTCCACTATGTATTCCTATTCTTATTTCAAATACGCCGTTTTGTGCTTTTCTTTCAGAAATATATTTTGCAATGTCGATGCCTGCTTGTACGATTTTCTTCGCGTGGTTTTCATCTTCATTCGGTAAGCCGCATACAGCGAGGTAAGCATCGCCAATGGTTTTTATTTTTTCCAAACCATTGCGTTCTATTATGTCATCAAAGGCTGTAAAACATTGATGAATTTCAGCAACCAGTTCTTTTGGTGAAAGTTTTTCGCTGATGCCTGTGAAGTTCACAAAATCGGTAAATAGAACGGAAACATTGTTGTACAGTTTTGCTTCTGTAGCGCCAGTCTGTTTTAATTCTTCGGCAACTTCTTACGGAAGAATATTTAATAATAATTTATCGCTTTGCTTCTTTTCGATTTTTATTTTATTTCTTTGTTTGAATACAATGACTGAAAATAGCAGAAGTATAGCAAAGCCGCCAACAAAGCCGTTGCGCAAGAGTTTTTGTCTTCTCATTTCCGATGCAGCAATCAAATCTTTTTTCTCTTGTTTAGCTTTTGTCTCCGCTTCTTTTTTCTCAAACGCCTCATTCATTTCATTTTGCAAAAGTTTCTTATTTGTTTCCTGGGTATTCATACTGTCACGAGCAACAATAAATTTTTTGTAATGCACCAAAGCCAATGCACTTCTCCCTGTGGTATCATATAATCTACTTAATTGTTCCTCACTATTTGCAATCTCATTCAGCATACCTCCTTCAGAAGAAATTATAAGGGATTTAGTATAATTTTTTTCCGCTTGTTCAAAATTTCCAGATGCCGTTTGAATTTGACCAATCATATTTAACACCTCTGGAATGTGTGCATTGTCCTTCAAATTTTCTCTCATTTTTAAGGATTCGTTTGCATATTGTAGAGCAAGCGTATAATTCTTTTCTAATAAATAAATATTGCCAATGTTTCGTAATCCAGCCGACTGGAGGCTAATATCCCCTAATTGTTCACCTACTTGCAATGCTTTTTTATAATATTCTAAAGCCTTAATATAATTTTTTTGTGATTCATAAACATTACCAATATTGCCAGTTATGATTGCCTTAAACTGTTTGGTTTGAATCTGTTTATTCAAAGGAATTTTATCCAATATATTTATTCCTTTCAGATAATATTCCAATTCTTTTTTTTTATCTGAATTTTCATAACAAATTCCGATGTTACACATCAAACCTGCTTCATACTCCTCGTCACCAACCTCTTCCGCTATTTTGACTGCTTTTAAATAATAGTCGACGGCTATGTTGATTTTTCCCTGTGACAGATAGCTGTTACCTGTATTACACAATACATGCCCCTTTTGAGTTTTGGCATAAAACATCAATGCTTTGTCGGACGATGAAATTAATTGTTCAAATAATTTGAGTGCATTCCTATTATGTTCCAATGCCTTAGCAATATTTCCTTTCTGTAATTCAATGTCACCTAAATCACTTACAATTCTAGCAATTCCTTTTTTCCAATTTAATTTTTCTGCAAGCATCATGGCTTGTTTATCTATCACTAAGGCTGTATCTGGGTTTGACCAGGATCTCGCGAATGCCAGTTCGTAAAGAAATATTACTTTGTTGGTATCTTCTTTTGCTGTTAATAGTTTGGTTTGCAAAGAGTCAATAAGTGCTTGCCCTGTTTTGTCTTGTGCACAAGCCACCTGTTGAAATAAGTTTAACACAATAAGAAAAAGTAATAGTTTTTTCATTTGTTGTCGTCAAGTTTGTTTCGTTACAATGTTCGGTGTGGGTTTTTCAATGTTTACCGCTTACGGCATTCTGTTAAAAAAAACTACGTTTTGTGTAAAACAAATCTAACAAAGAAAATCCGACAAAGCAAGAGGGGGCTGGTATTGATGCAACTTAAAATAATATACAAATAATATTCTGTACCCGCCTCATCGTAAATGTCTACAGATAATATTGAATATTTTTAGCTCAATCACATATATGCTGTTGGTATAATACACCCAAACAAATACTCTACTCATATCAAATGTTTTGGGGTAGTTGAATATTAGCAGTGGTGTCTATTGATGTTCTGCTTTTTCCTTTATTTTTTTATTCATTTCATGGAATCCATTCGTAGTATTATTGTCTAACATTTTTTTAAATAATGGAACAAGAATTCCCTTGAATTTTTCACTTTGAATAAAAGTGCTTGTTCCATTCCCATTATCTATTATTTGAAATGTATGTTCACCATCAAAAAGTCCTGGCATGAGCAAATGTCCAATCCAGCGAAACTCTTTGTTCGTATCAAAGACAAGAACCTTCGGCTTAAAAGTCATACCTTTTGCTTTTGGCGGTTCTATTCTTGCTATGATTTTATTTCCAATTTTTACGTCACCTTGTATTGATTTTATAAAAGGATTCCAATTCGGATAATCATCAAAGTTTGTGAGGATTGCCCACACTTTTTCTGGTGTTGCATGTATTAAAATGTCAGTTTTGATTTCTTTTGCCATGGTTGTAGAATTTAAAATGTAGAGTGAAATAATTTTGTTAGAAAATTTAATTTGTTTCGTTTTTTATTACGCTACAAAGTTCTATCAGAATACTTATTTCGCTCTTGACAAAAATCAAGAAATTAGGCAAGTTGCTTTTTTCTAATTCTACTAAATGTTTCAGGAGTCATGCCAAGCATAGAAGCAATGTATTGCAAAGGAACTTGATTCAAGAGCTCTCGGTTGTACGCAAAAAATAAGTTATATCGTTCTTCCGCTGTCATGGATAAATGACTAAAAATTCGATCTTCTAAAATGGTGAAGCAACGTACTAGAAACAACTTTTCTAGTTCTCTCCATTTTGGAACTACATCTCCAATTTTTTTATAGTCTTCTTTTGTTATCGAGTAAAGTTCTGTATCAACTAATGCTTGTATCGACCAACGGGAAGGTGTATCGAATACAAAGCTGGATAAGTCAATTGTAAAGTAACCTTTAGTAGAAATCCATTGGGTCACTTCTTTTTCTTCTGTGGCTGCAAAAATTCTTAAAAATCCTGATTGAACAAAACTTAATTTGTCGCAACGCTTACCTGTTTTTAATAGGTACTCACCTTTCTTAATAGTTGTGGATGTAAATAATGAAACAATTGTTTTCAAGTCTTCAGTGTCCACTACGCCAAAGTAAGATTGTATATATTGTTCCAGTTCTGTCATATTTTGTGGATTGGGAATTATGCGATTGTCGTCAGTCAATGGAAAAACTTCGTTTAGCATTAAACAAATCTAACAAAGAAAATTCAAGAAAGAAGGTGAATATGTTTTACAAGGCTGATATAAATTGATCACACTTTTCATGACGTTGAAATGCCTATTTTTTGGCACTCCTCATAAAAGTCGTGACTCCTATTTTATAGACGAAACAAAAAGTGGATGGAAAGAAAAAGCTTGTAGGTGTGGTTGTATTGCGGCAACGATTGAAATGGAAATCCTTTTTTGCTGGCTCTGCAGCAAAAAAGATTGTAATGAAAAGCGTGTGTGCCGCCCAAATAAATCTCCGGGAAGTAGCAGTATTATTCGATTACTATTTTTCTTACAATACTTTTCTGTGTATTGTACAATTCTAAAAAGTAAATACCTTTTGAAGTTTTACTAACTGAAATCGTATTGTTTTCTAATTCGCCTTCTTGTATTTTTTGTCCAACGACATTAAAAAGTGTGTAGTTAAATTTGTCATGATTATGCGTAGGAAAATCAATATAAATTAAATCCTTTGCAGGATTAGGATATATGGTAATTGCCATGTCATTGCCGTTAATATTTTTAATACCAGTAACCATATTATCATTGACATTATTTAAACTGTCAGCTACATAATAAACCAAAATAGCCGATTCATTAGAAGGTGTTGTTGCACCCCATGTTGGCGTGTTTGTAACAGGTATTGCATTACCGATTGCATTGTTTGAACTATCTGCTGTATGTCTACCAACAGCAATAATTCCTTTACTCGTTTTGTACAAACCATACATTTCTGTATTGCTTCCTCCTGATTGCGTTATGGTATCCCATTGCCCAACCACTAAGGAGGAATATTTCGGAACATGAAATTTACTATCATACATTCTTACAAAACTATTCCAACAACTTTTGCCACCCCAAAAAGGCTTGACCATTTTTTGGTATCCATTTTTTGTGGTGATTGTTCTTCTTCCTACACCCAATATACAGACATCTCCGTTGCTTGATATTTTCATATTGTTTTTAGTGATGTAAGTTGTGTTTACATCTGGCCAACCTGTATTGGGACTAGGCCAACCATCTAGATTTGGGTCAGGATGTGTAGTGCCTAAACTACCTGTTCCTTCCGCCATTTCTGCAACATAAGTGGAGTTAGTTATTACACCATCGTTTAAACGCAATTTACCTAACCATGATTCATGAATATTTCCATTTGTTCCTGTAAATTGATTTTGAAATCCATAGGCACTTGCATCCGCATTTATCGTGTTGCCTTCCCATAAATTTTCGGTATTATTACCATGTGCTCTTGCTGCTACAACTAATTTATTGTTTGTATAATCAATAGCTAATGCATCTACATATTGGTCGGGGATAGAGCCTACTGTATCACCAGCAGGTGTGATTTCGTGATACAATCTATTCCACCACAACATATTTCCAGTGCTATCAAATGCAATAACAGCTGGTTCAAAATCCGGTGTATTGGATGGATTGTAATAGCTTTTGAAATTCATTCCTAAATACACATTGTCATTTCTTTTGTCAATGCAAATACTACTAGCTCCCCATACCGGACAACAAGATTCAGGAGAATATCCACTATATCCTGGAGAAGTGGCAGTTGGATTTAGTGGGTCGCAGGGTGAATTAAATAAAAAATCAGCTGGCCATTTTCCTTTTTTTGTACCACCATTTCCATCTGAAAATGTAGTATTAAAATCTGTCGTACTCCATGATCGAAGCTCGCATCGTCCCCAAGACTTTAGGGCTATTCCACTATAATTTACAGAATCTAATCCGCCAATAGGATTTGCGGAAGCAGGCGTGCCTTTCCATTCTGATCCGTTTTTTAACCAATGTGTTCGCCAGTTTGTAACCACTTTTCTTTTTCCCAAATTATTTAAACAATACATCGCACTCCAATCGTAACCATGTGCTTCTCCACTGACGTAATAAACATTTCCTCCGCTGGTAACATCCCAAGGGTGAACCGTTTTCGCATACGATTTAGCCCAAACTATATTGAACCATGTTAATGCATTCGGAACACCGTTTACAAAATTATTATTGAGTTTGGCAATAATATAACCGCCATTATTTGGATCCGTATCAGAGGTATTGCAACTAATATATAAATCGCCCGTAGTTTTATAAGGCAAGGTATTTGTTTTCATAAAACGAATATCTTCTACAGCACCTTGTGCAAAATGAACTACATGTAATATGTTTTTTAAATCATTAGATAATTGCAAAATAAAACCAAACCTGTTTTTGCCTAATGCGTTTGGAATGCTGCCCGTAAAACTTAATTGCGTTTTAGGAACACTCGCATTAATCCAGTTTAAATTATCAGCATAACCACAAACTAAAAATGTTCCATCCGAAATTTCTGTTACATCATAAAAAGTTTCTTTACCTGTATTGCCGGCATAGGTAACCATATTTACTTGCGCCTTCAAATCAGAAAAACAGTAAATAAAAAGCAGTAGAAGATATCTTTTCATGGATGCGAATTTTAAGTTCAAATGTAAATGAATTTTGAAACACTGTTGTTACATCCAATCAGTGATTTTTTGAGCATCTTACAAATCTAATACAGAATTTGCAACAAATTAAGTCTTAAAATCGTTGTGGAACTATGTACCCTTTTGGATGAATTTGTACCAGCCAACACAGCCTGGCAAAACCAGTTCATGAGGTTGCAATGGTTGTTAGTTAGGGCAGTTCTTGTTGAACAATAATCTCTTGTTCTACAAGAACTTTTTAATTTTTATTGGTAAAACTATTTTTCTATTTTGTTTGGATTTAAAAAAGAAAATTATCGTTTACTTATTTTATTCATCGAAATATCATTTTGGCGGCTGCATTTAAACCGGCTAATTTCAGCGTTTCTTTTAAGTGAATGTTTTTGACTCACGCCACTATTTACTCTTTTTCTCCACAAATTAAAACTACTCCGTTTTAATTCTGCTCTCATTAAATGAATGACATCTGCCTCAGAAAGATTAAATTGTATTTTGATGGCTTCAAAAGGTGTTCGGTCTTCCCATGCCATTTCAATTATTCTGTCAATATCTTTTAGTTCTATCTGTTCCATATTTTAAAAAGTTGTTCGCTTCCAATTCACCGTAACTGGTGATCCTTCGGCAATAATTATAGAATCGGGTTCCTGTTTATTCAAGAAGGAGAAGTCATTTCCATACATAGAAGTAAAGTCGCAGTGAATTGAATAGTCTATCACCTTACTCACTTTCCATCTGGGATGATTCACTTTATATTCTTGAGACAGTTGGCTATTTAATTTTGTATAGCCATAATAATGTTCAAAGATAAATTCCTCGATACTTTCTGGTAACATTTGTTGCTGTTCTTTGGTCGTCTTTACTGACAGGTGATTCCAGTTATTATTTATTTTCCAATCATACTTAATGCTCTTGTTTGTTGTATCGAGCATGATCTGATTTTTGGTAGGAATAGCGATATAGTGTTCTTTGTATAATTTGTTCGCAAGCCATGCCACCATTTTGTAAGGAACCGTTTCGTTGATAAATACAACACCTCTTTTTATTACATCGCCATCTATTCGCTTTACATAAAAACGTAGATTTATTTCTTCAAATGTGCCTAAGAAGGGGATAGGTATGTTAAAAAGACTGGTTTGCTTAAACATAAAACCAACCAGACTCACATAGGTTTTGTTATGGTAAAAATCGAGTTCAACACCTTTTGGTAAATATGGTTTTAGTAACGCTGGATCTACAGCGTAATTTGCCATGATTAAATTTTCCCAACGAGCTGAAAGAAAAGTTTCGAACATTTGAATGTAGTGGTTAAATTAAATTGGTTACACTTTTAAAGTAGACATGCCTCCATCCACATGAATAATCTGTCCTGTAATCCAACTTGCTTTTGAGGAAAGTAAAAATTCGACCATGTGCGCAATATCTTCCGCTGTTCCAATACGCTTTAAAGGATGTCGTTCACTATTGGCATCCCTTTTCTGCTCGCTGTTTAATAGTGGTGCTGCCAAAGGAGTATCTGTTAGCGATGGGGCAATACAATTTACTCTTATTTTAGGTGCATACTCAGCAGCCAATGCTTTTGTTAAACCTTCTAAAGCACCTTTTGATGCCGATACTTGAGAATGAAATGGTAGACCCATTTGGACCGCAACGGTAGAGAATAAAATAACGGATGCATTGTCGCTATTTTTTAATTTTTGTGCAACAGCTTGTATGGTTTTAATAGCACCTACAACTTGTAAATTATAATCATTGATAAAATCAACAGGTTTTATTCTTTCAAATGGTCGCAGATTAATGCTTCCGGGACAGTATATTACACCGTTTAAAATTTCGGGTAAAAAATCAAATTCAATTTTTTCATCCAATACATTGATTGGATAAAATTGAAGTAACGTATTCTGTGAATGGATTTCGTTTTTACAATATGTTCCGAAGACTTGATGACCTGATTCGGAAAGTTGTTCTGCCAATTTTTTTCCTATTCCTGAAGAAGCACCGATGATTAAGTAGTTTGCCATACCTTATATTATCTATTTCTTTGTGTCTAAAATTTCGTCTAGTTAAGGTGCCTTTTTACAATAATCGCTAATAATTGACCCATGCAGAAGGCGGTGTTTACATTCTCTAATGCTTGGTAAATGTACACAAGATTAGTTCACTTCCAAAAGTTTGATTAGGCATTGAAGCCCGGCTTTTAGCAATATGGTTTTGAACACGGAATGGCATAGACGCACCGACACTATTCGAAACGTTTTAGAGGTAATTCGTTTCTTCTATTCCTTAGAATGTTAGCGGTTGCTGCTCTACTTTTTGTCTGACTTTAGGATTAGACGTAACGAACTATTTTTAGTGATATAAGACCAAGCCCAATTAATAAAAATGATAATCTTGTTCCTTACTGTCAAAATGAGCATTAGATGAAGAAACATCCAAATTAGCCATGCAAAATGACCTTTGAATTTAGCAAATGGTAAATCTACAACCGCCTTATTTCTGCCTATTGTTGCCATCGTACCTAAATCTTGGTACTCATATTCTTTACAACTTTTGTTGTTTAAAATATTTTCGAGATTTTGACTTAATAATTTTGCTTGATTGATAGCCACATTGGCTACTTGAGGATGCGCTTTTGGGTACTTCGTTGTTGTCATGTAGGAAATGTCGCCTATAGCAAAAATATTCTCATAGCCTTTCACCTTATTAAATCTGTCTACAATTACTCTGTTGTTTGCAACCCAGATATCATTTGGGAATCCCATTATTTTATTTCCTTCCACACCTGCTGCCCAAATTAGTGTTGCAGTAGGTATTGTTTTACCATTGGAGAGTATTGCCATATTGCCATCATATTCCTTCACAAAAGTTTCTGTAATAACATTTACACCCATGTCTATTAAATAAGATAAAGATGTTTTACTGGATATTTCACTCATTGAATTAAGTGTTCTTTTACTACCTTCTATAAGGTAAATAGTAAATTTGGAGAAATCAATACCAGGATAGTCTTTTGGTAAAACAAATCTTTTAATTTCGGCAAAAGCCCCTGCTAACTCTACGCCAGTTGGTCCTGCTCCAACAATGACAAGGTTTAAAAGTGCGTCCAATTCATTTTCTTTTGCGCTAAGTACTTTTTCAAATACAGAAATGATTTGGTTACGAATGGCAATGGCATCGTAAGTGGTCTTTAAAGTAAATGAATTATTCTCAATGGATTTATTGTTGAAAAAATTCGTTTTACAACCTGTTGCAATCACCAAATAGTCGTAAGTGAAAATGCCTACTGAAGTTGAAACTTGGTTAAGGGAAGGAATAATCTCTGTTACATCAGCAAGCCTGATTTGTATATTCTTGTCGTTATTGAAAATAAACCTTAGCGGAAAAGATATGCTGGAAGGCTCAATCTGAGACGTTGCAACCTGATAAAATAATGGTTGGAACTGATGATGATTTAATTTGGAGACTGTAAAGTAGATTGTGTAAACACATTTAGAGTCGGCATCTGGTTTCGAAGATAGTTAAAAATTGTTGTTGAATTATTTTCCAATTATTCAGGCCTCCTGTCCAAGCTTTTTCTATGTTTTGAATAGCTAGAAAAATAGATTTGG
>CAMDVD010000048.1 GCA_945878115.1 Chitinophaga pinensis | reverse complement strand
AAAAATGCTAAGGCTTTTGATTAATAAATTACCTTGTTAAACCTCATCCCCAACCCTTCTCCTCCAGGAGAAGGGAGCAACAAACTCCTGCTCTAAAACGTCTTAATGCAATCAGTACAATTAATTCATACAAATTATGATTTAATATTTCTCATTGCATTTTTAGTGTAGCCAATTGAATAAATCTCTTTCCAAGTGAATTTATGTTGTCTAGTTTTCTCAATACTAACTACTCAATACTCGCTACTTTCTTTCTACTCACTCGAAATACCCGCAAATTGAAGATTCTTCGTCATGCTGCCAAACCAAATAGAATCAATCGTGGCAACGCCGAAGGGGACATCAACAACATATTTAGTAGCACGAGTGGATAATATGCCCAACACATTTTCGCCTACAAAATTTGTGTAATTTGGTTTGATTTGATCATAGGTAATTCCACCTTGTGCGCTATTTACATCAATATAGGTTTTAAGAACTGTACCACCTGCCAATATCAAAACATCTGGTGTATCTATGTATCTTACAATATTAGCTGCTGCTGGCCCCAATTCACTATTCAAGGTTCTGAAAAAAGTTTCATTGCTCATTTTTCCTGATGTGCTTCCGCCAGAAGAAAGTACATTTTTTACCACAGGCAAATCAATATATTTATGTACGATATTATTGGTTTGCGTGTTTTTTTCCTGGTACCAAAAACGAATATTCACATCAAAGAATGCAGCATTCGGTGGACTAGACCATTCAAATGTGTAAGTGCCATTTGGTGAATCAAAATTCAGTCTATCAAAATTTGGTATTGGAACTGGCGTTACAGAATTAAATACGTTAGAAGCATCATTGATAATACCCGTTTCGGCATAGACCAAATTACCATTGCTCAGATTTTTAACCACTACACGATAAGTTCTTGCAGGATTTAAATTTTGCTTGAATTTATACGCGTAATTTGGTGTATCTGCGAAGGTTCCAGGTTGCTTTGGAAAGCCTTCCAAGTTGGCATCTACACGAGGAAGAAAAAATGTATTCACAATCGAACCATTATTAATTTCTTCTATTTTAACTTCCAAATTATTATAATAAATAGAATCTGAATTGGACGCCAATAAAAGATTATCTGCTGTTTCATCAAAAAAACCTTTGGTCACTTTTATATAATTTGCAGTATCCGATTTGGAAAGCAAACCATAAACAACAGTTACATCTTTATAATCTGCTCCTACTTTAAATTTATTTGAACAAGAAGAGAAAACAACAACGATACTCAGGAAAAACAAGGCGCATTTTTTCATAGGAAGCAAATCTAATCGTTTTTTTGAATAAATCGAAAATGAAGAAATAGATTGCTACTTTTGCCCCAAAATAAAAAATTGAATGTCCATTATTATACAAATTAAGCAAGCTGTCGTTCAGACCATACAGAGTATTTACGGTATTTCCATTCCTATAGATCAAATTTCCATCAATGAAACTAAAGCAGAATTTGTTGGCGATTATACCTTAGTCACTTTTTCATTGACAAAGGTTTTAGGAAAAAAACCAGATGAGCTTGCAAACGAAATTGGTCAACATCTGGTCGATTCAAATTCTCTTTTTGTTTCTTACAATGTGGTCAAAGGATTTTTAAATGTTATGATTAGTAACACTTTCTATCTTGATTTTTTACAACAACAATTTCAAAATACCACATTCGGAAATAGCGAAGCCAATGGTAAAAAAGTGATGGTGGAATATTCATCGCCAAATACCAATAAGCCACTTCATTTTGGACATTTAAGAAATATTTTTCTTGGCTATTCTGTCGCTGAAATTTTACGGGCAACGGGACATGAAGTCATCAAAGCGAATTTGATCAACGATCGTGGTATCCATATTTGCAAAAGTATGATAGCCTGGAAATTGTTTGCCAACAACGCAACACCTACTTCATCAGGCATAAAAGGTGATCATTTGGTTGGCGATTATTATGTAAAATTCAATGATGTGTACAAGGAGGAAATAGCCGCTTTAATCCAAGAAGGTAAAACAAAAGAAGAAGCGGAAAAGCAAGCTCCTATTATGTTGCAAGCGCAAGAGATGTTGCGCAAATGGGAAGCTGGCGACACTGAAACTTTACAGATTTGGAAAGAAATGAATAGTTGGGTTTATGCTGGTTTTGATATAACCTATAAACTTCTAGGCATTGATTTTGATAAAATTTATTATGAAAGTGAAACCTATCTTTTAGGGAAAGCAATCGTCGAAAAAGGACTTGCTGATGGGGTGATGTATCAAAAGGAAGACAAGTCGATTTGGATAGATTTAAGTTCGAACGGCTTAGATCAAAAATTATTATTACGTGGTGATGGCACTTCCGTTTACATGACGCAAGACATTGGTACTGCTGTGCTCAAATACCAAGATTATACCATGGATAATTCTGTTTATGTCATTGGCGATGAACAAAATTATCACATGCAAGTGCTTCAATTGATTCTGGAAAAATTAGGCGAGCCGGTTGCAAAAGGACTTTTTCATTTGTCGTATGGCATGGTAGAATTGCCAACAGGTAAAATGAAAAGTCGTGAAGGAAATGTGGTGGATGCAGATGATATGACGAATGAAATGATTCGTATTGCAGCGGAGAAAACAACAGAACATGGCAAGGTTACAGACTTCTCTCAAGATGAATTAAATGCCTTGTATTCTACTTTGGGATTAGGTGCTTTGAAATTTTATTTGTTGCGTGTAGATCCCAAAAAGAAAATGATTTTTAATCCAGAAGAGAGTATCGATTTTCATGGATTTACTGGGCCATTTGTACAATATACACATGCTCGTATTTGTTCTATTTTACGCAAGGCAAACAAAGAAGTACATCAAGTAGAACATAGTATAGCATTGAGTTTACACGAAAAAACTTTACTCAAACAATTGGAACAATATCCAAGTATTTTATTGCAATCTGCCAAAGAATTTAATCCAGCTGTCATCAGTATTTATCTATTTAATTTGGCTAAAGAATACAATAGTTTCTTAGTGGATCATAGTATTTTGAAAGCTGAAAATGAAGAGATTCAAACTTGTAGAATTGCATTGAGTACAATGGTCAAAAATGTATTGGCGCATGGTTTACAATTGCTTGGTATTCAAGCGCCAAATAAAATGTAATGCCATCAGCTTTTGCAAAAAGGAATGTAAATGACTATTTGCAAATGCTAGATGGCAGTATGCCGTAGCGTATTTTTTGCAAAAAAATAAATGCTTCGGCATGATGCTGTAACTAATTTTACATCTTATCGGTTGGTGTCTCACAAACCGAAATTTTTAGAAGTTGGTTGGTGGGACAGCAACCAATATATCAACCTTTTAATAAAAACAACAAATTCAAATACCACATGAAACTATTTTTTTCTCTTCTTATATCCATCATCACTTTGCAAGTATATGCGCAAGATAAAATTCATTTGTTAGATCATAGTTTAATAGAAGCAAAAGTTTTAGAGGTCACAAAGCAAACTATTACTTTTAAAAAGTATGCCAATTTGGATGGACCAAAATATGAATATGGTGTTCGAGAAGTGTGGTTTATTCAATATGAAAATGGCAGTGTAGATAGCTTCAACACTGGCGCAGTGAATCATACAGCCAAAAACAATTCTTTAAAATCCTTGCATCATATCATTACTATCCTTCCAGCGAATGTATTGGGTGGACCAAATTTTGGTAAGAGTATATATTATGCTGGTATTAGTTATGAGCAGTTGTTGTTCAAAAATTATATTGGCATTCGCGCTATTGGTAAAACAAGTACGAAGGAAGGTATTTACAGCGTTGGCATACAAGCAAAATATTATCCAACAACTGCGCATGGGTTTATTAAATATCATGTTGGCATCGGTACTGAATATTTGGCATTTGAATATAAGCAAGCAATGGTTGCAATCTATCCACCCATTCCTTCCGTAAAACTGCCTTCGCATTATTATTCCATTTATTGTACAAATGGGATAGCCATAAATGTCACCAATCATTTTCAAATTTCAGCTGAGGCATTGCTAGGCACTTATTTTTCTACTGAGTATGATCATTCTATAATAGCAGGTGCTGGTATAGGATTTGGGATTCGGTTTTAGTGATCTCTATTGAATAAATTCATGCTTGGTATAAAAAATTGCTGAAATTATTTGGGCGGCAGGCACGTTCTGACGATAAATGTCAGAATCCGGTCTTTACGTTCCAATCTTTTTGCTTGCTTCGCCGCAAAAAGGATTTCCACTTCAATCGTTGCCGCAATGCATCCACTAAAGAGCATTCAGTTTCCTGAACTAAACCTATAAGGTTTTATGAATTGAAATGCAACAAAAAATAATCCATACACATTCATTTTTATTCACGAAATTTGCCCGCATCTAAAAAACAATCATGTCGGTACGAGTAGAAAACTTGACTAAAATATATAATGAACAAACTGCGGTGGATGCTATTTCATTTAGCATACAAAAAGGAGAAATAGTTGGCTTCCTCGGACCAAATGGTGCTGGAAAATCCACTACCATGAAAATCATCACTGCTTATCTACCTGCCACTTCAGGCAATGTATATGTTTGCGAACAAAACGTAAGTGAACATATTTTAGAAACCCAAAAACGAATCGGTTATTTGCCCGAATCCAATCCGCAATACCAAGATATGTATGTACGTGAATATCTTGAATTTTTAGTGGATGTGCATCATTTAGGTGCTGTTGGCAAAAAACGAATAGATGAGATTATTGCGCAAACTGGTTTAGGTAGAGAAGAAAAGAAAAAAATAGGATCCCTCTCCAAAGGTTATAAACAAAGGGTTGGCATTGCACAAGCCATGATACACAATCCAGAGGTATTGATTTTAGACGAACCTACATCGGGTTTAGATCCCAATCAAGTGGTAGAAATACGAGATCTGATTAAAAATTTCGGCAAAGAAAAAACAGTCATTCTCAGTACGCATATCATGCAAGAAGTAGAAGCCATGTGCGATAGAGTCATCATTATCAATAAAGGAAAAATAGTTGCAGATAGTACATTGAAAGCATTACAAGCAAGTCATGAAGGACGAAGTTTGGAAGATATTTTTAGAGGACTAACAGCATAATACGAAGTTTGATATATGTGATTCATTTATCCCAAAACGAATGCTTAGATTAAAAAATATAATGAATACTGAAGTTCAATTGTCGATGTATTGCGGCAACGATTGTAGCGGAAATCCTTTTTGCTGGCTCTGCAGCAAAAAGATTGTAGCGAAAGCGTGTGTGCCGCCCAAAATATTTGCAATAAAATTTAGTATGGACAAATGAATAAATAATTTTCGTCATTAATAATTTATAAAAATGGAATTAAAAGAACTAATACAAACTGTTTGGCAAAACAGAGAATTACTACAAGAAGATCAATACACCAGCGCGATTCGTGAAGTGATTGAAGAAGTGGATAAAGGGCGTTTGCGTGTAGCAGAACCTACAGAAAATGGATGGGTAGTGAATGAATGGGTGAAGCAAGCGATATTAATGTATTTCGGTATACAAAAAATGGAGACCTATACCCTAGCCCCATTTGAATTTTATGATAAAATGAAACTCAAATCTGACTATGCCGCACAAGGTGTTAGAGCTGTGCCACACGCGGTTGCACGATATGGCGCATTTCTCGCACGCAATGTAGTGCTGATGCCTAGTTATGTCAATATTGGTGCGTATGTAGATGAGGGCACAATGGTGGATACATGGGCAACTGTAGGTAGTTGCGCACAAATCGGCAAGAACGTACACCTCAGTGGTGGCGTAGGTATTGGTGGTGTGTTGGAGCCTTTGCAAGCAAGTCCTGTCATCATTGAAGATGGTTGTTTTATTGGTTCCAGATGTATTGTTGTGGAAGGCGTGCATGTAGAAAAAGAAGCGGTATTGGGTGCCAATGTAGTACTCACACAAAGCACTAAAATTATTGATGTAAGCGGTGAAACGCCAATTGAATACAAAGGACGTGTGCCTGCTCGTAGTGTAGTTATACCGGGTAGTTATACTAAGAAATTTCCTGCTGGTGATTACCAAGTTGGTTGCGCGCTAATCATCGGGCAACGTAAAGCGAGTACGGATTTGAAGACAAGCTTGAATGATGCGCTGAGAGATTTTAATGTGAGTGGGTAGAGATAGATTTGCATCGTTACTTATTCTTTGACCATCGAATTTCAAATATGCTGTAGCATTAATTTTTTTTGACAAAAAAATACACTACAGCATAATGCTATCTATCATTTGCTCAAAGTTTTTCAGACTATTAGCAAGTGTTGATAGAATTATTCAAAATCTGCATACAATAAATATTTCTTTCTGATTTTTTTAAACTTCGCAATATCAGATTTCCAAGTATTTCGAATTTCTTCTTCGGATTTGCCTGCAATGATTTGTTGTTTGAAGGTTGGTGTACCTGCTAATTTGATAAAAAAATCATTGAAAAAATGAGCAGTATCCGCACTCATGGCATAAGCACTTTTCAAATAAGATAAGCGCATTTGTTTTTTCAATAATTGCAAAATAGTCTTTGCCGGAAAATGTAAATTAACACCGTAACAAACTTTATTTTCAAGTACAGGTGTCTTTGCGCTGCTTGTACTTACTGGTGTGAAAGAAAAAGTCTTGGTTTTAAAATCTGGATGCCCCCACATTTCAAAAGGAAATTCCGTACCTCTTCCTACACTCACCACCGTACCTTCAAACAAACACAAAGAAGGATACAATAAAATAGCAGAAGCAGATTTTAAATTTGGAGAAGGTGCAATCGGACATTCATACAAAACAGAATGATCATAATTTTTACAAGGAATCACAGTCAAATTACATTTCAAATTATTATTCAACCCTCTCTCTCCATTCAACATCATGGCGTACTCTCCTACTGTCATGCCGTGAACAATAGGAATAGCCTGCATCCCAACAAAAGATTTATTCGTTGCTTCTAATACAGGCCCATCAATATAAAATCCATTCGGGTTTGGTCTATCCAAAATCACCATCGGAATTTTATTTTCGGCACAAGCCTCCATCATATATTGTAATGAAGAAATGTAAGTATAAAACCTTGCGCCTACATCTTGAATATCAAATAAGACGATATCGATATTTTGCATGCTTTCTGCTGTTGGCTTTTTGGTAGCGCCATACATCGAACTGATGGTAAGACCCGTTTTGACATCCACACTATTCTTCACATCTTCACCTGCATTTTCTGTTCCTCTAAAACCATGTTCAGGTGCAAAAATCTTTACGATATTAATGCCTCTATGCAACAAGGAATCAACTAGATGCGTTTGGTGAATAACAGATGTTTGATTGACCAATACGGCCACCCTTTTGTTTTTAATTAAATTATAATATTCATCCACTATCTCAGCAGCAGGAATTACTTTGGTAGAAAAAGTTTGTGCACCAAGTGTTTGTGTAAATAAAATACAAAGGAATAGAATCGTATTTTTCATTTCGTAAATGTAAAAACTATGCTCGATAATTTCTATACTTTTAATGGGATTGTTCTGTCAAATATTCAAGTAGAATAAATGCTTTAAAAAAGATGAATAATCCTTAAATTTTAAATGGATTGAATGGAAAAAATGTTTTGTAAAAATAATTAAACCTACCTAGTAGTTTAAATAAATACAGTGCAAATTTTTTATCTAATTACTCTTTTAAAAACCGAGCAAAATATGCTTTGCCATTTGCCTCTACATGAATAGTATACATACCTTTTGAAAGAGTATGTATATCTATTTTTTTCTCATTTGCTGTTTCTTTTTTTACTTCTTGTCCTAGCTGGTTGTATATAATAACAGCCTCTATTTCTTTAACGCCTTGTATGGTAAGAACTGTACAAGCAGGGTTTGGATATACCACTAATGCTGGATTATTCTTTTCTATTTCAGTAATAGATGCCGGCCAGCAACCATTACCACTCAGATTATAATTGGGCATACAGGGCGGAGAGGAAAACCAAGCATATACAGCTTTTGAGCGCAAACATTTTCTGCAAAAATTACAACCACTCCCTTTAATATCTGGGTTATCAATGGTACTCATCTGCTTACTAGTACCATGATAAGTTCCAATATAAATTTTACCATCTGGTCCCAAATAAGCGTTTGTATAACCAGCAAACCAATTATATGCTGTATCCATACCGCTTACTTGATACCATGCAGTGGATATATTATTGTCTAATAAATCTAATTGCAAAATACCCGAATATTTTATTAAGTATAAGAACCTACCATTGGGTGAATAACATAAGCCTAATGCAGAACTATCTAATTGTAACTGCCCGATAGGGTATCCTGTTGGCGTTGTAGGAACCATCGTTTTTTTATAACTAGACAATAATCCAGTACATCTATCAAAATCAGCTGTATAAATATAGGACAGGGGTAAATTATTGAATCCGTTATTTACAGTTGACATTTGTGTTCCTTGCTGATTTATTTGCATTTGCCCCCCACCCCCATCTAGACCTCCATCTCCAATAAAGGGAAACCGCTGTATTCCCATGTTAATTACCGTATCTTGCTTCAAAAGAACAGTATTTACATTTACACTATCCTCTGCCATTTTCAGCACCCACCAATCTTTACCATTGCCATGCCTACAAGCCATCATTTGTGAATTACTTAAATTTCCATTCTCAATTATAGGTTTCATCTTTTGTACTACCTTACCCATCCCAGCATTTGCTTTCATATCTATTTTGTCATACAAAAGGAGGTCAAAATACCCGCCACCGTTTTGCATAATAGAAACCATGTGGCTATCACTACAAGCTTGCGTTACTAAATAAAAAATATTACTATCCATTGGTAAAATAATAGAAGCTTGTGATAAATCATCAACTCCATTGAAGTAATTGTAAAAATCCTTTGGTACTAGTGTATCCCCTCCATCAATATAAATTCCTGTGCTATCATATATATTCATCCCATCACTACAAAGCAATAATCTTCCATTTGTATCACATATATTAGAATGACCTAAATGCCAATAACTTGGTAAGCCGGAAGTATCATGTGCGACTGGATTAGAATCAAAATTAATTTGATAACCAAAGGTACCTACTATCCAAGTATTGCCCAACTTACTTTGGCTTCTCGTATTGAGGCTAACAAGGCATAATATAAAAATAAATACTCTTTGCACAATGATTTTCATAGCTATTCTTTTACCCATTTACCTGATTTTACAGGGATATTATTTCTAAAATATCTAAACAAATATACACCATTAGGAAAACCAAGAAGGTTTTTAGAACCTTCTTGGTTTAGTCAGATTAAATAATAACCTTGCTCTATTATTTTGTGGACACGAACTAACTTCTGAAAGATTTCGTTTCGTTACTCCATCCGATATATAAATACTATTCTACAACCAACTTCCTAATATATCTTCCACACTTCAAGTAATATACACCTTTGCTATAACGGCTTACATCTACCTCATTGCTATAAGTACTGAATACTAATTGCCCTACTGAATTATACAACTCCTTTTTGGAATTTGGAATTTTGCATTCGATTTGGAATTTGTTGTTTGAAGGATTAGGATATACAACAAATTCATCATCAGGTATTTCGACTTCAACATTCCCATCTGGCCAGCAACCATTCCCACTCAAATTATAATTGGGCATACAAGGTGGAGTGGAAAACCAGGCATTTACCGCTTTTATACGCAAGCATTTTCTGCAAAAATTACAACCACTTCCTTTAATATCTGGGTTGTCAATGGTACTCATCTGCTTACTAGTGCCATGATAGTGCCCAATATATATTTTGCCATCAGGCCCCAAATAAGCATTGGTATAACCAGCAAACCAATCATATGCGGTATCCATACCACATACTTGATACCATGCAGTGGAAATATTATTGTCTAATAAATCCAATTGCAAAATACCCGAATATTTTATTAAGTATAAGAACCTACCATTGGGTGAATAGCACAAACCCAATGCAGTACTATCCAATTGCAATTGTCCTATCGGATAACCAGTTTGGATAGTAGGCACCATCGTTTTTTTATAATGAGATAATAATCCAGTACACCGATCAAAATCGGCTGTATATATATAGGGTAAGGGTAAATTATTCCCATAACTATTTACTGTTGACATTTGTGTCCCATCTTGATTTATTTGCATTTGCCCCCCCCCACCATCAAGCTCACCATCTCCAATAAATGGAAATCTTTGAATGCCTTTGTTGATTACAGAATCTTGCTTAAGAAGAAAAGTATATACATTCACACTATCATCCGACATTTTAAGCAACCACCAATCTTTGCCATTGCCATGCTTGCAAGCCATCATTTGTGATTTACTTAAATTTCCATTCTCTACTATAGGTTTCATCTTTTGTATTACTTTTCCCATACCCGCATTGGCTTTCATATCTATTTTATCATATAAAAGTAAATCAAAATACCCGCCACCGTTTTGCATAATCGAAACCCAGTGGGTATCACTGCAAGTCCGTGTTACCAGATAAAAAATATTGCTATCCATAGGTAAAATAATACATGCTTGCGATAAGTCATCATTTCCATAACTCCAATTATAATAATTATTAGGTACCAAAGTGTCTCCTCCGTCTATATAGGCTCCCGTGCTATCATATAAATTCATTCCATCACTACAAAGTAACAATCTGCCATTGGTATCGCATATATTAGAATGACCTAAACGCCATTCACTGGGTAATCCTGTAGTGTCGTACGTGACAGGGTTGGTATTAAAATTAATTTGATAACCATAGGTTCCTAGAATCCATGTATTGCCTAATTTACTTTGACATTTTGCATAGAAATTAACCATGCACAAAATGATAATAAACGATCTTTTTACAATGATTTGCATAGCTATTCTTTTATCCATTTACCTGATTTAACAGGGATATTATTTTTATAATATCTAAACAAATATACACCATTATGTAAGGTATTCACACTTAAGGTAACTCTGTTTATAGAATTAGATAATTGAATTTGCATACATTCTCTACCCAATACATCATACATCAATATTTTTCCTTCTTCCCCTTCATTCAATGCATAGTCTATGGTCAATTGATTGCTTGCTGGATTTGGATAGAGTGAAAAGCCATCATTGGTAATGGTCTCTAAAATTTTAGGATCAATTTGCATAGTATTCTCCTGATTCCCAGTTTTAAATACACCAACATTGTGGCAAATATTCCAATCATCAAAGTCAACACCACCATTTATTTCTTCATATATTGTTCGGGCTTTATACACTGCTGTGCCATTTACAAAAGGGCAACTCATAGCCAAAGCCTCCACATTACTTTGCTCTGTAGCACTCAAAGCATCTATACCCCCCACTATCCATTTTAGGTAATATTCATTCACTACTTTTTCGTTTAATTCTACATTATTATTGCCTTCTATTGTACTGTTGAGAATGCTTATTTCATTCAATCTTTGCATAAACATAGTGCTATCTAAATTGGCTGTGCTATCACTAAGGCTACCCATCAAAGAATCAATTTTTCTAATTTCATCTGTACGAGTTGTTAATCTTAGATTGCCATAGAATGTAGCCAAATCAGAATTCGAAAGCAATACAGATTCATCGCCTGCAATAGCTTCATACAATCTTCTATCATCAAACCAATGGGCGACATCGCTGAATTCTGGATAGCTAATACTATCTCCTATAATATCTAATGCTTCATCTAAATCAATGTCATTATTACTGCCAGGTATAGCCAACATAGCATATTGGCTTTGACAAATATATGAACCAGTTGCACTATTAATTACATATTCCATACCAGATAAATTTGAACTGGAAAAGGGTAACAATAAAGTGTTTGAATAATATTTTAAACCCCCAAGGCTAAGAATTGTTGCAAACCTATATATCCCATAATTATATGGTGTAGGAAATAATGCAGCATTTAAAAAAGTATTATTATTATCCATTGTAGCTGATCCTATGTATTTTCCAAACTGTCCAGTTGTTCCTAAGTCTGCAAACCTTATTGCATTGCCATGCGATTCAAATGAGTTGCCACTCACATTGTATTTATCTGTACTACAATCACTCAATACATGCATGCCTAATCGTGTTTGCTTCAAATGATTGCAAATGAATTGGCAACCTGGGCTGTTTGATATTCGCATTCCATCTATATTATTTATTGTAGAAAGCAATGTTAGGTTTCCTTGAATATAGTTACCACTTATCCTAGTGCCATTTGCATTATTCATATAAATACCCGAAGACAAATAATTACTTTGCGTTGGATTTTGTACATCTAAATGAACTATGTTTCTATCAATAAAAGTTGAAGCACTTGTATTTTCTAAACTAATTCCTATTCCTGAAGATGCATTTACAAATGCGCTATTTTGCCAAAACCTCAATGAGCCAGCATTGTTATTGGAAAAGTATTTTACTTTATAACCAGATGGGAACATTTGATAAAGCCAAGCATTTTGGATTCCCGAAGTACTTGTACTAACTGAATTATTATAGACAGAACTATTCCCAATATTATCTTTAAATTCCATCCCAATAAATGCATTTGTAATTGCATTATTGTGTATGTCATATTTTTGATTCCATGAATTATTAAACATAAAACCTAGTACGGTATTTTTAACTTGACAGTTTACTATTTGTGCGCATGTTCTTTCTAATTGTACTGCTTTATCGCAGTCTTCTACAAATGGAGAAATGCCATCTGCATCGTATAAAATATTTGCAGTATGTGTTGGCAATGAAACTGTTGGCTGTGGATTAAGTGCATGCGAATAAATTGCTGCACCTCTGTGTTGCCAATTTACCCAATTGGTTATTATGGAAGATCCCCATGGAGCTAAGTTATTCACTTTTATATTTTTAAATTCATTATTAAATAAATCATAAGTTTCGGTTGTTGTAATACTTCCAGGCTGAATAAATATTCCATTGTAAAGATTTTCAAAATGATTATTGTCTCCAGTAGCAAAGCTGTGGATACCAACTTGAGCTTGTCTACAAGTGTATATGGAAATCCCGTGCTCGCCTTTATATAAAAGCGATGGATAAAATAATTGAGCACCATCAGAGTTGAAATTATTTCCTTTTATTAAACATCCACCTGTGCTGTTATAAGTGGAAGGAGCATTTCTTAGTAATAACCCATTCATATTATTTACAAAATTTGAATATTCACAATCAATCTGCGCACCTGCAACCATTTCTACACCATTGCTCATATCCTTTATGAGGGAATTATTTATTATAACATGTTCACTAGGAACATTAGCAAAAATGCCCTTCCACATCAAGTAACAAAATGCCTTCATGGTACTCGACTTTATGTTCAATGTAACATCTGGATTGAGTCTAATTTGGGTTTGATAGGTCAATAAAATATTGGGGCAATTAAGAAAAGTGATTGGTACATCAATTATTATATCTCCATCCATAATAATATTATCATTAGTAGTTATACTACTACCCATATTAAAATGCTGTATTATTTGTGAAGCTGTATTACCATGATAAACCTGATTTGGTGGATACAATGAAGTAAATAAATGCGAATTAGTCGCAAAAGCTAAACCTTGATCACAGCAAAATGGATTGTAAACATAATTAGTATTTGCAGTGCCAATGCATCCAAATAAATCAGTTGCAAAAACATTTACGTACCCAGAAGTAATTGGTGGAACCTGATATGGAATTACAAATGGGTTGCCAATTGTACCTGCACTCCCATTTGACCCCCAAGAGTATGTTGCGGGTCCTGTATTGGAAGTAGCAGTATATTGTGGATTACAAATTGCATTATTAGAGGTGATGGTCACAACTGGTAATGGGTGCACTATAACAGTCACCGTGCTTGTTGAAGTACAATTGTCTGTTGTTGTTACTGTAACTTGATATGTAATTGTACCAAGTGGTGGTGCTACACCGATTAAGGTTGATCCATTTCCAATGAAGATATTACCGGGTACAGTAACCCATTGATAAGTACCTGGACTTCCAGTTGCTATTAAATTGATTTTATCACCTATACATATTTCATTATTAGGGTCGCTAGTGGTGGCATGAACATGTGCTTCATTTATTACAGACACACCTGTTGATGTACATCCATTTGCATCCTTCACTTGTATTATATATGTGCCTGCACCTTCCCATATTGTATTGGGACCAGAAGTGAGTGGCGATGAAGGTTGCAATGTAAAATCAAAAGGACCAGTTCCACCAGATGATGAATAAGTAATTGGACCAGTTGTACTAGGGTTATTCGTATTAATACATTGTATTGCAGGCGTTACAGTTAAATTAGGTGATGAAAAAACATGGAGAACTGTAGTTGCAGTGCATCCAAATCCATCTGTCGCTGTGATCGTATATGATCCTACACCAGCCGTGAATACCCCACTTATAATAGGCACAACAGGAGAAATAGTAGTAGTAAATGGAGGGAGATTCAATGGAGCAACATCATAAGGTGTAATCGTAAATGTGCCTTGGGTACTAGGATAAGGTAAACATGGATTACCATTAATTATGGGTTGTGCAAGATCTACATAAGCTGGTGAACAACTATTCACTTTACCAAAATGTTGATTGTCATATAAAGCCGCAGGGCTACTTGTTAGAAAGCCACTTAAATGAAGATTCATTGTTGTAGGTACGTTCCATGATGTATTCGGCCAATTACCAGATTTTTCCCACTTATTTGCGACTGTAATTCTCAAAATTCCAATTCCATCTGTTGCAGATATTGGTGGTGAAGTCCAAGAGTGGGATACTAGTTGTTCCCAACATACGGAATGAGTAGTAATTAGGGGAATACTCCCTGCTGGTAGAATTAATTCAATTTCTCTGACTTCATCATCACCATTACATTGATCAATATGTAAAGTAATTGAGGTTGTGGTATTCGAATTAGTACAAATCCTAAACTTTCTTTCAAATATAAAAGGTGATGAATAAGATGTACATGAATTTGCTCCATAATTTCCATCTGCAACACTAAAATTTCCACCAATTCCTATAGCACAAGTATTTATGGAATTGAATTGTTGAGCACCTGAACCCCATGATGTTGCACATTTTGGATATGGACCATTTGTTGAAGGTCCGCTAACAACTTGCCAATATTGATCTGGTTGCCAGTCTGCATAAAATAAACTATTTGCATAATCGTACCCAGTACCAATACTTAAAATAGAAACGGGACAAGGATTCAAACATTGTGCTTTTCCTTTTTCCCAATTCAATACTAAGAAGAGTACTATTAAACTAAAAAATACTGAATTGTTTTGCTTGCAGAAACTGGTTGTGTTTTTCATATAAATGTGTTTTAGATTTATACAAACCTAATACGCCTTTGCACACCTAGTATTTTTTTGTCGGTTATAAAATATAACTTGTATTTGCCAAATATTTTTTATATTCGACTATCAATTCACAAATTTTTCGAATCAATAGTTCTCAATTGTGTGAAGTAAAACATACCTATTATTATGAAAAAAAAAGTTATGCAACCCAATAATCTTAGACTTCTTCGAATGATCTTTGTTGATTTTCCACAAAAATATATTGCGTATAAAATTGGAATTAGTCAAGTCGCCTATTCTAAAATGGAAAGTGGAGAAATAACACCCTCTGCAAAAACTATCGAATTACTTTCCATATTATATGAAACCAATGTAGAAGAGGTATTATACATTCTTCCCAAAGAAATAAAAAAAAGATTATTGCCAACTACAAAGTCAAGTTCTTTAATTCCAATGTTAATGCCCATTGTAATACCTGCAAATCAAATCAAACGTATCATAAAAATAAATGCTTATAAACTTAAAAAAGGTTTTGAATATTCTAATGTTAGGGAATAATTCAGTACCCATTTTTAATAAAATTGCAAAGTATAAATCCAGTCGATATAAATTCTATAATTGCCCAATAAGTGAAACAATAATCTTAATTTTAGCACGTTATATTTTTCCTTTGAATTGCAAGTATTTCCTTTTTCTCTTTTTATACATGTGCTTACATACCAAGCTACATGCGCAATTCAATGAACTCAGTTCACTTCGAAGTAAGAAGATAGCCTTAGTTGCCGATACCCTTCGCATTGATACGCTCAGTATTATGCCAGGTTCGTTTTTGGTGAAAGGATACGATAGTTCTCAATATTTTATTGATGTTATGAAAAGCAAATTGGTTTGGAAAGTAAAACCAGATGTAGACAGTATTCAAATTAGCTATAGAGTTTTTCCTATTCTATTTGGGCAAAAATATTTTCATAAGGATGTTCGATTGGTAGATAAAAATTTGTCTCTTACCCCATTTTATTATGATGCAGTAGAAGCGAATAGCAAACAACCATTCATTGATTTTGGTAGTATGGATTATTCGGGAAGTTTTGGTCGCGCCTTATCTTTTGGTAATAGCCAAGATGTAGTTTTAAATTCTCAATTCAATTTACAATTAGATGGCGACTTAGGCGATAGCATTCACGTAATTGGTGTGGTTACAGACAATACCATTCCATTTCAACCAGAAGGGAATACCCAACAAATTCAAGAGTTTGATAGGGTATTTATTCAATTGAAAAGGAAGCAAACTTCGTTAATCATGGGCGATTATGATATCAAAAAGCCAGCAGGTTATTTCATGAATTTTTACAAAAGAGTGCAAGGTGTCTATTTTGCAAGCCAAATACATGCACCAAATAAAAGTGTGAATAGTATTGCCCTAGGAGCTTCATTGGCAAAGGGAAAATTTGCGCGCAATACACTTATTGCCTTAGAAGGAAATCAAGGGCCGTATAAATTGACAGGCTCGAATGGAGAACAATTTTTTGTTGTATTGGCTGGCACAGAAAAAGTATATATTGATGGTCAATTACAGAAGCGTGGTGAAGACTTAGATTATATTATTGATTATAATACAGCGGAAATTACCTTCATGCCGCGACGTATAATTACCAAGGATTTGCGACTAGTAGTGGAGTTTGAATATTCGGATAAGAACTATATCAACTCCTTATTTTATTTTCATGATGAATTGCAAGTAAGTAAAAAATGGCAATGTCGATTTAATGTTTACGCCAATCAAGATGCGAAGAACCAATCTATCCAACAGAATTTAGATTCATCACAAAAACATTTTTTAGCGCAACTTGGTGATAGTATACAACTCGCTTATTATCCAAACATCCGTATGGAAGATACTTTCAGCAATCAAAAAATATTGTATAAGAAAATTGATACTACAGTCAATGGTGTTTTGTACCAGAATGTTTTTGTTTTTTCTACCAATGCGGACAGTGCAAAATATAGTCTGGGTTTTTCTGTACTAGGCACCAACAAAGGCAATTACAGACAATCCATTAATAGCGCCAATGGACGAGTTTATCAATGGGTTCCGCTAATTGGCAATATCCCGCAAGGCGACTATGAGCCCATTAGTATTTTGATTACACCGAAGAAGCAACAATTAATTACAATAGGCACAACCTATCAAATCGACTCTAGCAAATCTTTCATGATGGAGACGGCAATGAGTAATAATGATCCCAATACTTTTTCGGCAAAAGACAATGAAACGCATCAAGGCATAGCAACAAAATTGGTGTATAGCGAAAACCGTTGTTTAAATAAAAAAAGAGAAATTAATTTGGCAAGTCATGTTGATTATGAATTTGTGCAGGATAGATTTATTCCGATAGAAAGATTTAGGAATATAGAATTTGCAAGAGATTGGAATATTACCACAACAGAAAAAAAAGAAAATGAAAATTTAGGTAGTATTGCCTTCACTTTACAAAAAGCAAATATTGGGCAAATTCATTATTCCTTTGGCTCCTATATTCGTGGGACAAGTTTTAAAGGAACACAACAAATTATATCCTTAAGCGCAAGACAAAATGGGTTTCAATTCCACATGAAAGGAGATGTGATGAAGCAAAATTCTACCACTTTAAAAAGCAATTACTATCGTCCGCAAATGGATTTGGAAAAGCAATTTAAAAAGTTGGATTTATTGACCATTGGCACAAAATTTATTTTCGAACAAAACGAATTAAAAAATGCGAATACAGATACCTTATTAAAATCTGCTTTCTCCTTTGATGCAACTAGTTTGTATATCAAAAACAATGCAGCATCCAAAACCAATTTCAGTGCAGATTATACGGTTCGCCATGATAGAGCAGTGCAACAAAATAAATTTACACCTAGTACTCTTGGTCGCACATTTACGCTGAATGTCAATAGCCTATCATTTAAAAACCAAGAGATTCACCTCACCAGTGCCTATCGAATTTTGAGCATTACAGATACATTACTCACCACACAAAAGCCTGATGAAAGTTTGTTGGGAAGATTAGAATATAATTTCTCGGCGGCACAAGGTTTATTCTCTGGAAATGCTTTGTACGAGATAGGTTCAGGGCAAGAAGCCAAAAGAGAATTTGCATATATTTTGGTTCCTGCTGGACAAGGTCAATATGTGTGGCGCGATTATAATCGGGATAATTTTCCGCAGCTGAATGAATTTGAATTGGCGATTTTCCCAGACGAAAAATTGTATATTAAAATCTATACGCCAACCAATAAATATGTGAAAGCAAAATACGCGCAATACAATCAATCCGTTTCTTTCAATCCGAAAGCATGGATTACCAATCCGAATGCCAAAGGTTTGAAAAAAATAATCGCATCGCTTTTTGTGCAATCCAGTATACAATTGAATAATCGTTTTTTAGGTAAAGAAGGTCTTAGTCAGTACAACCCATTTTTGCAAAAGTTTGAGGATAGTTTGCTCATCAACAATACCTCAACTGTCAACAACAGTATTTCTATTAATCGCTTCAGTAATCTTTGGGGCTTCGATTATATACAAACTATTTCGGGCGGAAAAGTATTATTGAATTATGGAATAGATTCTCGAAAAAACAAATCCCATCAATTCAGGTTACGGTATAATGTCCTTCAACAATTAACCTTGCAAATGGTGGAGGAATTTGGCAACAAAGAATTTAGTTCAAATTTTTTGGAAAACAAAAGTTATCAAATTAATTACCAAACTGTGGAGCCATCGTTAACCTATCAATGTTACCATAATCAGCTACGCCTGCAAGGTTTGTACAAATACAATATTCGTAAAAATGAAATTAATTTAGGTGGCGAAAAAGCCTTGATTCATAGTGTGCATGTGGATATAAAATACAATTTAGTTTCAGCTGGATCTATCCAATTAAAATCTACATTTTCTGAGATTGATTTTAATGGCATCAGCAATTCTGGTATTGGCTATACCATGTTGAATGGATTGCAAAATGGAAAAAATTGGCAATGGCAAGGAAGTTTCGACAAACGCATTTCGCGGAATATAGAAATGAGTATTGAATATGAAGGCCGCAAATCCGCCACTACAGGCGTTATACATACAGGCCGAGCAAGTGTAAGAGCTATTTTTTAAATCATTCTATCCCAAACATTTTTCATTTTTTTATTCTTCATATTGTAGTAATATTGCAGGCATTAAACGCGGGTGGTGAAATGGTATACACGCTACCTTGAGGTGGTAGTGGCCGCAAGGCTGTGGGAGTTCGAATCTCCTCTCGCGTACTAAAAATCAGAGTGAGAATGAGAGCGAAGAGCGTAGCGACACGAACGAATTCTCATTCTGATTTTTTCCTCCGCTCTCGCTTTGTTTCTCGCTCTGATTAAAACATTATTATGAACTAAAAAAACGTTATGAACTATGGCTTTTGATTTCAGAATTTTAGAAGTATATAAAAAGGCGAAAGCTTTTCATTTAAAATCCTTGACGCTTCTCGAGGTGATAAAACCTACTAATTATGTAAAGGATCAACTTGGTAGAGCTTCAATGGGTATTGTACTAAATATTGCTGAAGGGTCTGGTAAATTTTCAAAACCAGACCGAAGAAATTTTTATGTAATTGCGAGGGCTTCCATATTTGAATGCGTTGCAATTATCGATCTGCTTCACGACCAAAATAAAGTAAACGAGAATGACTTCGGAGAATTTATTCATACTGCCGATGAGCTATCTAGAATAATATTTGCGATGATTAAAAATCTTGAAAAATAACTTAGAAATCAGAATGAGAGCGAAGAGTGAAAGCGATGAGAAGGAACTCTGATTTTTTCCTTCGCTCTCGCTCTGTTTCTCGCTCTGATTCTACACCTTCAACCATCCGGTAATACTCATTCTTGGCTTATTGGTGATGAGTACTTCATGTTCTAATTCGTTACTTTGAAAGAAAACACTTTTACCATTATTGGGTGAAATATTTTGTAATCCTGTTGCATGATGGATACAAAGTTCACCGCCATCCTCTTGTATCCAATTTTTATTCAAGTACATAATCATGGAATATTTCCTGCTATCATTTTCTCGAAATTGATCAAGATGTTTTTTATAACAAGTTCCGGATTGATATAAAGTATAATGAAATTCATAACTCGTAATGCCCGTATAACAAGTGTCATTTAAGTATTGAACAAACAAGTCCATTAAATCAAAAAATAAATTTTCATGCACATCATTATTTTTTCGATCCAACCAATAGATAATATCTCCTCTAAAATTTCCACGAAAAGCCACTGATTTACTATCCCCAGTTCCAGCCAATTTAAGTCGACTATCTTCGTAAAGAGCAGTCAAGTTATTCGTTAAATTTAATGCCAATGATTCACTTAAAAAATTATCCGCAATTCCGATTTTATCTTTAATAAAGCTATCAATAATAATGTTGAAAATATTTTCCAAGTAGTGAAATGTTTTTGGTGGGTTCGCGTGAAGGTATGTGAATAGTATGGATTCTGTTTTTCTTTCTCTTTGCCTTTCGCTTTATGTTTATCTTTCTCATTCTAGACATGTTGTTGATAATAACATTCTACAACAGTAAAAAATATATTATTCCTATTCAACAAACAAATGCCAAACATGCTTCGTCTGTAGTTTGTCTTTCTCATTTTGTCGTTCTTATTATACCTTAAAACCTTAGCTATGAAATTTATTATCACTGCATTATTAATGTTTTTATTCTTGAATTCGGAGGCACAAATCATTTGTATCAAATGTTTCGATCAGAAAGAAACTATATCGCCAAACGCTACAAATTCTTTACTAAACGGAAGCTTTGAAAATACCACATGCAACCCTGGGAATTTTAGTCAATGGTGCCCAGCTTCATCAGGCTATAGCTGTAATATTCAAAATTGGATAGCTACAGGAGGAGGCACAAATACCTACGCACATTTGGATGACACGAACAATACAGTAGTTGCAAAAGGTAACATTGCTGTCTATTTCGGTAACTATTTTTGTGATGCATGCACAAATTCTTCTTCATGTATTATAAAAAAAGATTGTGAAGTAACAAGCATACCTAACGGCTTTCCTATGAATCCCAATAATGGTTATGGTGGAAGCACAGGTTTGAGTTTATCCCAAACAGTGAATGGGCTTACCCCAGGTAATATTTATTTTTTAGAGTTTTGGGTTGGTGGTGAAGCTGACTTTTCTTCATTTCCACTTGATGGCTTATTTGGTGTCGACATTGGTTTTGGCAATACGATGCTTACATGTAAACCAACATTGGCTGGGAGTTCCGCGCTTGGTACACGTTATATTATTGAGTTCAAAGCAACCATGCCTTCTCATACTATTAAATTTACCAATTGGGGACATATTTGTACGGCTTGTACGGAATTGATCTTAGATGATGTTCTACTGTATCCTTTGTCTCAATTAAGTCCGAGTATTAAGCCATGCCTTGGTATGAATTCTAATTCAAACACAATTATAGATACAACCATTTGTAGTGGCGAACATATAAAAGTAAATAATAGAGTCTATTCTGTTGGAGGAAATTATATGGACTCAATGCTTCTTAGCGTCAATAGCAAACAATATTTCTACATCCATTTAAATGTGATACAATGTGTTTTTGAAGATCGTACAGACACTACTATTTGTGAAAACAACAGCCTGTATTGGAATGGCAAAGTTTATTCTGTCCCTGGTGTTTATGCCGATTCTGTTGTAATGTCACCAACGCATATTGATGTAAAATCTTTACACCTTACTATTGATCCTTGCTTTACTATTTCTATTCCAAATGCATTTTCTCCGAATGGTGATCAAATGAATGATGTGTTTAGAATCATCGCTTCTGATTTGAATGCAGAACAATTTAAGATGCTAATTTTTGACCGATGGGGAAGAAAATTATTTTCGTCCGATAATCCACAAAAAGGATGGAACGGAACGTATGCAAATGCACTTTGCGAAGTGGGAACCTACTTTTATTTAGTAACGTTTAAAGTAAAGAGTTCAACTAAAACATTTCAATACAATGGTAATTTTATATTGATGCGGTAAATATTTTAGCATGAAACTTATTGCTAATTGTCTGAACTATGATTCTTATTATTTTATTGACTATGTAGTAAATGGATTTAATCCCATGAACAATAATTGAATTAATTTCTTATAGAAATGCATGTATACATCTGTATTATTATCTTGCCGATTATAGTTCAGTTTACTTAATGTCTGAACTATGATTTTTGTGATTTAAATGGTTTTTATGATTAAAGCAGAATACAAATATTCAGAACTTACCTCCAAAATAATTAGCTGTGCAATGACAGTCTA
Organism: Chitinophaga pinensis; assembly: GCA_945878115.1. Lineage (GTDB taxonomy): Bacteria > Bacteroidota > Bacteroidia > Chitinophagales > Chitinophagaceae > OLB11. Next base: position 5,388 of record CAMDVD010000048.1, on the reverse strand, counting down.
TAAAGCATTAGGTAATGGCTTTCAGGAAATAATTTATCAAAGAGCCTTAGAAATTGAAATGCGATTAGCCGGAATTAATTTCAATAGAGAATTTGAAATGCCAATCTTTTATCGTGATGAACAAATAGGTACAAGGCGTGTTGATTTTTTAGTTGAAAGTATACTATCTGTAGAATTAAAAGCAACAACAAAATTAGAAGATGTAAATTTGGCTCAGGCAATAAATTATTTAGAAGCTTACCATCTTGAAATAGGATTGCTGATTAACTTTGGTGAAATGAGTCTTGTTTTTAAACGTCTCACAAACAAAAAATACAATTCTCACCAATCAAAAAAATCATAATCATCCCATAAACCTTTTCTGAGCGCAGCCGAAGTATCATAGTTCAGACAAAATTACAACCCAATGATTTCCATTCTAAAAGCAACAGAAAGTGATTATAAACTAATTATGGATATAGGTGCAGTAGCAGTTGAAGAAGCGCATAGAGAGAGCTGTTCAACAGAAGACATGCAAACATTTTTACGCAACAATTACAATGAAGTTGCCATTAAAGCAGAACTAAATGATAGCAATAACCTTTATCATATTATTTATTATCAAAATAAGGCAATTGGCTTTTCTAAAATAATCTTGAATTATTCGAATCCAAATATCGAACAAAAGAATGTAACCAAATTGGATCGTATTTATATTTTAAAAGAGTACTTCGATTTGAAACTTGGCTATACTTTATTGCAATTCAACATAGAATTGGCAAAAGAAAATAATCAATGTGGCATTTGGTTATTTACTTGGGTTGACAATAAAAGAGCTGTTGATTTTTATATCAAAACAGGCTTTACCATTATTGGAAATCATAAATTTAAAGTGACGGAAACGCATTACAATGCACATTATCAAATGCTTTTAGTATTGAGTAGTTAGCGATAAACAATAATCATTTTTTAGAATCCTTGCTTGTTCTATATGTTAGCGCAGCGCATCTCGAATTGTAATTTTAATCGCAAACAAGCAGATTTAAAATCTGCCATTATTAATACTTCGACATGCCGTGCGAAACATGTCGAAATGCGCAATATCATGTCATCCCTACGGGATTATGGTGTGGTATAATTATATCTTTTCTATAATCATGTCATCCCTACGGGATTTTGATGTTCATAGATTTGGCTGGCGCATTGCCTTTCGCTTTTGCCTTGGTATTCGAGTGTTTTTGTTGAGCTGGCGCAAGAATGGCGCGTTGCCTTTTGCGTTTGCCTTCTTGTGCCTTATTATCCGAAGTGTTTCTCTGCTCGATGTCACCGGTCAAATTAATTCTTGCGCTGTGTGAGATGTTAGCGCAGCGCATCTCGAACTTTCGACAAAACCCAATTTTTAATCGTGGGTAAGTAGATTATTAATCTGCAATATTTTTAATTGACATATCGAAGAGCAGGAAAGAGAATGAGAAACAGAGCAAGAAGGAAGAAAAAATCAGAATGAGAATACGTTCATGTCACTGCGCTCTAAGCTCTTCGCTCTCGCTCTGATTTTTTACGTTAGGGATAGAACAGAAATCCTTTTTTTTTCTTCAAAAAAAAGATTGGAGTGATAGCCCGACCCGAAGGGGAACGACTAAAAAAGTATTGAGTAATTAGTGGAAAGTAAAAAGTAAAAAGTAGAGACGCAAATTTCGTAAGTAGAAAGTAGAAAGTCGTAAGGCATAAGGCGTAAGTCAAAAGTATAAGGTCGAAGGAATAATATTGTTATTGCTGTGTTTGTTGAAATTTTTCTGCTGTTTGAAATGTTAGCGCTGTGCCTCTCGAATATTCGATACAAAATAAAATTAAGCGCATACTAGCAAATTGCAAATCTGCTATCATCAAGATCTTCGACATCCCCGAAGGAATAGGTCGAAGATCTTGATGAGCTTGTGTTACAGATTATTCTATTGCGTGTATAATTTTCTACTGGTTATGCACGAATGAAGAACCTAAGCATTAATTATGTTCAATCTTCCGAACATGGGTCACAATGCCATTCTCAAATACTTGCAACGTAAATATACCTTTAGGTAAATCAGAAAAATTAATGCTGTTTGAGTTTAATCCTTTCGTTGCATTAAAGTGAACTTGTTTAATCAAACGACCACTCATATCTAATATATTTAACGTAACCCGGCTAGAAGAAATGGTTGTTAAATCTATATATAATATATCAGAAATTGGATTTGGATAAATATTGATTGAGCTATTCATATCATCCATAATAGTAGTCATTTTATTGTTTGCGGAAGGAGGAATAGTTGTTGCGGTAGTCCATAAAGTAGAAGGGCTGTAAGTACCGATAAATGTAGAGCTACAGTAGGCAGCTACCTGAAATTCATATTGTGTGCCAACTGTTAATCCAGTAATTAATTTGTTGGTTATTGTTGATGTACCAGTCATCCAAATAGAAGAAGAAACTTTTTTATAACGAACAGAATAAGTTGCGATTCCTGTCATGGCTAACCAATTTAATTTGCATTGTGTATTACTAATATTAGTAACGGATAAACCTGTTGGAATACCACAAGGTAAAGTAGTAAAACTAATTGTAGCGGAATAAGGACTGGTTATGGATCCGCAAACCACAGCAACTTGTAAATCATACATTGCATTGCTCAAAAGCCCAGTTAATGATTTGGATGAAGGCGTACATGTAAAGTTAGTCCAAGTACTAGATGAATTCAATTTGTATCTGCCAACATAGGAGGTTGCACCAACAACAGCAGTCCAAGTTGCAGTTGAAGTAGTTGGTGTAATTCCACTTATACTAAGGTTTACAGGGATATTGCAACTTGAGTTGGTAGAAAAATTCATGGATGCACTCCATGGTCCAGATGATGAAGAAGAACAATAAGAGCGCATTTGGTATTCATAATTTGTATTATAACTTAAACCTACAATTCCTTTGGATGAAGCTGGCGCATTGATAGAAACAGTAGTATAAGCACCAACAGGATTTGTTGTTCTATATCTTAATTGATACCAAGTAGCACAGGCAACAGGCGTCCAATTTATAGTAGCCGAAAGTCCAGTTATATCCGTTACATTCAATATAGTTACTGGTAAAGAATTACATAGAGTAAGATTTAAAGTATTGGTATTTGTGCAACCATTTGCGTTTAAAGAAGTACAAGTATAATTTCCATTAGAAGTATAAGTCATATTATTACAAGCCCAATTGTAAGAATTACAACCTGTTCCTGTCGTTGATGTATTGATGCTTGCATTGATGGTTAATGCCAAAGTATTTACATTCGTACATCCATTCGTATTAAGAGAAGAACAGGTATAATTTCCGCTTGCTGTGTATGTTGCAGAATTACAAGTCCAAGTATAAGAATGGCAGGCAGTTGCGGAAGTTGTTGTAGAAAGTATGCAAGGAGAGATTTTTCTAATTTGATTATCATCTCCACCTGCTACATAGACTCCACCTGCTGCATCAACAGCAACTCCAACTGGCAAATAAAAGGTTGCAACATTGGCGAGACCATTTACTGACCCGAATGCACCACTACCTGCGAAAGTAGTTACAACACCTGTAGCAGTTATCTTACGAATTTTATGATTACTCCTATCAGCCACAAATACATTTCCAGATGCATCGGTTGTTACACCCGATGGATCCCAAAAACTTGCCGCACCCCCTGTCGCATCTACAGAGCCAGCAACACCACTTCCTGCTAATGTGGTAACCACGCCACCAGCTACCGTTATGATTCTAATTTTATTATTGCTTCTATCCGCTACAAAAACTTTACCTAAACCATTGACAGCAACGCTTGTCGGAAAATTAAAACTAGCTGAAAGTCCTGCAGCATCAGTAGAACCTGCTACTCCACTACCTGCTAAGGTTGTAACTACACCTGCTGAAGTAATTTTCCTTATCAAATGATTTCCATTGTCTGCAACAAATACATTTCCACTTGCATCAACAGCTATCCCTGATGGATACTTAAAACTTGCATTTATACCAGTTGCATTGACAGAACCTAGCGCACCACTTCCAGCAAATGTAGTCACCACACCTATAGTGGTAATTTTTCTAATTTTACAATTTTGTGCATCTGCAACAAATAAATTACCAGCACCATCAATTGCAATTCCTGTTGGATAATTAAAACTTGCCAAAATGCCTGTCGCATTTGTAGATCCAGCAACACCACTTCCAGCAAAAGTTGTAACCACTCCAGCTGGCGTTATTTTTCTTATTTTAAGATTTAAATGATCTGCAACAAATACATTCCCAGATGCATCGATAGCAACTGAAGTTGGCAAATTAAAACTAGCTGCTACGCCCGTTGCATTCGTCGAACCAGATGCACTGTTACCCGCTAAAGTAGAAACCATCATGGTTTGTGAGAACAAATTATTTATCAAACCAAAAAACAATATCGCGGTCATTAGAATAATATATTTCATCGTATTTATTTTATCTAAAGGTCAACATTAAATTCGTCAACTTCTAATAATATATACAAATTCCGAAATTCCAAAGACTGATAATTCCAAAGACTGATAATTCCAAATCGTCAAAATTCTTAAGAAAAAAAATCACATCGTCAGTATGTGATTTTTTTCATAGTAAATGAAATGGAATATACGAAGTCAATATAATCGCTCCTACAAAGGTTTGTATATAACCTAAGTCTGGCGCAAAAATGAAGCGATGGCTTTGTGTGTTTGCCTTCTTGTTCCTTGCTGTACAATTGATACTTAATGTTATTACTTATTCTATTTTCATAACTTATTTCTAGGCTGTTCGAGATGTTAGCGAAGCGCATCTCGAACTTTGGATAAAAAGCGATTTTTAATCGCGAGTAAGCAGAATGCATATCTGCTATTATTTTTACTTCGACATACGAGGCTGTTCGAGATGTTAGCGCACAGCATCTTGAACTTTGGATAAAAAGCGATTTTTAATCGTGTGTAAGCAGATTGCAAATCTGCTATTATTTTTACTTCGACATCCCCTGCGGAACATGTCGAAGAGCTTGAATAGAATAGAAAATAAAATAAACTTAAGTCTACTAAATCGCAGAGTGCCTCACAAACTTTTTTTCGCATACAAAAATAGAGTTGAGGACACTCTGCGAGGAAGTGTGATGTATACTGACAAAAAATCTTATGGCATGAAAGGAATAGAAAACTCTGTATCGTTTATCCATCTATTGAAAGCGAAGAATTATATATTGCAAAAAAATCATATTGCACTAAATGCTTTTCAATAATTAAATAGTGAGATTTTATACTCCATCTTTTTTTGTCTGTAAAAAAACGGGTTTCGTCGGTCATAAAATCAATTTAAACCAGTATTATCTATTAGTGGCGGTATACAAATGGAGATTTGCTAAACATATA
>CAMDVD010000047.1 GCA_945878115.1 Chitinophaga pinensis | reverse complement strand
ATTAGTTTGGCAATCTGCATAACGTGCGTCACCCATAGCAGGAGTGATAAAATAATACATATCACTATCCATTGGTAAAAAAATACTAGATTGGGATAAAGCACTCCATCCATCCTGATTGATATAAAACGCTTTAGGTACTAAAGTATCTCCACCATCAATATAATTTGCATTACTATCATAAATATTATAACCATCACTACATAATATTAAATTGCCATTTGAATCACATATATTTGAATTACCATGTGTGAAATAAGGACTATAAAAAGTATCTAAATAATTATTTATTATTCCAGTATTTTCAAATTTTATTTTATACGAAATACCGCCACCTGTTACCCATACTTTGCCATGTTTTTTTTGTGCATTACAAATACTATATAAAAGTATTAAGCTACATATTGCAAGTACTTTTTCCATATTTATTCTATTATAAGTTTACCTGTATGTATTGTTTGATTATTTACAAAATATTTGTAGCAATATACTCCTATATCAAGTGAACTAATATTTACACTTACTTGATTTATATTGGCACTCAAATATATTTTCATTCTTTCTCTACCTAAAATATCATAAATAACTAAGCATGAGTAATACCACTTGTATACAAGGTATTATTCCCTCCTGTTTTGGTTAATGTAATTTTATTGGCAAAGCCTCTCTGTTGCATTCCGCAACCAAATATCAACATAAAAATAATCGAACTAAGTACATGTTTCCGCATGGCATTTTTATTTATTGGTTTAGAGATACTTATTTTACTCCTATATAAAATCAATGCAACATGATTTTATTCTGATTCTAAAGATATCAAACATTTTTTTGTAAATCACAAACATTAACATAAGCAGAAGTATTTTTTTTAAGCCTTTCCTTTTTCAATGCATGACAAAATTAATCCGATTCTAATGTATACTTAAATTCATTTCCATTTGTACAATCTACCTATTCTCCTTCATCCGAATTTATATTAGCGTTTCCACTATACAAAGACCACAATATTCAAACAAATTTCAAATACTCAATAATGCTTTGTAACATTACAAAAAATATCACTTAGCGGCAGTTGCATTTTACCAACAAATTAAATGGCATTAGATTTTAATGAATAGCACCTTATTGACACAATTAAATAGCGTTTCAAAATTTGCCAATGGCAGTAAATGGAATCGTTTTATTTCCAATCCCATAAAATATTGTATCGCCATTAGTTCCAGATTCATTCATCAAAAAGAAGGTAAATTATACAGCACAAAAACCTTTTGGGGACAAGCATTTACAGTTCAATTGCCAGCCTCTACCGATATTTATTTATCGGGCGGTAAAACGCATGAGTCTGAATTAAGGCTTTGTAGATATTGGATTAAGCATATTCAGCCAGAAGATATTTTGATAGACATTGGTGCGCACTTTGGCTTTTTCACTTCCTTATTTTCTTTGCTTGCGCCTGCTGGAAAAATATTTTCTTTTGAAGCATCTAAAAAAAATTATGCTTTATTGCAACAAAATGTTCAATCTTTAAACAATGTTACTATCCATCATCAAGCAATGTCTAAAGATGATACACCAATGTATTTTTATGAATTTCCAGTTGTGTATTCAGAATACAATTCAATGAATAAAACACAATATGAAAAGGAAACTTGGTATGCAACCAATAAACCTATTGAAATAAAAGTGGACTCTACCACTTTAGATTTATTTTATACGAGCCAAAATATTATTCCTCGCTTTATAAAAATGGATGTAGAAGGTGGCGAATATGATGTGATTCAAGGTGGCATTCACTTATTCAAAAATCAGGATGTCATTCTTGCAATGGAGTATCTTGAAAATTCAAGAGGCAATGAAAATCATCGTTTGGCGGCTGAATTATTAATGCAATTAGGCTATCAATCTTTCGCCATTAATCAAGAAGGTGAACTGGAATTTATTCGTTCTATTGATGCGTACTTACAAAAAAATAATTTCGAATCGGATAATATTATTTTTAAAAAATAGTTTTCTGGCTCTCAAAAATGAATGCCTAAAAAGACGCTTAACTACTGGACACAAAATCGCAAAAAGTAAGTAAACTTCGCACCATCATTTACCAATACCAATCGAATGGATGGCATTGTTTTATCTGTTTGATTTACGTATTCTATGTCTTTTACTTCGTCCTTCGAATTCGCATATATTTCATCATTCGAGTGGTCAACATCATCCCAATTGCCATCGAGACAATCTTCTAACTCTGTCTGAAAAATTTCAAAATCACTCACTAATGCTTCTCTATCTTCCGAGGTTTTTACTTCCGCGATATAGGCTCTCTTTTTATTAAACCAAGAAAGATAATTTCGTTTAGTGCCTTTTATTTTACTTTTCGATTCATTGATATTAGAAGTGGCATTTGTAACTCTACCTTCAAAATCTTTAAACTGATTTAAAGCACCAGATTTTACAACAGCTGCTACTTGATCACAAAAAGCTTTACCAACTTTTTCATTGTTATCGGCTTTATCCATAGGATTTATTTCAGACCTTTCTACCCTAGGTTTTGACTTTGTTTTTTCTTCTTGTTTCTCTTCATTGTCTTCGTCTTCCTTTTCTGCTGGCTTTTTTCTTTGCACTACAGTCTTGGTTTTTTTAGCGGGTTTTTCTTCTTCATCTATATCCTCTTTTTCTTCTAATTCTGCTTTTTCTTTTTTACTTGTCGCAGCTGGTTTACTCGGCGCATTACTTGCAGCAACTGGCGCAGCTGGTGTTTCATGATGAGAAGTCAATAGAACAATTTTACCTTCTTCATTCTTCCATAAATTTAATTGCATGGTTTGTTCAGCAGGTTTACATTTTAAAACCAAATGACTAAAATTTTCTGCAAATGAATTTGCGGCGGCTCCATCTGTAAAGAAAAAAACTGTACTCGACATAGGTGCATTGGTCATATTGCCTTTTATCAAATTCACACATAATCCTGAATCTACACAATTCAGATTTACGCTAAAACCGCCATGAGAAGCCATTACATAAATATGATTAATATCTGCCAATCGAATTCGTTGTACCACATTATTTTGTTTTTGCTCCAGCATGCCTGCCGTTTCAAATAAAGTTAATGGTGAATTATTATCGGCATTGTATTGACTAATGCAATTATTCATTACCAATATATTTTGCTGTACATCATTTTGCGCTTGCATAATTTGCACAGATGTCATCCAAAAAAGAATGGCTAAAATCCATTTCATGATTTATCTAATTTTGTAAAAAATGTAAAGACAATACTACAATTTATTTTTGATAAGGAAGAGAAATGAAAGACTTGGGGATACAATGAACACTACATTTCATAAATAAGTCAAATCCCATTTACCGCATTATATACAATTTCCCATAACCCTTTTCTATCCATTTATCTGCATTGTTTCCTGACTCTGCATAATGATCCATTTTATTGCCATTCAATGTAGAAACCACACGATATAAATAAACACCATTGCCCAAAGGCTGTCCATATTGATCATCACCTTTCCATTTGAAAGGTGTAATGTTTCGTCCGATATGCAAATTACCCAATTCCTCTTTTGTGATTTCTCTTACGATCTTACCCGTCACAGACAAAATCTGTATTTTTAAATTAGAAGGAATTTGAAATCCAGTTAAAGTAAAAATAAATTGTGTGGAGGTTGTGAAGGGATTCGGGTAATTGACAACCGATGAAATGGAAGGCTTCGTTACTATGGAAAAGTCCACTTTATAAGCGGCTTTGCTATCGCCATTTCCAATCTTGTCCTTCAAATGTACAATCAACATATAATCATCTCCATCTGCTAAAAACTCTGGTTTATATTCTATTTGCGCTTGATTTTTGCTAGACAATTTTGCAGGATCAGCAGGAATAAATTTCATCACATTTCCATCAAAAGGAATTTGGTGTTCTATATTATCATTATGGTATTTGACATACACTTGAACCAATGCTGTATCATCTAATGCCAAATATTTATTTTCATCTTTCAACAAAATATGAATGAATGGCTTTGAAGAAACAATGTCCTTATTTAATATATGTACGCCATCAAAAGTCACATCAATGATAGGATTTTTATTGTCTGGTACCACATAAAATTCTTTGTATCCAATATTATTTGGATGATACTGTTCCTTTTGATCATTGTTCGGATTGGCTTCAACAACTAGAGTATTTTTCCCAGTAAACGCCGCCGTATTGATATCGTATTGAATGTTCAAAGTATCTAAAGAAGTTAATGGTGCATATCGTTTAGAACCAACATGAAATTTATTTCGATGACTATCTATCACATCATAATTAACTAACATACTATCCATTGGTAAAGCTGTTAAATTTTCAATAGCTAATCGAAGATGTTGTGGCTGTCCTTGCCCAACCGTATCTTGAAAAGTAAAGAGTCGATTTGGATTAAGTGCCGCTTCTGGAACTGGATCATACAACACACGCCAGTAACGCATTTGCTCAGGCGTTGCGAAAATATTGTCATTCGTATTTAACACCAATCTCAAACTTGGGTAAGTCTTTGCATCAATGAATTGTAAGGTAGTATCTGGACCAGTAACTGTCACCAATAATGTTTCGTGCCCTTGCACATCAATGCCGTAAATATCCACTTTACTGGTATCGCCAGCAGACAAATCTTTGCTATATAATTTTCGATAAAAATGATTCCAAATATTGGCTGGACCTACTTTTGTCGACACTTCATCACCGGTATATAACGAAGAAGAAAAATCAAACTCCGCATATAATTTTTGTGTACTATCAATACCAATATATTGTTGAATTGTAGAAGGAATATCTTTTCTACTCCAAAAAACCATCGGTCTATTTTTAGTAAATGAATCTATTTTGGTATAGCCATAATTAAACAATTTATGGTATAAGGAAACACCGCTTCCATACACTGTTGTATCCGATTTCCATTGTTTGATATTTACCGTATTTATACTGCCACAACCACCACCAACACATAATCTAGATTGCATCAGAAAATAAAAACCATGCGGAATGGAATCTATAAAGTCCATAATTTTTTTCCGAGAGGCAGTGGTTAAAAAACTGAATTCGAAAAACGGATCTTCAAAGGATACATTATCTGGCGAAATTCGACAAGGTGCAAAACTTCCAAATCGACCAAGTCCAGTAGATTGATTTACAGTATTAATCCAAGGTTCGCCGGTCAAAGAATCAATAACTATAAATTGCAGACTGGAGAAACCTGGATATGGATCGCAACCAAAAGTAAACAAGGTACTTCCATTTATTTTGGCAATATTATCTGGCCAAATATAAGTATACGGCGATGGGCCATTCATGCAAGTAGTTTGTGTTTGCAATTTTTTATTCAAATCATTGAAGCGTAATTCTCTAGAATTAGAATCCAATGTAATATCATTGAAATTATTTTTTCTATACTGAAAATAATGCGACTGATTCCAACCTGCGGAACTTTGATCTAAATAAATAAAGGAACTGTTGGTCCATTTAAATTTGGTATTGCCCGTTGCTGATGAAGTATCCATAGCAGTGCGCCAATAATACACTGTACTATCTTTCAAGGTAATTGGTGGAATCCATTTGATAACACCACCTGTACTTGTTATTGGTGTAGACAAAAGAGAAGGACTATTAAATTTTTCCGTAGTATCTATTTGCAACCAATAATTTCGAGCAGTGACAAATGGGTTCAACGTCGATGCTTTTAACGTTATACCTTGTTGGGACACAATACTAAATTCATACGGATAAACAGGAACTAAATCGTCATTATAAATATCGAATGTGCGAATGATACTGTTGTTATTTTCAGAGATTTCATCTATAGTGCCTTCTTGATCTAATTGAAGAATTAAGTTGTTGATACCGATACCTAAATTACCATTTGTAGGTATTTTTATACTCAACATTTTTTCATTTGCAACCCCTTCATACTTCTTATATAAAATAATTTCTTCCGCATTATTGGGTAATATTCTTTTCACCAATAGACTAATCGAATCCTTTGTATATTTTCCTAAATTATGAAACGTAATATCCACATCTAAGGAATCGTAGTTGGTGGTTAAATTCAGTTGTTTGAATTTTACACCTTTATCTTCAATCGCATAATCAGGTTTTGGATAAGAAAATAAACTGCATGCTGGATCTCCATTTAATCCAATTTGTTCGCAATGTAATCGCAGTAAATTGTCGTTTAAATAAAACGGATTATTCATGAAAGTGTTGACATTGGAATTAATTTGTTTGCCAATGCTATTCCCATAATTCTTGAATGAAAATTCATTATACAATGAATCGGTATACGTACTTAAACTATTGGTAAGACCTGTATTATTACTTGCTACAAAGGCTATGGCACCTGCACTTGGCTGCAATACAAATTGTTCATCCAATGCTCTTGTTCCAGTCAAAATAAAAATATTTCCTGCGCCACAACCATTTGCAATGAAGAGCGGATAGCGTTTATAATTATGGTATTGCGAAGGAAAATCTAAATTGTAATCCATTGTTGATGAGGAAGAATGCCCGAAGAATTGTATCAAGCCAATACCTGTATTAAACAAGCTATCCAGCAATTGGCTATTGGCAGTTTCTACTGCCGAGGTACTTCCTTTTTTTAAGGTAAATACTTGTGCGCCATAATATGGTTTTTTGATGATGTTTTCTTGTCCCAATAACGAACTAACAATCGGTGCCTGCTCTGCTGCATCTTTTGCGCCAGCTAAATGTAAAATTCTTTTTCTCCATAAAATGGAATCACTTGTTTGCATGCTGGTATTTGCAATGGCACTTTCATGATCTTTTATTTTATCTAAATAAGATTTTACTTCACTTCCATTAAAAGCAGAAAGGCGACCAATAGGGACCGCAGGCTTATCTGTTTTATCAAAATCAGTTAATAAAATATCTGAACATGGATCACCAAAAGATGGAATCGGGTAAAAAGGATAAGTAGTAAAAGGAGCGGCAGAAAAATTTAAATAGTTCTTATAACTAAAGCCTTTCCCAATCAAAAAAACTTGTTTAGGTTTTGCACTCCAAGCAGAGTTTGCTACTGCATAATGTAGAAAATTTTTAATGCCTTGTGCATGAAAATTATAACCATAACCAAACTCATCATAGATATTTTGAACATCAATTTTTATGGCATTATAAGCTCCGCCTTGCGCACTGATTCTATAATTTTTATATTCTTCTATATAATCACTTCCGCTTCCATCATCCATCATTCCTTTGTGTGCAATTAATAAATAATCACCTTGATTAGATGCTAAAGAATAATTTTTAAAGTTTACTACATGCAAATCAGCTACCGCTGGGAAGTTAGTAATAGCAAGACTTTGCAGAAATAATTTTTTAGCTTGTAATGGTGAAGCAGGTATTACAAATCGTATAAGTCCAGGTGAAGATATATCACCAAGGATGTATTGATTAGAACTTATATCGTACAATTTTGGTGCAATGGTGGCATTGTTAAAATTAGAAATTTCTATATAATAATCTGTGGCTTTAGGATCTAATTCAAAATAAAATCCAGTCTTGTTGCTAAAATTAAATTGTCTCGGATATCTAAATTCAATCGAAGAAATACTGTATCTATCTGGATGAATTTGTCCTTGATTCAATGGTGTGTACTTAAACGTAATTTTATTTTGTGCGTTTAAAAAATTCATTGGTACAGCGGCATTCATTTTGGTAAAACTGAATAATGAAAAGGTGGAGTCTACAATGGCATTTCCATTGGCAAAAATTTTCATTTCATGCGTTTGCAAATAGGAATTACCTGCTACAATAGATTTGAATAATCCAGAAGGTGCGCCAGTACTTGTATATGGGAAAAGACATGTAAATGTAACCGAATCATTATTCGCATTATTTGATTTTGCCCAACCTTCTCCATGTTCAAATTGAGAAGAAGTAACCGTTAAATAACTCGATGACGATTCGCCATAATAAGAAGGACCTTCACACAAAATAACGCGATAGTTTATTTTAAATTTATCCCAAAAATAATTTTCCTTAGTTGGTGGATTGGTCAAATTATTTGCCAAGGAAACATAACGTTTATTATTAATGCTCGAATTATACGTGATAAAATAAAATGCTGTATCTGACAATAAACTTTGGCTCGGATTCAATTGATCTTCAGCCGTTTTATATAAAGGCAAATCAATACTACCAGTTGCTTTCTCTCCATAAAATTCTATAAAATCACTTGCACCCAAAACACCTGTAGTGCTTACAAATATTGGCATTTCAACGCCTTCACGAAAGAGTTGAATATTATCGCCTAACACTGTGTTGGGCATGCCTAGCGCCGTCAAACTAGATATTGGTATTCGATAGATACTATCCCCAACGACTTTAAACTTGTAATAATTTTGGCTATAATTAATCCATTCATTCCCGAAAGTTTGTGCTTTCACTATTTTAGCAGAAAAAAAAACTAAAGCAATTAGAATAAAAGTAGATAGAATTTTTTTCATCATTATTTGGTTTGAATTGGTTCATTCCCTCTTACATCTTTTCGCAATTGGTAATCCATTAATGTATTATCCATATCTACTTCGCTTCCTTTTTTATTTATATTTAAACGTAGTGAAACAAAGTGGCTATATAAAGGACTATTCTGTACATTCAAACTGGAAAAAGAATAATCAATCGCCATATTTTTTATTTTCAAGCCTAGCCCAATCGCTGGTTGAAACATGGTTCTTTTTGATGTATTGGTCGTGTCATTGTCATCAAGTACTCGTTGAAAATTACCCACACCACCACGTACATAAAATTTATTATTATAGCCAAATTCTAATCCCAATTTTGGATCTATACTCAATGGATTTAGATTAATCAAATTGCCATAACGTTTCCCATCAGCGGTAATATCCAAATTCATTTCAGCTAATAAATAAGCTTTCTTACTAGCATCTGCAAATCGAATTGGAAAATTTCTACCACCACCTAAAATCATTCGTGGTGTATTTACTTCTGTACTTCTAGACACGATATCATTTCCAGTTTGTGTCAATATTTGTTTTTCTTTATCCGTAAAATGGAAAGACCAAACTGTATACGTTGTAGTCACATCCTTTATCACAGCTCCTAATTTCCAAGCACCAATTCTTGCCTGCAAACCAAGATCTAATCCAGCTCCCCAAGCATTTGCTAAAGTACCAATATTGCGATGTATGATTTTAAAATTACCCCCAACATTAATATTTACGTCTTCACGATTTGCATATTTTTTAATATTCAATTTCTGCGCGTAGGTAATAAGTCCAGCATAATCTGCAGCGGAGATGGCCTTAATTTTAGAATAATCTACCGAGCCATCTTGTTGAATCCAATCTAAGGTATATGGAATATCATCAATAGCAAAACGGATACAAGAAATTCCCAAAACTCCTTTTTTATTTTTCATAGGAAAGGCGGTACCTACATAATCATATTTAGCTATACTACTAAAATATTCCGCATGCATTAATCCAATTTGAAAATCGCTCTTAACCTGACTCAATCCTGCAGGATTCCAAAAAGAAGCGTACACATCATTTACCGATGCCACTTGCGAACCCGCCATTCCCATACCACGCGCGCCCACACCTATGTTGAGAAATTCATTCACATACTTACGTTGTTGCGCATCCATCGCTTGCATAAAAAATGAAGAAGCGAAAAGAAGTACTATTTTTTTTAACATATTGCTAGGGTTTTGAAGAAAGAGTAACGAGTGACAGCTTGTATTATTGTCAAGAACAAACGAAAATACTTAAAAATCCATATACATTTGATTTTTATAAACGAAATAGTAGCAAATTTGCGCCATGAATTTAATTGAAGAACTGCAATGGAGAGGCTTAATACAGGATATTATTCCTGGTACAGAAGAACAATTAGGCAAAGAATTGACAACAGGCTATGTTGGTTTTGATCCAACTTCTGATTCCTTACATATCGGAAGTTTAGTACCCATTATTTTATTAATGCATTTACAAAAAGCAGGACATCAACCCATTGCCTTAGTAGGTGGAGCAACAGGTATGGTAGGTGATCCTTCTGGAAAATCCGAAGAAAGAAATATGCTTTCTATGGAACAAATAGAGCTCAATGTCCAAGGCATTCGCGGACAACTTGCACATTTTTTACATTTCGATGATGGCACAAAAAATGCAGCCAAATTGGTGAATAATTACGATTGGTTTAAAGACATTTCCTTTCTCGATTTCATTCGGGATGTTGGCAAATTCATTACAGTCAATTATATGTTGTCGAAAGATTCGGTACAAAAAAGATTAGAAACAGGCATGTCCTTTACAGAGTTTACTTACCAATTGGTTCAAGGATATGACTTCTTTTATATGCACCAAAACTATGGTGTAAAACTACAAATGGGAGGCTCTGATCAATGGGGAAATATTGTTACTGGCACTGAACTGATTCGTAAAAAATCAGGAGGCGAAGCATTCGCTTTCACTGCACCCTTAATCAAAAAAGCAGATGGCGGAAAGTTTGGAAAAACAGAATCTGGCAATGTATGGCTAAGCGCAAATAAAACTTCTCCGTATATTTTTTATCAATTTTGGCTCAACACCAAAGATGCAGATGCCATTGCTTATATCAAGATATTTACATTTTTACCTCCACAAGAAATTGACGATATTATTGCACAACATGAAGTCGATCCTGGCTTAAGAATCGTGCAAAAAAAATTAGCAGAAGAAGTAACTAAAATGGTGCATTCCCAAACAGATTTTGAATTTGCCATTGCTGCTTCACAAATTTTATTCTCTAATGATACCGCCAATGCGTTGCGAACACTTACAGAACAACAACTGCTAGAAGTAATGGATGGCGTTCCTACATTCAACTTTGCAAAAGAAAATATATTGAATGGCCACAACATAGTGAACCTGCTTAGTGAAACCGGCATTTTTCCATCGAAAAGTGAAGCAAAAAAAATGATACAAAGTGGTGGTGTTAGTTTAAATAAAATAAAACTGACAGACATTGATTTCTTAGTTTCCAAGGACGATTTATTAAACGATAAATATCTGTTGATACAAAAAGGAAAAAAACATTATCACCTAATTATTGCACAATAATGAAAATCTATTCTCTCCTCTTTTTGCTTTTTACTCTTTGTCAAATAGAAAGTAATGCGCAGCGTAAAATAACAATTCGAATCAATAAAATTGAAAGCATACAAAGGATTGCTAAAGAACGAGGAGATACAATATTTACTCTAGTTTCAACAGCTATTGCAAGCAATCAATCAACCAATAAGTTACTCAAAGAATATTTTTTCAGTTTGGAGCAACAATATTTTTTAGCTATGCAACATGAAGTCTATTTAAATAAGCAACTCGTACTGAAAGAAAAAGCGAAACTGAAACGAATGCGATTTGATTTACTAAAAGGCTTATTAACAGAAAAAGAATTTAGTATTTTTCTCACCTTACAAGCACAAGCAGAAAAAAATGAATTGGCCAAATTAAAAATCAATACATCAAATCCAAGTGTAGAAGAAAAATCTATTATGTTGGGTATGGGTTGGGATTTATTGGGGCAAGAAATTATCTATTCCAACAAATAATTAAATACCGATATGACAAGAATTGGGTTACTATCAGACACGCATGGTTGTTTCCCAAAGCAAATTATGGAGCACTTTGCGAACGTGGATGAGATATGGCATGCAGGCGATATTGGAACTACAGAAGTAGCAGACAAGCTAGAAAAAATGAAACCTTTACGCGCAGTGTTCGGCAATATTGATGGACATGAATTACGTGTTCGTTACCCAGAAATCAATCATTTTACTATCGAAAATATGTCGGTTTATATGACGCATATTGGCGGCTATCCACCCAAATATAATGCCATTGTCAAACCGCAACTTAGTTTACACAAACCGCATCTTTTTATTTGCGGACATTCCCATATTCTTAAAGTAATACCAGATATTAATTTGAATCTTTTACACCTCAATCCTGGTGCATGTGGTAATGCAGGTTGGCATAAAATAAATACACTCATGCGATTTACTGTAAACGATAATCGAATTCAAGATTTAGAAATAATAGAATTTGAAAGAGGGAAATTGTAGGAAAAATAAATTTTGAACTTGGATGTGACATTCCATTATGTAAAATATTTCTTTATGCACTTTGGATTTTTGTTTTACATTTATTCTCATTATCTCATTTACAATTCATGAACCTACGAACAATTTTGCCCTTCTTATTCTACTTCATTTTTCAGCAGCTAACTGTTCAAGCTAAACACAAATTCAAACCAACTCTACAAAAGTTTTCTTGGCAAGTTACCATTCAAAATGCAAGCATAGCCATGCCACCGCATATCATCAATGGACGCTTACATCCTGGCTTTGAAATGGGCATGAATAAAGCATTTCAAACGAAGCATAAAACATCATTTTTCAATTATAATTTTTTATTGGGATATACAGCGCAACAGTCTTTACAACGAACCATGTATCTAAAGTCTGGTTTAGGTTATTCTATTTCTCTGTTTAAAAAATGGTATATCCGACCTTCTTTGCAAATGTCTTGGATGCGTGTTCGCCAAAGCAATGATGAATTTGAATATATAGGAAATGGAGAATACAAAACGGTGGACAGAAATCGTTTTCAATGCATGACGAGTGTAGGTTTTGAAACTGGCATTCCTATTCTTCAAAGAAAAAAGATGCAATATGAAGCATTGCTCAAATATGAATTTGGTATACAATATCCCTTCAGCATTATATCTGCAACTTTACCTATCAATCAAATTCATTTCGGAATTAAAATAAATCCAACACTTCGCTAAAATCCTTTCATGTATTTCAGAATATTTTTACTTCTCAGCGTTTATTTCCTCACATTTTTTTCTTGCAAAAAAAGAGAAACGGATATTGCAGTTTTACAATGCGATGAAAATTTTGGTTGGCAAGATAGCAGTTCTTCTCATCCTAAAAATGCGGTATATACCCAGCTAATCAAAGGCCTTACAGATATGGGTTTGCCAGGCATATCCTTGATGATTCAAGACGAACAAGGAACATGGTATAAAAGTTTCGGATACGCAGATATAAAAAATAAAACAAAAATGCAGCCTTGTCATTTGGGTAAGGTTGCAAGCGTTACGAAGTTATTTACTGCCACCATGATTTACAAATTAGTAGATGCTGGCAAAATAAAATTGACAGATCCAATCAGCATGTATATCGACCAAAAGTATATCGATAAAATAAAAAATGCAGACCACTGTCGTATCACAGATTTGCTTTCACATAGCAGTGGTATTTATGATATTGTGTTCGATCCTGAATTTATTTTGTATTCCTTCAATAATTTAGACAAAGAAAAATCTTACGAAAAATTATTAAGTTTTGCCTACAATAAAAATCCTGTTTTTGATTATAACGCTCGACATGAATATAACCAAACCATGAATCATGTTTTATTGGCATTGATTATTAATCGAGTCACCAATGAAGATCAATCTTTGATGCTACGCCATGAAATTTTTTCGCCATTGCAAATGCATCATTCCTATATACGTCCGCAAGAAGAATTGCCATGGACGCAAGTTGCGAAAGGATATTACGACGTCAATGCTACAGGCAGACTGCAAGACTTAACGCCTTTATTTACTGGAGATGGTCGTGGCTTTACTGGTATTTATACGAACCCAAATGATTTGCGCTTATTTGCGAATGCCTTGTTTCGCGATAAAACTTTATTGAGTAATGCCTCACTCAACGACATGATGAACATACCACATTTCGACACAACATTGGCTTGTGCTGGCGGTTGTAGAGCTATGCAAATAACAGTTGATGGATTTGTGTATACTTGGTATGGACATCCAGGTGGCGAAGTAAATTATGGCGCTGGTGTCTTCTATTGTCCTGAAAAAAAAGCCACTATATCTTATACATTAAATTACGGAGTTGCTTTCACCAAAAAAGGTGCTTATACTGAAGCCTATTTTGCGTTTAGAAAAAAATTGTTTGAAGAAGTCAGTAGATAAAATTTAAGTATACCTCTTCTATTTCCTCAACACACATCTACATGCATTTCTTTTTTTGATTACTTTCGCTTGCAATGAAACAACATGTACTCTGGCTTTGTAGTTGGTATCCAAATGATACCGACCTATTTATCGGAGATTTTATTCAACGACAAGCACAAGCTGTTTCTTTGTTTTCACATGTAGATGTTTTCAGTGTTGTAGATGCAAATACTAATTATAGTACATCCAAATCATTTCCACAAATGACGGAGCAAGTGATGTATATACAAGCCTCAAATAAATTTACAAAATGGCTAAAATATATAAAGGTGCACCAAACGTTCATCAAACAATATATACAACAAAATGGGAAGCCAGAAATAATACATGTGCAAGTGCCAGTCAAGGCTGGATTGATTGCATTGTATTGGCGTTGGAAATATAAAATTCCATTTGTTGTTACAGAGCATTATGGCATTTATAATGATAGCATCGAAGATAATTATCGAACACAAAGTTTTCTTTTTAGATATATCACAAAGCTCGTGTTCAAATATGCTTCCGTACTTACAACAGTAAGCCATAGCTTGGGTAAAGAAATAAATGATTGGGTAATAAAAAAACCTTTCGAGGTAATTCCAAATGTTGTAGATACTTCTTTGTTTTTTTTCAAACCCATTTTACCCGAAACTAAATTTCAATTTCTACACATCTCGAACATGATGCCGCTAAAAAACATTCAAGGAATTATAGAAGCAAGTGAAATGCTTTATAAACAAAGACAAGATTTTGAAGTACACTTTATTGGAAACAGTACCAACGAGTATGAGAATTTTGCGCATCAAAAAGGACTTTTGAATACGCTTATTTATTTTGAAGGTATTCTATCTTATGCAAAAGTTGCGGAGCGAATAAAAGCAAATCAATGTATGATTATTTTTAGTGATTCTGAAAGTCAATCTTGTGTGGTGTTAGAGTCTTTATGTTGTGGTCGTCCAGCAATAGTAACACAAGTTGGCGGTGTACAAGAATTGATAGACCAACACAATGGATATACTGTAGCACCAAAAGATATCATTGATTTAGCAAACAAAATGAATGAGATGATCAATAATTATAACTCATTTGATTTACCAAAAATAGCTGAAGACGCTAAGAACAATTACGCTTACGATGCAGTTGGAAAAAGTTTTGTTCAAGTGTATAATAGCCTGTCGAATCACACTAGCAAAAAATAATTGCTCTAGTAAAAGTCAGTTCCTACCCAGTAGAAATCGAAATCCCTACGCATAAAAAAAGCCGTCCTTTCGGACAGCTCTTTTCTATTTATTTACGCTAAAAATTATTTCTTGTTCGCAGTTTTTTTCACTGGTGCTTTAGCAGCTGCTGCTTTAGGTGTAGCTGTTGCTTTAGGCTCTTCAGTTTTAACTTCTGTATTTGTAACTGCATTTACATCTAAGTCTAACATGCTTTGTAATTGACGAACTTGTTTTTTCAAGTCATACATCGCTTGATAAACTTCATCCATTTCGCTACGAGTTGCTACTGGAATATTTGCAAACATTTTCTCTTGTTGTCTTTCAAAATCTTTTTTGATTCCCATTTGCAAAGCACTTACTTCAGCCATCAATTTGCTGTATTCGTCTGTTTCAAACAATTCCACAAATTGCGCATCAGAAGCATTTAACCACTCTTGATACAATTTCATAATGCTTGTAACTTCTTCACCATTTTCAATTTTGTGCATTACTGACGCAGCAATTTTCTCCATTACTTTATTACCTGTTGTATAAGTCATGAATTGCAATTCAGCATTTTTAATATTGTAGATATTTACATTATTCAAAAGAGCATTCCACTCTTGAATTGTTTTTGTGTCGCTATTTGGTGTCATCAATTTTGCAAAAGGAGATGAAGATGCAGACATCATTTGACCATAAGCATTGTTGTAATTATTCAACATGTTACTGTAAGGATTACCGAACATACCTGGCATCAAATTTTCCATTCCACCTTTCATGTTGTTGAACATGCCAGTCATGTTAGCAGAATTGTTTTTCATCATATCAGAAAAAGAATTTTGCATACCGCTGAAATATTCTTGTGTACCTGTTGGCATAAAAGAAAATGTTTTATCCATGAACTCTTTGTATTTATTCATGTCGATATTATTTTTGAATACATCTAAATTGAATGTTTTTTCATTCATAGATTTCATCATTGGCATCCATAATTCATAGAATTTAGAAAACCCTTCAGACATATTGAACATTCCTTTGAATGAATCTTGTAAAGTTCCATTTTCAAAGTTCTTTTTTACATCTGAATAATTTGTATTCAAAATAGTTTGGAATTGATTCCAAAAACTTTTCATTTGTTCAGTACCTTTTTCCATTTGCTCTTGCATGTTAGCAGGCGTAAATTGATTCATCATTTGGTTCATGTTATTTTGCGCATTCATGTTATTCCACATCGTTTGCATATTCTGCATTGGATTTTGGAAATTTGTTGGGTTGCTCAAGTTGTTCATGAAACTTTTGTTCATTTCTTGCATTTGGGTAGCCCAAGTTTTTTGTTGGTTAGCCCAATTGGTAAAGAAATCATTCATTTGATTTGAACTATTTTTTACTTCTTCTTTCATTGTATTTGTAGTACCACTTACTTTTTCAAAAGTTTCTTTGCTAGCATCTACTGCTTTTTTGAAATAATCAGCACCTTTTTCAATCGTATCAGTCACGATAGCATTGCCGTTAGAGAATTTTTTGGTTGTTTCAACCATTGTTTCAACCGCTTGTTTTTGCGCGTCTACTAAGGATTCAAAGAAATTCTTTGATGTGTTTGATTTGTTTGTCATTTTGTTATTTATTTGCAGAGTTATTAAAAAATTATTTTCACTTTCACCAATTCAATGATGTTGTTTTCTTTCGAGCACAAAAGTAATGTCGACCGCCAAACCAGCCTCATCTAAATTGTTATCAAAATAAAATTCCTATGTTAAAAATTAGTGATTCGTTCGAGCACGAGTATAGTTATACGCAAGAACAAGTAAACCTGTATGCGCAAGTAAGTGGTGACACCAATCCCTTGCACACCAACGAAGAGGCAGGAAAAAATAGCATCTTTGGGCGTTGCATTATGCATGGTTTTTTAGGGGCAAGTGTGTTCACAAAAATATTCGGCGCACTATGGTATGCCGACGGACATATCTATATGAAACAGAGTATGATGTGGATGAAACCCATGTTTGTAGACACAAAGTATAAAGCAGTCGTAACAGTAAAGGAAATTTTTCCTGAAAAAAATAGAGTCCTTTATGATTGTTCTGTATATGAAGTTGAAACTGGCGATAAGACCATCAGTGGTGAAGCCATGTTGATGAATAAGAAACAATACGTTTGGTAATTGCCAAATTGTTAGCATTTCATATACAGCACTTCTTTCATTTGTGTTAATTTCTAATATCTTTACTTTCTTAAAAAAATGGATGATGAAGGATATTATAGCCAGAATATATTTTGTGTATGGCATGCTCTTGTTTGCAATTACTATGTTGCCTGTAGCCTTCGCATTTTTTTTATATAAAACTTTTGCGAGTGAAGCAGTAGCAAACAAAGCGATACAAAAAGGATTTCAAATTTGGATGGGTATTTATATGCCACTCATATTTTGCCCTGTTACACACCGTGGTCGAGAAAACTTTAAGAAGGGTAAAAATTATGTAGTTACGCTCAATCATAATACTTTGGCGGATGTACCTGTGTCTTCACCAGGCATTCCAGGGCCCAATCGCACCTTAGCAAAAGTGGAAATGTCAAGAATCTCGATATTCGGTTATATCTATCAAGCAGGATCTATTTTGGTCACTCGTGAAGATGCCAAAAGCAGAAAAGACGCTTATCCCAAAATGATAGAAGCATTGGAAAAAGGATTGCATTTATGTTTATTTCCAGAAGGCACACGCAACAAGACTTCTGAGCCATTAGCACGATTTTATGATGGAGCCTTTAAGGTTGCCATACAAGCACAAAAAAATATTATTCCCGGATTGATATTTGGGACAAAAGCAATATTACATCCGAATAAAAAAATGTGGGCTTGGCCTCATCGTATCGAATTCCATTTTTTACCTGAAGTTAGTACCCAAGGTTTACAAGCAAATCAACTAGATCAATTGAAACAGGAAGTATTCACAAAAATGAGGGACTACTATTTGGCTCATCAAGATTTAGTATAGGGAATTACATTCGAATCCTTTCAAATAGCAAACCTCCTTTATTTTGACAGAAATTCTGTCTTATTTATGCTGAAGGTCTTCGATCATTAAGAATATTGGTAATAACTAAATGAACCTACATTTGTAGTATGCTAAACACATTGCTAAAATTCAACTTTGTTCTTATCGTAATTTTCCTTTCGCGATTCAGCTGTAATGCGCAAACCATCAGCGATATTGATGGAAATATCTATCCTACAATTACCATTGGCACACAAATTTGGATGCAAGAGAATTTGAAAACCAGTCATTTCAATAATGGCGATTTAATTCCAACAACCACATTGACCGTGCCGGTTGATTCCTCATCCATTTATCAATGGGCATATAATGGCGATAGTAATTATCTTCAAACTTACGGACGACTTTATTCATGGTTTGCAGTTATCAGTAATAAAAATATTTGTCCATTAGGTTGGCATGTTCCCAGTAATTTAGAATTTCTTGATTTAAGTAATTTTCTTGGTGGAGATTCTATAGCTGGTGCCAAATTAAAAGAAAATGGTACATCGAATTGGTTGAGCACAGATACATCTGTAAATAACGCTAGCTTATTTACTGGTCTGCCAGGTGGCTTTCGAGGCAATCCAAGTGGATATACAAATATTGGTACACATGCACTTTTTTGGAGTTCTACCCCTTGGGCAAGTCCTGCTTTTCAGCGTGCTTATTATTATGGCCTATTTGCAAATAATAATAATTTTACAAAATCTGTAGCCCTTGCAAACTGCGGCTTGTCTGTCCGCTGCATGAAAGATTTCCCTTTAGATATAAAAGAAATCCCTTCTATAAATGGTATGCAGATTTATCCTAACCCAGCTAAAGATAAAGTAAATATTGTGTTCAAGACAGCAGGACAACATCAACTATTCATATACAATATGATGGGTATGTTGCTATTACAACAACACCTTGGTGATTCCAATAACCTAATAGATATTCATGCTTTAGAGAGTGGTTTATACATACTTCAAGTGACGGAAGAGAACCAACATGCAGAAACCATTTTAATAAAGCAATAAAAAAAGTCCCAAGCAATATTACTTAGGACTTTACTCTATTTTATGTTTGCCTATCATTGATTGATATGCAAAAAATGAATTTATTTAGTAAACTGAGGAATCATACTTTGTGCCATAGCAACCATTTTTTGGATGCGATCTTCAGGCAGATTTCCTTTTTTAATTTCTGCTAATAAATCTGGCATTTTATTTTCCATTTCTATTAAGAAAGCCTCTTCAAATGCTTTTATATTTTTTACAGGAACTTCATTCAATAAACCATTTGTACCTAAATACACAATAGCTACTTGTTTTTCTACTGAATACGGTTGGAATTGTCCTTGTTTCAAAATCTCCACATTACGAGCTCCTTTATCCAAAATTGATTTTGTAGCAGCATCCAAATCACCACCGAATTTAGAGAAGGCTTCCATTTCTCGGTAAAGGGCTTGATCTAATTTTAAAGTACCTGCTACTTTTTTCATAGATTTAATTTGCGCACTACCACCCACACGACTTACAGAAATACCAACGTTAATAGCAGGACGAATACCAGCATTAAACAAATTAGATTCTAAGAAAATTTGTCCATCTGTAATAGAAATTACATTGGTAGGAATATACGCAGATACGTCACCAGCTTGGGTTTCAATAATTGGTAAAGCTGTTAATGAACCGCCACCTTTTACCAAATGTTTGATAGACTCTGGCAAATCATTCATCTTTTTGGCAATCTCATCTTTACCTACCACTTTCGCAGCGCGCTCTAATAAACGACTATGCAAATAGAACACATCACCTGGGTAAGCTTCACGTCCTGGTGGACGACGAAGAAGAAGAGATACCTCACGATAAGCAACTGCTTGCTTACTTAAATCATCAAATACTATCAAAGCTGGACGACCAGTATCTCGGAAAAATTCACCAATTGCAGCACCAGCAAATGGTGCGTAGAATTGCAATGGAGCTGGATCCGCAGCAGAAGCCGCTACTATAATAGTATATTCCATTGCGCCATTGTCTTGTAATGTTTTCATTACTTGCGCAATGGTAGAAGCTTTTTGTCCAATCGCAACATAAATACAATAAACAGGTTTACCTGCTTTATAAAATTCTTTTTGATTGATAATAGTATCAATACAAATAGCTGATTTACCAGTTTGACGATCGCCAATTACCAACTCACGTTGACCACGGCCAACAGGAATCATCGCATCTATAGATTTGATACCAGTTTGCAATGGTTCTTTTACAGGCTCACGAAAGATAACACCTGGCGCTTTACGCTCGATAGGCATTTCATATAATTCGCCTTGCAAAGGACCTTTACCATCGATTGGTTGACCCAATGTGTTGATAACACGTCCAAGCATGCCTTCTCCTACTTTAATAGAAGCGATACGACCTGTTCGGCGAACCTTATTACCTTCTTTGATACCAGCACTTTCACCCATCAATACCACACCCACATTATCTTCCTCTAAGTTCAATGCAATAGCCTGAACCCCTGTTTCAAATTCCACTAGTTCACCAGAACTAACGCCATTTAATCCATAGATACGGGCTATACCATCACCTACTTGAAGCACTGTTCCAACTTCTTCCAATTCGGCACTTGAATTAAAATTGCCTAATTGTTGGCGTAGAATGGCTGAAATTTCATCTGGTTTAATACTTACCATATTGTTTTGTCTTTAAAATTAGTTTATTGTCAATTATACTTATCGTAAATTAGGAACAAATTCATTTGTCATGAACTGTTTTTTAATGTCTTTTAAATCTCTTAAAATGCTAGCATCGAATAATTTATTATTGGCTTCTAATACGAATCCGCCAACTAGTGTCGGATCTATTAGGGATTTTAATTCAATGGTGGCATTCGTAAATTGTGCTTGAATTTTTGTTTGAAGCATTGCCTGTACATTCTCATCCAACGGTTCAGCTGTTGTAATAACCACTTCGTTAATATGATTATGTACTTTGTATAAAGCTATGAAGGATGATATAATTTCTGGCAAATGGAATTCTCTTCCTTTTCTTATTACTAATTCAAGAAATAAGAAAGTCAATTTATCTACTTTACCTTCCAAGATTGCCTTGATAATATTCGCTTTGCTATCAGCCTTAACTACAGGACTTTTTATCACTGTAATGAATTCTGGATTTTCGTTGCAAATAGTTTGTAAGCTTTGCATATCTGAATACATACTATCCAACTTCCCACTTTCAAGAGCTAAGTCTAAAAGTGATTTTGCATATCGTCCTGCTAGTCTTGGGTTTTGCATTTTCTAGTTCAATTTAATTTCAGAAGCTAAAGAATTGATATAATTATTTTGTTCTGCCTTATTGCTTAGCTCTTTACGCAATACCTTTTCAGCCACTTCAATAACTAAAGTACCAATTTGGTTTTTTACGTCTATGATAGCTGCATTTTTTTGGTGATTAATTTGTTCTCGAGCTTCAATCATTATTCTATTTGCCTCTTCCTTCGCCATTTCCTTTGCCTCATTAATCATTTTCTCCTTCGTTTCTTTGGCATCGCGTAGCATCATAGAACGCTCTTCACGAGCTTGATTCAGCAACAATTCATTTTCATTTTTCATGTTGCTCATTTCAATTTTCATACTTTCAGCGGTAGCAATACTCTCTGCTATACTATTTTCCCTATCACTCAAAGCTTGAAGAATTGGTTTCCAAGCAAATTTTTTCAATAAGAAAAATCCTATTAAGAATGACAAAGTCATCCAAAAGAAAAGTCCAAAATCAGGTAGTAATAAATCCATTGTTGTTTTTTAAAATTTTTTAAAAATTAAAAATACTGCATTCATTGCCCTTTGCGATGAATGCAGTATTTGTGTGTCTTAGAGGAACATTGCTAACAAGCCTACAATAACGCCGAAAAGGGCTACACCCTCAACTAACGCAGCTGCAAGAATCATGTTAGAACGAATGTCGTTAAGAATTTCTGGTTGACGCGCCATTGCTTCCAAGGCACCTTTACCGATTTGTCCTACACCTACACCTGCGCCTAACGCTGCAATACCTGCACCGAAAGCTCCACCTGCATTTGCGATTCCGTCTAAAAGAATTGTGTTTAATACTGACATATATATTGGTTTTTAAAAAATTACGAATTTGATTTGTGTGTGTCTACGGCATGATCATCGTGATGATGTTCCTCAATAGCTTGACCTATAAATACCGCAGCTAAGTTTGTAAAAATAAAAGCTTGAATCGCGGCCACCAATAATTCAAGGAAGAACATAAATACAGAGAAGGCTACTGAAAATATAGAAGCACTATACCCTGCAACTTGATTCATTGCACCGAAAATAAAAATCATGCACATCAAACTTAAAATGATAGTATGACCTGCAAAAATATTAGCAAACAAACGTATCGCCAAAGCGGCTGGTTTAATTAAAAAATTACTTAATATTTCAATAGGAACTAGAATAAACTTAATGCCTAAAGGAATACCCGGCGGATTAAAAATGTGTCCCCAGTAATATTTGTTGGAGTTGAATAACATCACTACAAAAAATACCAGCGTTAATACCAATGTAACTGCTATATTACCAGTAAGATTTGCACCACCTGGCAACAAGCCCATCAAATTATTTATCCAAATAAAAAAAAAGAAGGTCAACAACAAAGGCATATATTTTAGATAGTGTTTACCTAAATAAGGCTTTGCAACATTATCTTGAACAAAACCAATTACTGGCTCAATTGCATTTTGCCAACCGGTAGGTGCTTTATTGATCCCATTTTTCTTATACTTCTTAGCAATACCTGTCATTAAAAACCAAAGCAACAATAATGAAATTATCATTGAAACTACATTCTTGGTCATACTTATATCGTATACTTTTGAACCGTCAACTGCTACTATTTTACCCTCAACCAAATTTTTATCCAGCTCAACATCTTTTGCATTGATCATTCTATAACCTTCATAAGCAACTTCCCCTTCTTCAAATTTTGAAGAAAGAAATGCCGAAAACCCTTTTGCAGGATTATATAAAATGACAAGCAGTGGTAAGGTAGCATGAAACTCGCCTATTGAAAATAAATGCCATTCATGCGAATCACGGATGTGTCCAAATATTATTTCTTTAACATCTATTTTCTTCTTTTCGCCTTCAACATGCTGCTCTGTAGTTGTATTAGTTGCAATTGGCTGAGGCTGAGAAAAGGAAATGAAAGAATATCCTACCAATAAGAAAAGTAATGCTACAAAGGCTTTCAGGGATATTTTCGGGGATAAAATCATCTCACTTTTTAATTTCGAGTGCAAATGTAATACCTAAAGATGATAGAAAAAAGAATGGATTGAATAACTTTGTAAAAAATATAAGTAGCTACAGGATATTGACTTCCTTTTTAGCACCTTAAGCCCCTCTATGAAAAAAATAATATCTATCGTTGGTGCAAGACCTCAATTTATTAAACACGCGCCTATGCAATTACAATTGCAGAAAAAAATGAATGCCCTTACCATTCATACTGGGCAACATTATGATGAAAATATGAGTGCGATATTTTTTAATGAGTTAAACATGCCGAAACCCGATTATTTATTCCAAATTGGCGGCAGCAAACCACAAGGCGAACAAACTGGAATCATGATGACAGAAATTGAGAAAGTTTGTATGCAGGAAAAACCAGATGCAGTTTTGGTTTATGGCGATACCAATTCTACTTTGGCTGGTGCATTGGTGGCAGTAAAAATGGGAATTCCGCTAATACATATTGAGGCTGGATTACGTAGCTATAATAGAGCAATGCCCGAAGAAGTAAATCGCATCATAGCCGATGAGTTTGCTCATTTATTATTTTGCCCGACCAATACAGCTATTGAAAATTTAAAAAGAGAAGGGATAGAACATCCTAGAATATTCAAATGTGGTGATGTGATGTGTGATATGATACAATTAATAGCACCAAAGGCAGCTCGAAAAATAAAGGAAGACTATTATTTTGCAACTATACATCGACCATACAATACAGACGATGATAAACGCATACTAGCCATATTAAATATTTTCAATTCATTAGATAAAAAAGTCATTTTTTCTATTCATCCAAGAACCCTAACACGCTTACATCAATTTGATATAGCCGAATCTGATTTTTCCAATATTCAATTTATTCCGCCAACAAGCTATGTAGATAGTGTGTCCTATCAAAAATATTGTACTTGTGTGATTACAGATAGTGGAGGCGTTCAAAAAGAAGCGTATATGTTGGGCAAAAAATGTATCACACTTCGTAGTGAGACAGAATGGGTGGAAACTTTACACAATCATTGGAACACATTGGTATTCGATCATTTGGAGGATATTTATAATGCCTTACTTACCACACCAACTAACTATATAGAGAACATGTATGGTGATGGACATGCAGCCGAAGAAATTGTTGAACTTATTGAAAAGCATTTGTAGAATTGAGACAATTTTTATGCTGTATCAAATAGACAAATTACATAACTTTGTTTCATGGAAATGAAAATACAAATCCCATTTCAGCAACTCTTGACAATAGTCAAAACGCTAACACCTTCTCAAAAAGCAAAGCTTAAGAAAGAACTTGAAGAAAAAACTAATTTTGTTAAATCAAAGCAAGAAGACTTCATTGACCTTTTATTAAACGGTCCAGTATATAGTGCTGAAGACATTGCTACAATTAAAGAAAATAGAAAAAGTATTGCGGCATGGCGGACAAAAAATTAATGATAGATACATCAATCCTAATTGATTATTTCCGCAAAACGGACAAAACAAAATCAAGGTTAGTTTCCCATTTTCGTGAATACGATAAAATTTTCATATCAACTATTACTGAATTTGAGATTTTCAATGGAGCTCATGAAGCTCATAAGCAATTTTGGGAAACTATGCTTACAAATCTCATAGTTTTAGACTTTAACAGGGCTGCTGCAAGGCAGTCTGCGAGAACAGTGGTTCAATTGAAATCCAAACGCAAGTCAATTGACAAACCGGATTTGTTCATCGCTGCAACTGCAATTGTATATGGCTTAACACTAGACACCCTTAATTCAAAACACTTCATAGATATTGAAAATTTAAACTTATTGACTAACCTAACCAACAACTAACACAGAATAACTTTAGTTTAAATCCTTGGAACGTATTTATCTTTTCAAAATGGATAATTCCAAACTTGAATTATTGCTGAAAGATTTGTACAAAAAAATCCCCACACAAAAAAAGACTACCCCTTTCGGAATAGCCTTTTTATTATCAGTTCTTGTATTAAATATTAATTTGTAGTTGGCATCATCAATGCATGCAAAATATTTTTTGAATTCAAATATTTATTTGCAGTTTCAGTTAGCATAGCCGGCGTAACTGCTTTCAATCTAGATTCATAGTTTAAAATATTTTCTGTTGGTAAGCCAAATTGTTGGTACTTACTTAAGCTACCTAACCAAAATCCATTTGTTTTAATACCAACTCTATATTTTTGTAAAGAAGTTTCATATGCCTTTGCCATTTCATCCCCTGAAATATTGCCAGCTTTTTTACATTCACCCAATATATCCCAAAATGCATTTTTTACTTTCTCTGCATTCTCTGGACCGCAGGGTAAATAGCTTTGCATTGAAAATTTTTCTTTAGGATATTTTTGCAACCTTAAACCTACACCTCCGCCATAAATAGCACTCATTTTTTCTCTAATGATATCTGTGATTCTATTATTAATAACCTCCGCTAATAGGTTTAATTGCAATTCATCCTTTTGCACATAAGGCGTATAAAAATAACTCATTTCTGTCACCATACTTTTTGGCTCTGTACCTACTTTTAAAGTAAAGGAGTTTTCATTCATAATGGGTTCCATATTGATATCCTTCGTTTTACATTCAACTGCCGTACCGCTCATTCCACCAATATATTTTTCGACTAATTTTTTAAACCCTTCTTCTGGAATACTACCAACAAAAAAATAGTTCATGCCAAATGCGCTATTGAATCTTTGATTATAAAAAGCAACTGCATTGGTCAAATTAATTTTAGCATAATCGCTCACATCTGGTATTTGTGCACTTCTTGGATGATTCTTATACATAAATTTATTTAAGGAATCTCCATAAAAACTTCCTGGATCTGATTTCATTTGTGCAGTCATTTGGATTTGTCTATTCTTGAATGACGCAAATGCTTCTTTATCTACCCTTGGCGATGTACATTTCAAATACAATAATTGCATAGCAATTTCAAAATCTTTGTTGGATGATTGCCCACTAATCATTTCTGAATTGATATCTTCTACTACATTCACCTGTAACGTTGTACCGGCTAAAAACTTTTGCAGATCTGTATTTGAAAATAATCCATATCCCATTTCATCCACAACATTATTACAATAATCTGCGCTTTGATAATCCTTACCAGTAAATAAAGAAGACCCTCCAAATCGATATGCCGAAAATTGAATTTCATCATTTTTAAAATTTGTTTTTTTGTAACTCACTTTCGCACCATTGCTTAATGTCCAAGTAGTCATATCAATTTTAGCGTCTTTTTCTTCCTTTACCACTTTACCTGCTATTGGTTCTTTTTCTAACAATTTGCTTGGTAAAGCTTTTTCTGTATATGCAACTACTGCCGATGTTAGACTTGCATCTACATATCCTTTCACTTGCTCATCTGTTGGTAATTTATCACTTGTTTTGGTTGTTACTAAAGCAAAATAATTATTATCCAAACTAATTTCCTCTTTCAATTGATTGACTTCTTCACTTGTCAATTTGGATAAATTATTCTTCATATAATTATACTCCCATTCAATGCCAGGAACTGGTTCATTGGTCAAGAAATGTCGAACCAATTCATCCACACGATTTCTAGACTCTGTCTTATCTCTTTCATTATATAATTTTTCCATATTTGCTAATACAGCTGCTTTTGCTCTTTCCAATTCAGCTGCAGTAAAACCAAATTTCTTGATTTTCATGCACTCTTTAACCAATGTTTCCGTGGCTACTTTGATATTGTCATTGCCACATATAGCAAATAGTTGAAAATTTTCCCAACCTCTTGCCCATCCACCTTCATAACCACCTGCGCCAAAAATGAATGGAGGATTTGAAGAGTTTTTTAATTCTTCAAATCTGGCAGAAATCATACTGTTGAACAAATTTTGTTTCATGTCCTCCTTAAATTCCCGAGTCGTAGTAGCAGCAGCTTTTTTCTTACTATTCCCAATTATTTGAATGGAAGTATAAGGTGCTTCCTTATCACTTACTACCATCGCACGACTAGCTGTACGAGCAGGCACATCAAATGATTCAGGTCTTGGTCTTTCATTTTCCGGATTTTTGAATCCACTAAATTTTGCTTTAATAATCCGCTCTGCTTCTGCTGGATCAATATCTCCTACTACCATTACCGCTTCCAAATTGGGTCTATACCAATCATGGTGAAAGCGTTTGATTACATCATATTCGAAATTTTTTAATAAATAATCATCTCCGATAGGTAAACGTCTTGCATATAAAGAGCCATTCAAATATTCTGGCAACCAAATTTTCATCATGCGATCATCCGCACCTTTACCCAAACGACTTTCCTCCAATACAACATCACGCTCTTTGTCAATTTCTTCATTTTCCAATAAAGCAGCACCGCTCCAATCGGCAATAATTTGAAACCCTTTATCAATTTTATCCTTATCATCCGCTGGAATTGGAAGAATATATACGGTTTCATCAAAGCTGGTGTATGCGTTCAAATCTGCACCAAAATCAACACCAATACTTTGTAAATAATGCACGACTTCATTTTTCGGGAAATTTTTAAGCCCATTAAAATTCATGTGTTCCATTAAATGCGCAAGCCCTAATTGATCTCTGTCTTCCAAAATAGATCCTGCATTGACAACCATACGAAGTTCAATTTTCTTCTCTGGTTTTTTATTTTGAATAATATAGTATTTCAGACCATTGGGTAATTGCCCTGTCTTGATATTTTTATCAAGGGGTAATGTTTCATTTTGCGCGAAGGTGACAAAGCTTACAAAAAGGGAAATAATGGCTAATACATGTTTTAGAGAATTCATAAATTTTTATTTTTTGAAACGCTAATGTACTTGCATAAAATTAATTGCCGAATGGAAAAGCCAATTTTATTAAAATAAAATGGCTCAGGTAAATTTATTTTGGTAGCTATTTGGGCGGCATACACGTCCTGACGATAAATGTCAGGATCCGTTTCCGCTCAAAGCAGCGGAACGCGGACTATTCCGTTTCAATCTTTCTGTTTGCTTCGCCGCAAAAAGGATTTCCACTTCAATCCTATGGACACATCACACACTAGTGAGTAGCAGGTTGTGTTTTAAAGCCATCTTTTTTAGATACTTTAATTGTTGTTCTTTCTGATATTCTTCATAGTGCTTAATACCTAGTTCAACAAACTCAGCACCCTTGGTCATTACTCTG
>CAMDVD010000046.1 GCA_945878115.1 Chitinophaga pinensis | reverse complement strand
AATTTGCTGTCTAGATGAATGATAATCCCTTTTACAATTCCTGTTTGCGCAAAACTGGCAATTGAAAGCAATAATGGTAATAGTGTAAATAGTTTACGCATAGTAATAAATAATGGGCAAAAGTAGCTTTTATCTTGATGTTACCAATTTTTGTAGGTTATCAAAATAAGAGATGTGGATAAAAGGGGGAATAGGGAGCCCTTGCCACGGAAGTAGCAAATGAAACAAATGATACGACATCGAAGTTTGCGATTTCAAACGTAAAAGGTTTAAAAAGAGGAAGATCCATAAAATAGATGTTCTCCTAATAGTAAGTTACTTCATGTTGTACCTTCTATTTTAAAATTCAATAATTAGACCTAAGGTAGGTACAATACTTAAGTCCTTATTGGATAATATTACGGGAATTGCATTTGAACCATCTTGCTGAATATTTTTTCCATCAGTTGTTTGAAATCCTTTATTGTCATCAGTTCTTTTAAATGTATAATCGGGATAACTTTGGTTTTTAAAACCAAGTATATTCTGAATATCAAGATAAATATCAAGGGTTGTTTTTTTGAAATTTATTTTTTTATCTATTCTCATATCCAGTTGATTAAATGCAATAAGTCTTTGACTATTTAATTTTGAATAATCAAGAGTACCTTGACCAAGTAACAAATACGTTTGTTGAGAAGCAGTCATATTATATGGTGTGTAAGGTGAACCACCAGCAAACCTATACTTTAAACCAAGTTCCCAGCCTCTTCTAAATTTACGACCAAGCGTTGCAGAAATTAGATGTTGATTATCCCATGATGATGGAATAAAAATTCCATTATCTCCTGAAAATTTACTCCTTACAAAAGTGTAACTAACGACATAAAAAACCTTTTTAATTAATTTTTGTTGGAAATATATTTCAAAACCATAGGCCTTTCCCTGTCCTGTGCTCTTCACTTGTTCGCTACCAATGGAACCAAAATTTGCACCTTGATTCGCTAATGAAACCCCAGTTGCAGTTGACACTGGGTAGTTATTGTACTGTTTATAAAATCCTTCCATGGTAACTCGAAATGCTTCATTTGGCAAAAACTGTGTCCCTAGAACATAATGAGTGGATTGAATGTATTTCAATGATTTATTTACCAAATCACCTTTGCCATCTTTAAAGCCAAGTGTGGTATATGTTGGAATTTTAAAATAAGTACCAATTGAACCAGTAATATCCAATTTTGAATTCATGTGATAAGCCAGTGACATCCGAGGAGATAAAGTTTTCAATGGGTTATTTCCAGTTTTCATAAAACTATTCAAATCGGTTCTAAAACCAAATGAAACCAAAAGTTTTTCGTGCAATATATTTTTTGCAACTTGTCCAAATAATCCAAACTTTGCAAACTCAATCTCACTATTGAATTTAATGAATTGTGCAGGGGTAATTTCATTTCCTAAGCTGTCATTTATACTGTTAGTTACTTTACTATATAAATCAGTATTGTATTTTACATATTGTGCCATTGCACCAAAAGTTATTTTCCAATTATTTATGAACTTATTGTAATCGAACTTAATTTTATTTTCAATTTCTTGCGACTTAAGTTTGAAAGTTCTTTTTGATTCGATTTGATTTTCATCTTCAAACTTATCCAATTTATTTTCAAACATATTTCTGCTTGCAATAAAATTCATAAATCCTTTTTCAATTTTCCGATTCAGAATAAATCCAGTTGTATAATTCCATTGATTTATGTAGGGTAAGGAGCGGGTTATGAAAATATTTTCAGGAGTGCTATTTTTAGATTGGGCAAATTTGAATCTATCCATTGCGCCTAATCCAATGGCAGAAAAAGTTGTTTTATCATTGAATTTGTGTGACACCTTATATTGAAAATCATAAAAATTTGGTCTGATTGGTAAATCAATGGCTTGAAAAAGTAAATCCAAATACGACTTTCTCAAGGATACTAAGAAAGTAGTTTTCCGTTTTAGCGGTCCTTCTAATGTTGCCACAGCTTCTGTCAAACTTAAACGAACATTTCCGGAAAGCCTTTCTCTGTTCCCATCACGTTGTTTAATTACAAACGTTGAAGCCAAAGCATTATCATACCTTGCATCAAAAGCAGAAGAAGACAATTTTAGATCTTCGATAAAAGAAACGTTCAAGATTCCTTGCGCACCTCCCGAACTTCCTTGGGTTTGAAAATGGTTTAAAACAGGTATTTCTATACCATCTAAATAATACACATTTTCATTGGGTGCCCCACCCCTAATCAGGATATCATTTCTAGATGCACCGCTACTACTACTGCCCACACCTGGAAGTGTTTGTATAACTCTTGAAATATCAAAATTTCCACCAGGATTAGATTTAATTTCTTCAGTAGTAAGTTGTTGAATAGACAATGGCGTAATTAAATCGGATGCTGCTGCTGATTTTCCTTTGTCAAATTTAATAGTTACTCCTTTCAATCTTGCCGTGCTTGGCTCTAGTTCAAAATTGACCACTTGCGCATTTCCACTTGTAATCACAATATTGAATTTTATTTGGGTTTGATAGCCAAGGTATGATACTTTTAAATTGCAATTCCCAATAGGAACTTTAAGCTTGTAGTTTCCCTCTGCATCTGTGGTGGTGCCATTCGTAGTCAGATCTTTTGTTGTTGGCTCAACCACTACAACAGCACCTATTATTGTTTCTTCGGTGTTCTTATCTCTCACATTGCCCATGATTACGCCAGTGGTTTGGCCGAAACTATTTTGTAAACTTAACAAGAAGAAAATGAGGCTTAATTTAAAATGCATAGAAAGAATTATTTAAAATGTTTAGAATGGATATTTTGAAGTTGACATGGATGAAATGACAAGTCATATATTACTTATATAGCAGCTTTCAGATTGTTTAAAAAAACCTGTGCTTCTTTTTATAAAAAAAATGGAATAACATGATGAATAGTGTATCTGTTTTATACGGACTACATTATTCAACATCGTGTCTTCTATTCCTTCCTGAATGAGGCTAAGTGGATACTTACTTTTTTGGCTTGTTGAAGTCATGTTCAAAACTAAATAATTATATTTTCTTCTTCGTAATTCTTAAGCATCTATACCGTCTTGAAGTTTGACCCTTATTATTTTTACCAAATATGAAGAGAAGCGGTAAAGATATTCATTTTATTTTTTAAGTTTAACATTTGAAGAATTGCCTTTCCATGAAGTGATTACTTAATTATTTTTGGTCTACTTGTTCATGGATTAAAAAATCTTTTACAGAAGTCCACTGGATATTTGAATACCTATCGTTGTCATATTTTTGAAAAATAATTCTACCTTCCATCATATCTCTCATATATTGCATTCCTTGCCATGCTGG
This sequence comes from Chitinophaga pinensis, assembly GCA_945878115.1. GTDB lineage: Bacteria > Bacteroidota > Bacteroidia > Chitinophagales > Chitinophagaceae > OLB11. The sequence continues at coordinate 26,480 of CAMDVD010000046.1, read as the reverse complement.
ATATAGTTCATCTTTTGCAGGGGATAGAATTCTTGTTACTTGGATAAGAAAATTCAAAAGACCAATGCCACCAGGTCTGAATAGTTTATAACTATTTGACGTGATTTCTGTAAGCAATTTCACAAAGTCATTGCAGGTAAGTGTGTCACCAGCAATTCTTAAATATCTAGGTGTATTATCCTCCAATGCTGCTTCTGCAGTGAATTCTGCAATATTGAATGTGCTTGTAAATTCTATCCTTTGGTTTGGGTTACCCCAACACAAAATTCGTTCTTGTTTGAAAAGAACCAGAGGCATATCTGTAACTAATAAGTCCATAAATGGACCGTTGAATATAGTTGTTACTTTTATCGGCATATTTTGTAAGTAGGTATGAAATTCTCTTCTCCAATCTAAATTTCTATTTTGACCTTCCCGCAAATTTGTAAAATCGATTGAATAATCACTTGGTATAAATCGTGGCACATTTGCTTCAATCGCAGCATCTAAAAATATTTTTTGGGAATCCACTATCGTTTCGCGTAAGCCTGCCAAAGCCGATATGAAACAATGTGCTCCTATGCAATGCTTTGCAATCTCGAGTTTATTATTTGTATCCAAAGGAAAGACTTTAACCCCTTTTTCCTCTAAGTTTTTTATCTTTTTTATGTCTGTGCTATAACGGACAATAGCTCTAACTTCAGCTTCCTTAGCTAACAATGCCTGTACAATCTTACCACCTAAATTTCCCGTCGCACCAGCAATTACAATTATTTTTCTCATTCTATTTTTTAGTTTAGGTACCTTGACTATGAAGTCGAAAATATTTATTTTTGCAATGATAGTCAACTAGCTTGACCAATCTATAGAATATAGGCAATTTTCATTTTCACAAAAAATATTTTGGGACACGCCAATAGAATTTATCGATTTTCAAGTATACAAACGACATATTATTGAGCGAGTATTAACTCCTAGATTTACAGATGATTTTTATGTATTACAAAAAAATTATTCTATCAATGAACTAAAAGAAGCTATACAAAAAAGTAAAGAACTCGATCTAAAAACCGCACACTTTTGTTCTTGGTATTTTAAAATTCCAGAATCCCAAATAGATGTATCATCCTTCTAGAATGGAGCATAGTACTTATGCCACTAAATATATAGTTCAAACAAACATTTTCAAATGGATCTTTTAGAATGGATACGCTAGTTATTCATTTTTTCACTTTCATAATTCCAGAATAGATAATTGTAATATCATACGATTTAAATTTGCAATGAAGGGTATGTCATGTTTGTTGATAAGCAGTACCAACTATTAGATTCTAAAATTTATCCCATACTCCCTATTGTTAAAGTTTGGAAAGTACCAAATTTATTTTTATATCTTGTGAATTAATAAAAACTAAAATCAAATGAAACAGAAAAAAACAATGCTTCCGAACTTAGGTCAAGCTAACCCCAATTTACGAACTAAAATTAGTTTCTTTAGAAAAATTAAATTCATTGTTATCATTCTAATACTGATTCATTGTTTAAAATCCAATGCCCAAATACCTACTACTTATTGGTATAATCAAGGTATTGCAGATTCTGTATATTATCAAACAGATGTTTTTTCATTCAGATGTTTTAATGGCACATCATATTCAGGAACTTATAATTCTTCAATTATAGATTCAATTGTATATAGGTCAGGAAGAAGGGATTTAGCAAATGATGTATTTTTCAATCCATCTACTACTCTAATTCAAAGGCTTAATGAAGCACAGAATATTTATGCAACAGGATTGGTTGAAATGGTTTATCTAAATGTTAGCGCATTACCAAACATGAGTTACTCTTCAAATCAATAGTTAACATTAGATAACTTGATATTGGTAAATTTTACGAACCCTTATCCAAGTAGCACAGACCTAACAAATTTTATGTCTCAATATAATCTTACATTGCATGCCGCACCGCTAAGCACATTGCCAGTCACAACAGGTTGTAGCTATACTTATATTTTTGAAGCACAAGTTCCCCTAAATACATCAGGTGTTCCTGACTTTAATTATTTTGTTCAGTTGATGCAAGAAATGTACACTAATTCGAATGGAACTATTTGTGCGGCTGGTCCTAATTTTGTAAATCACATGCCAATAAAAGATAATCAAAATGGAGATTCTTCAGCTCCACCAGAATCTCCAGTTTATACTCTTTGCGAAGCAGACGAACCCAATGATCCATTCATAGATTATCAATGGTATATTTATAATGATGGTTTTAATGAATTAGATTTTAATAGTAATCTTTGTACTAGTGGAGGAACAGCACCAATTGACGGAACAATAGGAGCAGATGCAAAAATTTGTGATTGCTGGAAAGCAGGATTATCAGGACTTAATATTAAAATAGGAATCTTAGCCCAAGGCGATATTGTGACTTCACATAATGACTTGACAAATCAACCTTTCGCTAATATGTTTGATTGCTCTGGCATTAATCATCCTTGTAATACATTAAATCCTTCAACAGGACAAACTGGAATTGGGATGCACATGGCAGGTATTATAGCAGCTACAAAAAATAACAATATAGGGATAGCTGGGTTAGCAGAAAATTCAATTATTACTCCTTATAAAATAGGTGATGATTTCACTTCTGATGCAGATCTAATATCTGCATTGCAATTAGCTCTTGTACAACAAGAAGATATTTTGGCCATTAATTATTTCTCACCAATTGAATCCCCCAATATAAAAATTGAATTATGGAATCATCATATATCAGGAAGACAATTTGTACATGGTGCCAAGGGCACCATAATTATTGCTCCGGCTGGTCATACAGAAACAGCGTCAACTGGAACTTGGTATCCTAGTCATCCGGCAAAGTATAATTTAGATGCCTTTGATAAGACTCCAGAAGTCATAGGGGTTATTAATAGTAATAGGTATGATTTACTAGAGCCAGGAGAAGAAACTCCTTGCTTACCGACATATAATATTGGAGGCACAAATTATGCTCACCCATCAAATTATGGCTCTGGCTATGACATAGCAGCACCTGCATCTCAATTTTTCTCCACAGAAGGTAACTCGCAAATTAATAGAGGTGAGATTTTTTCATCCGCTGTGAAACAAAGTGCAGATGCTGTCGCTGTAACAACGGGTGTTGCAGCCTTATTACTAGAAAATAATCTTACAGAAAGTGATGTTCAGTTTAGAGATAGATTAAGAGGAGGTGCTGATAAAGTTTCATATGTTTATAATAATATAAATGGGTATTCTAGCTTGGAATTTGCTTTTGGTAGAATCAATTGTGAGAAGTCAAAAGATTATACACCAACATCAATTAATGAAATTACTCAAAGCAATTTATCTGCAAGTGTGTTCAATACCAAAATAAGTTGGGAAATCTCATTAACTGAAATTCTTGCCTCAACATTTAATTGCGAAGTATATAATAATCTAGGGCAACTTGTCTATAAAAATGAATTTTTAAAAGCAGAAAAAAAGATTTCTATTCCAAATATTAATTTTGCAAAGGGTGTTTACTTAATTAAAATAATTGCTGGCAAATCCTCTTGTACGCTTAAAGCCATCAAATAATCATGAAGCACTTATTGGCTTTTATATTACCATTGTTAAATTCTTTTTTAGGACTTGCACAACTAAAAGTGTATAATGAGTTTACTAATCAAATTATGTACAGCACAAATTGTATAGTTTCAGGAGATACTACTATTATTACTTCTGAAACTAGTGGTTTTGACTTACATCTTATTGACACAAATGGAAATATTGCCAACTATAAACATTACGGAAACCCAAGCCCTAATATCGATATTTTAGAATCTGCACACCGCAACAGTAATAATGAAATTATGCTAATGGGCAGAACACTAGGAGCAGGAAACAACAATCAAATTGCTTATGTTGTAATCACGGATACATTCGGTAATCACAAAAGAGAATTTACATTTAAAAAGCCAAGTAATTTGTTCAATAAAGTGTATAACGGTTTGTATCTAAATGGTTCATATTATTTCATAGGTATGCAATATGATAGCACAAGCATAACTCCATCATACACCGATTTATTTATTGCAAAAACAGATACATTTGGGAATCAAATTTGGAATACAACAAATTTTGTTCAATATCATTCAGAAACAGTTAGAAGAGCAGCAATAGAAAGTTCATTTGATAGTCAATCGATTTTGTTTGGTTCAACTTATTTAGATTCTTTTTTAGTCAATAGTCCGTATACAGAATATTATTCTTACTTAATGAATCAAATAGATACCAACGGAAATTTTGTAAACAGAATTCCACTTCCTAACTTAAATACTAGCATAATTGTATACCCGAATTATATTAGCCAAATTTCAAAAATAGATAACTATTATTATGCAGTTGGGAATACAGATTTATTTATTTTAGATAGTGCATTCAATATAGTTCATCACGATACTATTTTGACTTACGTAGCCACTGCAGGGGATATTGTGCACAAGAGCTTACTAGATAATAGTTACATAGTTGGAGGGTTCAAAGGTTTTGTAAAATTCGAAAATGGCATTGCATTGTTTAAAAAAGATTTTACCAATGAACCTAATCTTGTAAATCTACAAGATATTGTACCAACAAATGATGGTGGCTATTTTGCATTATTCGCAAGTGATTTTGGAAATACTCGTTACATTAAAATGGATTGCGAAGGAAACTATATAAACCCAACTTGGTGTGCGCCAGTTTCTTCAATTTCAATAAAAAATTATACAATAGACGTTTCACTTATATCTACTAGTGATTCTTGGAAATTATACTTTTCATCCCCTACAAATTATGATTACCAATTAAATATTTTTAATTGTCAAGGACAACTTGTCAAGACCGAATATATTAATAGAGGTAGTATTCTTTTCAATATCAACACTTCATTAATCACACAAGGAATCTATTATATTAAGCTATCTTCAAAATTTGGAGCTTGCACATTAAAAGCAATAAAATATTAGATAAAAGTAAAATTTAATAATAGTGTTTAAACTAAAAATTAGTGAGAAAATGATTTTCATGTCGATGTATTGCAGCAACGATTGGAAGTGAAAATCCTTTTTGCTGGCTCTGCAGCAAAAAGATTGTAACGAAAAGCGTGTGTGCCGCCCAAAAATATTCTCATTACATTATTAGTGTTGCTATAATAGTCAAACAGTTCGAGATTGCAAACTCGAACTGCTCTATTAATGGATTTGCAATCTAGATTAAACTCTTGCAATAGCATACTTTCAAAAAACAATGTATTTTCGTTGCATGAAAACCAAACAAGAAATAGTAAAAAACTGGCTACCAAGATATACCGGTGAAGCACTCGAAAACTTTGGTAAATATATTTTACTCACCAACTTTTCTAACTACGTTGAATTATTTGCTAAACAACATAAATGTAAAATATTTGGCAAAGACAAACCCATGCAATGTGCTACTGCAAATGGCATCACTATCATCAATTTTGGAATGGGTTCTGCATCTGCTGCAACGGTCATGGATTTACTAACTGCCATTCAACCAAAGGCAGTTTTATTTTTGGGTAAATGCGGTGGACTGAAGAAAAAAAATAAAGTAGGTGATTTAATTTTACCCATTGCCGCTATTCGTGGCGAAGGAACAAGCAATGATTACTTTCCGCCAGAAGTGCCTGCACTACCAGCTTTCGCTTTAGAAAAAGCAATCTCGACTACCATACGCGATAAAGGTTTCGACTATTGGACAGGCACATGCTATACCACCAATCGAAGAGTATGGGAACATGATACAGAATTTAAAGACTACCTCAAACGCATACGGCCAATGGCAATTGATATGGAAACAGCAACCATTTTTATAACCGGATTTTACAACCATATTCCAACTGGCGCATTGCTATTGGTGAGCGATCAACCTATGGTTCCAGAAGGTGTTAAAACTGCGGAAAGCGACAAAACCGTTACGACTTCATTTGTCGAAAAACATTTGGGAATTGGCATCGATTCTTTGAAACAATTAATCAATAATGGGAATACAGTGAAACATTTAAAATTCTAATTTTCTAGCACTTGCATTCTGACACTTCTCTTCTTGAAATACAACATCTTTCTGTCGATTTTCAGATAGAAAAAAATACGACCCATGCTATTCAAACTATTTCTTTTGCATTGCATGCTGGCAAAACCTTAGCATTGGTTGGCGAATCTGGCTCTGGAAAATCAGTGACTGCATTGAGCATTTTAAAATTACTCTCTACTCCTCCAGCGCAATATGTGGATGGGAAAATTTTCTTTCAAACAAAAAATAAAGAAAGAATTGATCTACTGCAATTAGACGAAGAAGCGTTACGAAATATTCGTGGCAATGAAATTGGGTTTATATTTCAAGAGCCAATGACTTCCTTGAATCCATTGATGCGATGTGGGTTACAAGTTGCAGAGAGTATTCGATTGCATCAAAAATGCACCAAAGAAATAGCAACAGAAAAAACGATTGCCTTATTTGAAGAAGTAAAATTGCCCAACCCGAAAGAAATATTTTATCGCTATCCGCATGAATTATCTGGAGGACAAAAACAAAGGGTTATGATTGCGATGGCAATAAGTTGTAATCCAACTTTATTGATTGCAGATGAACCAACCACTGCATTGGATGTAACAGTTCAAAAGACCATCTTAGAATTGCTCAAAGAATTGCAAAGAAAAAATGGAATGGCAATTTTATTTATCACACATGATTTGAATTTAGTCAAACATTTTACAGATGATGTGATGGTGATGTATCAAGGAAAATGTGTAGAAAAGCAAGACACAAAATCTTTATTTGCAAATCCGCAACATCCTTATACACGAGGACTTTTAGCCTGTCGACCAGATAAAAATCATCGTGTCAAATATTTAAAAACAGTTGCTGAAATTGTAGCAACTAATCTAGAAGAAAATAAGCTTGAGGAAAACAATTGGATACAAAGTGCAGCATTTGTGGCTCGTATAGAAAACATCAATAAAAGTACACCACTGTTTGCATTACAAGATGTACAGATTTGGTATCCGACGAACAGAAGTTTTTTTGGTAAAACGAACGCATGGTATAAAGCCGTGAATGGTGTAAACTTAAACATACACGAAGGCGAAACCATGGGGCTTGTCGGTGAAAGTGGTTGCGGAAAAACAAGTATCGGAAAAGCCATTGTAAAACTAACAGATATTACTAGTGGACAAATTATGTACAAAGGAAAATCTATTGCCGATTTGAATAAAACCGATACGCAACAATATCGTAAAGAAGTACAACTTATATTTCAAGACCCTTATTCTTCCTTAAATCCTAGAATAAGTATTGGTGAAGCGATTCAAGAACCGATGCATGTGCATGGCATTCATCCTGCCAATAATCGGAAAGAAAAAACGCTAGAATTATTAAATAAAGTTGGCTTGTCTGCTGAACATTATCATCGCTACCCACATGAATTTTCTGGCGGTCAACGACAACGAATTTGCATTGCTCGGGCGCTTGCTTTGCAATCTACATTTTTGATTTGTGATGAAAGTGTATCGGCATTGGATGTGAGTGTGCAAGCCCAAGTCCTTAATTTATTGGTTGCTTTACGAGATGAATTTAATCTTACTTATCTTTTTATTTCGCATGATATTGGCGTAGTCAAACATATCAGCGATCATGTAGCTGTAATGCAAAAAGGATTGATTGTAGAAATGAATGATGCAGACAATTTATTTAAACAGCCGAATCAAGTGTACACACAAGAACTTTTACAAAGTCAATATTAATTTTATATCATTGTCAAATGAATACGATCAAATCCAAATTTTTACTTCGACCAGATATTACCTTTCTCAACAATGGTTCCTTTGGCGCATGCCCAAAAGAAGTATTTGCAGATTATCAAAAATGGCAATTGGAATTAGAACAAGAGCCTGTTCAATTTATTACCATCAACAGTTATACTTACTTAGCAGAATCGAGAAAAGCTTTGTCGGCTTATATTCATTGCGAGGCCGAGGATATTGTATTTGTAACCAATCCTTCTTATGCAGTAAATATTATTGCGAAGAGTTTTGATTTGCAAGAAGGCGATGAAATATTAAGTACCAACTTAGAATATGGTGCTTGCGAAAAAACATGGAATTATTATTGCAAAAAGAATAAAGCAAAATTTATAAAAGCAGAAATACAATTACCCATTGTCTCGACAGAAAGTTTTATTGAACAATTTTTTAGTGGTTTAACATCACGAACAAAAATGGTTTTTATCAGCCAGATTACAAGCACTACTGGATTGATTTTACCAGTTGCAGAAATATGTGCAAAAGCAAAACAACTTGGCTTAATTACTTTTGTTGATGGCGCACATACACCTGGGCAATTACCATTAAATCTTACAGAATTACAAGCTGATATTTTTACAGGCGCCTGTCATAAGTGGCTCATGGCACCAAAAGGTTGCTCCTTTTTATATGTCAAAAAAGAATTGCAGCATCTGTTTGATCCATTAGTTGTTAGTTGGGGTTATGATAGCGCAAAGCCTTCATCTTCCTTGTTTCTAGACTATCATCAATTGCAAGGCACTAGAGATATTTCAGCATTTTTAACCATTCCAAAAGCACTTGCATTTATGGAAGAAAATAATTGGGATGAAATAACCAAAGGCAGTAAAAAATTGGTGTTAGATAATGCTTCGCGTTTTTGTGCATTATTGGGAACGCAGCCTTTATGTCCTATCAACGAAACTTTTTTAGCGCAATTATTTTCCATACCTATCGTCACGAAAGAACCCGAAAAATTACAAACATTACTATTTCAAAAGTATCAAATTGAAATTCCAGTTATGGTACATTTTGGCCAAGTGTATATGCGCTTTTCTGTACAAGGATTTAATACCCAAGAAGATTTAGATATTTTATATACGGCATTGCAAGACATTTTGGAGACGACAGATTTGATTGGATTGCCGAGTTGATTTAACCTAGCTAAGGAAGGCTTCGCTTTGAGCGAAGCCTTCCTTTTTGACTAGCAATTAGTTTCATCAATTTCAAATTCCTAAACTCCAAATTATCTCATTTTCAAATCTTTATTTCCGCCTATTGGTTGATGTTTCACCAACCAACTCATTTCGAATTGTGTCTCAACAACCGAAAAATAAATATAGTTACTTGCATATTGCCTGAACTCGGGTTCTTCTAATTTTAATGAATACCATAATTTTTTCTTGAAAGTGTTCCAATCTATAATCATAAATGCAGGATATTTAAAATAAAAAAACTAATCGTTTGAGCTCAACAATTTTTATAAAATGTAGATTCGTTTTTATTCAAGAATAAATAGGATAAATTGTATAAGGTTAATAAATTCTTTTATATTGGTTTAGAATTGCAATTCATGAACAATAGAAATTTTACATAGAAATATTTACTTTTTTTTAAATCCTATCTCCTCACGTTGTTCCCACTTTGTAAGTTTTTTATCTTTTTCTTTTAGTAAATATGTGTCATTTATTAAGTTTTCTAATGCCTCATATATTTCCATAAATTGTGTGTTTGTTTGTTGTTCTAACTCATGTATTTTTTTTGCTAACTCAGTGTATAATGAAAGATGTTTTTTCATTTCTACGAATGCTGTAACAATGGCAATATTCATTTTTATTGCTCGGTCACTTTTTAATATACTCGCTAGCATGGTAACTCCATGTTCTGTAAATGCAAAAGGCAAAACACTTGAAAAACGGGCATTTGAAGGCAGGTGGTCACAATTTGTGACCACCTCACGCCATTCATTCGGTGTTAATTCAAACATAAATGTATTTGGAAAACGTTGTATATTTCGTCTTACACTTTGTTTTAATTTTTTTGTTTCGGTATCAAAAAGGAGCGCTAAATCAAAATCAAACATGATTCTTTCTCCCCTCACTTCATAAATTTTATTTTGAATCGGTAATAACTCCATAACGGCAATTTAGAAAAAGTAAATGTAAGAATTTTTCGAATAGAGCACCAATTTGTGACCACCTATATTCATACCATTTCAGTATAACCCAATTTGCAATTCCACTAAATTAATATCCATCCTTCAAGTAGTTTTTTGTTTATGCAAATGAGAATAATATAGCCATTTTATTATTTGTACACTATGTGCAAGGGACGATGCCACCTCGCTGAGTAACTACGCCATTTCCGTGCTACACTTACTACTTATGACTTTCTTCTTAACCTACTAGTTGGTATCTCACCTACCAGCTCATTTCATTTGAAGAGACACCAGCCAATAGATGAATCTAACTCTCCTGACGTATCAAATTAAGGAAGGCTTCGCTTTGAGCGAAGCCTTCCTTTCGGACTAGCAAATATTCTCATCCAATCTGAAATTCCTAAACTCCAAATTATCCGATTTTCAAATTGTCTTTTTTGCCTATTGGTTGGTGTCACCAATCAACTCATTTCAATTGGTGAGACAGCAACCGATAGATAAAATTGCTAGTTAATCAAATACTTATACAATTCATCTTTCAAATGAACGCGTTTTACTTGCAGCGCGGTCAAAACCTCATCTGTAGTAGGTTCTGTTTCATTCTCAATTCTATAAATATGATGATCTAATTCATCATACTCATCGAATAGTTTTCTAAAATGCGCATCCGATGATTTAAGCGCAATTATTTTTTCTTCAAATTGTGGGAACTCATGTTTTAAACTATGTCTTTCTAGCATGTTTCTAAATTTATAGGGTGAATAAAAAGTTTAAGGTTTGTGGCAACAGCTCATCTGTTGCGTATGGGAATTGAAACTAGGACTAATATATGGAATGCCTAAATTCAAGCCGCGAAAAATTAAAAGAATGCCAATAAAAATGGAAAGTATAGTGGAGCTTTTCAAAAAATATTTTCGCCAAGTGATGGAAAATTTTTGTTGAAAAAAAATCAAAATACTTAGAGATGGCATTGTACCTAAGCCAAAGAATAACATGAATGCCCAACCTGTAATAGGCGAGCCTGTTGCCATAGCTCCTGCTAATGCTGCATACACCAATCCGCAAGGCAATAAGCCATTTAAAAATCCGAGTAGTAAAAAATAATGAATGCTTGGGTTTGATTGCATGCGTTGGTAAATCCTTGAGAATAAATCTGGCAAGTGAATGGGCAATACCAATTTTTGTTTGAGATAAGGAATAAACGTAATCAATAATAACACTAAGCCCGCCAGGATAGACAAAGATTGTTGCCATTTAAAAAATATAAAACCTTTACCAATACTGCCTGCTATCAAGCCAAATAATGCATAACTCATGGTCTTTCCAACATGATACAAAACAATTGCCGAAATCTTTTTCCCCTTTTCCACAAATTGAAATGGCATACTCATCACCAATGGTCCACACATGCCCATGCAATGAAAACTTCCAAACAACCCTAAAATTAAAGCTGGCAAAATGATGCTACTCATGAGGCGTAATTAAATTCTTTATAATAGTTTTTTGCACCCGATGTAAAATGAAGTTTCAACAAATAATTACCGCTACCCCAAGTACTTGTATTCACTTTATAAATCCCTTCCTCATTTTTTTGCAACACAAAATTCTTATCCTTTTTATCATCAGATGTATTGTATAATTCAATCTTCAAATTTTGCATCAAGCCATTGAGCTCCTTTGGTATTTTAAACAAAACTTCACCTTGGTTTTTTATCAATAACAAAGAATCATTAAAACTCTGTGCATTCGCTCTAGCATCAATGAGGTCTTGGTATTTGAGCTCTTGTTCATAATAATTATTGCTTACCATCACCGAAGGATTTTGGGTACATTCATACACTAAGCCAGCAATGAAAAGTACCATGATTCCAAATCCAAACAGAATTAAATTACCAGCGTGCATTAGTTTTTTCATAGTGTTGATTTAGTGTTTTAAATAAATTCTAAGTTGCTCGTTGTTCTTTACTAAACCTATCAGTTTTTGAAAACGTATAGGTTTTGAACGCCATCTTAATATTCTCCTATAAAAGTAATTTGTTTAGTTTGAATAATTTTATCTCCAGATTTAATTAATATTTTTATTTTTTCTTTTCGTTGTGTGATATGTTGTTTCGGTACTTTAATAAAAAATGTTTCTTCACTTTCAACGCCTGATTTTAAGGAATCCAAGTTTTTGCCAACATATTCTATGCTAGCTGTATTCCTATCTAATTCTAGATGATAAGGCTTTGTATAACCACTTTTACTGACGATTTTAATTTTATACAAATTGCTGATGGTACTATCTGCGTTTTCTTGCAACACTTGTCCAGCTACTCGCAAAATAGTTGCATCAAACATACTTCTTGTTACTAGTAATCCAACAAGTATACTGCATAAAATAACAAGCACCACACTGTACGCTTTAATACGATAAGTAATTTTTGGCTTGACACCTGTCGAAATATCATTCTCACTTCCATAGCGAATTAAATTCGGTTCTAGTCCAACATTCTCCATCATTCGATTGCATGCATCGATACATGCTGTGCAATTCACACATTCCAATTGGGTACCATTTCGAATGTCAATACCAGTAGGACAAACATTCACACACATGTTGCAATCTATACAATCGCCTTTCTTTTCTTCCGTCTGTTTTCTTTTTTTATTTCTAGGTTCGCCACGCAAATAATCATAAATAACCACTATAGAATTTCGATCCAATAATACGCCTTGCAATCTACCATAAGGACAAATAACGATACAACTTATTTCACGAACAAATGCATAAATAGCATAGAAAGCAAATGTAAAAATCATTAAAATAGTAATGCCTAAAACATGCATGGATACAGGCTCTCTAACAATTCGTCGCAACTCTTCTAAACCTATTATATAAGAAAGTAAAGTGTTTGCAATGATAAAGGACAATAAAAAAAATAGAATATGTTTGATCGTCTTACGCACGTACATTTCTGTAGTCCAAGATTTGGCATCTGCAATTTGTTGTTTGTTTGCAGGGCCTTCTATCCAATATTCTATTTTCCGAAATACCATTTCTAAAAAAATAGTTTGCGGACAAGCCCAACCACAAAACACACGACCGAATATTAAAGTAAAGACAACAACAAATAATAAGAAGACGAGCATGCCAATACCAAACAGAACAAAGTCTTGTGGTAAAAATACTTGTCCGAAAAAAATAAATTTAGATTTAGTAACATCAAATAAGAACAAAGGATTCCCGTTCCATTTCACAAATGGCAAGCCAAATAATAGAACCAAATAGCCAATACTAAAATAAGTTCGCAAATTGTATAGCTTCCCTTTTGGCTGGAAAACATACATCCATTTTCTTTTTCCTCTCGTGTCAACCGTTGAAATTTTATCTCTAAAATTACTTTCAGATTGTGTATTTAAATCTTCCACTTCGCCTTATTTTATTGCTTTACTACTTCTTTGATGAAAAAATACTTTCTTATTTTAGACCTCATCCCCAACCCTTCTCCTCCAGGAGAAGGGAGCAACAAACTCCTACTCTATAAGATACTTAAATGTTAAGTTCCGCTTTGAAAGAATACATAATCTCTATTCTCTTTAGAGAGTGAGTCTATCCTATTTTTTTACAGAATCCTTTACTGCTTTCGTCGAATCAGCCTTCATTGCTTTAGTTGTATCTTCCATATACAATTCACCTTGTTGTGCTTTTGGCATTGGTGGATTTGTACCATGCAATGTTTTTACAAAACTTGTTAATTGTGCTATTTGGATTGGCGAAAAATCATCCTTCCAACTTTTCATTCCCTTCTCTTGCCAACCATATTTTATAGAATAATAAATTTCTTTAATACCACCTTTGTGTAACCAATAATCATCCGTTAAATTTGGACCTACTCCACCTTGGCCTTTATCGCCATGACAAGCTACACAGTTCTTTGCATATACTTCAGCTCCTTGAGCGATATCGCCTGCACCCAAAAATACTACGGAATTTTCGTCTACATTATTTGCGCTATTTTTTAGAAATTCTAATTTTTGTTCCGCGGCAATTTCATTTGCTTTTGCTAATTCAACATATTGATTGGGCAAAGTTTCGGTTACAAACATGCGGTACAAATAAACGATAGCGAATAAAACAAAGGAGAAAAAAGCCCAAGTCCACCAAGAAGGAATTTTATTATCTAATTCGCGTATGCCATCATAATCGTGCGACAAATCCAGACTTTCTTCTTCTTCAATCGGAACAGTCTCGTTGAATTTTTGGAAAAATGTTTTCACTTTAAACCCACCCAATTTTTGTTCCTTTTCTTTAGCCTTAATACCCATCAATATGAATAAAGTCTTCACCATCACAAGAATAACAATAAATAACACAAGTACAATCAGCATCAAAATATACAGATCCCAATTACTGGCAAAATTCTTTGTATTCGCTTCGGTTTGCGCAAAAAGTGAATTAGAAAACATACTTAGTAATAAAATAATACTTAGTATTTTACCTGCACCATTTTTTTCAGCTTTTATTTTATCTTGGTAATTTTGACCTGCAATTTTAATGGCATTTGTCAATATAAATATCACAAAGCCTAACAAAACAATCACGCCGCCAAGCACATATCTAGCAAGGCTTCCAGACGAAATACCTGCTGGACTATTATTGTTACTTGCATCTGCTGCAAAGGTACTTCCATGTAAGATGAGGAAAGGAAGTAATATCAAGAATTTACGAATTAATTTTTTCATGGTTTGTATAATAGAGAGGTAAATTATTGTAATGGAATATTCGCTTTTGCATCCATACTTTTTTTATCACTGGTGAATACATATAATAATACACCGATAAAAATGAGACTGAATAGTATTAAAGAAATCATTGGATAAATACGAACATCCTGTATTCTCTCGAGATAATATTTGAACTTCATAGGGTTATATTTTATTTTTTCTGTACGTCTTTCTTTTTGATGTCTGTGCCCAATCTTTGCAAGTAGGCAATCACTGCAATAATCTCTTTATTCGGATCTGCCTTTATTTTATCCATTTTCAAATTATTCGCAATTTGATTTGCTTGCATTCTTAAATCGGTCAATGCAATTTTTTCATAACCTTGTGGATAAGGAACGCCCAATTTACGCATGGCATTTATTTTATCCTCCGTATTGGATACATTCAAATCATCCGTGATAAGCCAATTATATGCCGGCATTATACTACCAGGTGTCATGTCGGTTGGTTCACGCATGTGGTTGTAATGCCAACTATTTGGATATTTGCCACCAACACGATGAAGGTCTGGACCTATACGCTTGCTACCCCATTGAAATGGATGATCGTACACAAATTCACCTGCTTTAGAATATTCGCCATAGCGTGCTTCTTCATCACGGAAAGGTCTTACCATTTGTGAGTGACAAGTATAACAGCCTTCTCGAATATAGATATCACGTCCTTGTAATTCAAGTGGAGTGTATGGTTTTACAGAAGCGATAGTTGGAATATTTTCATCAATTAAGAAAGTAGGAATCAATTCAACAGCACCACCAATAGCAACTGCAACCAAACAAAATACCAATAACTGAATCGGTCTTCTTTCGATAATAGCATGCCAATGCATTTTATGTTGCGGCATTACTTGTGCTTTTAAGGGCATTGCTTCAGCCGCTTCTATTTCAATGAACTTGCCTTGCTTCATGGTTTTGTAAATATTATACGCCGCCATTAATGCACCTACCCAATACAACAATCCACCAATGCCACGAAGTATATACATCGGAACAATATGTGTAACCGTTTCCATGAATTGAAATTGGAGCTGACCGCTTTCTGTAAATTGCTTCCACATAATACTTTGTGAAAAACCAGCCCAATACATTGGAATCGCGTATAATAAAATACCCACTGTACCAATTAAGAAATGCTGATTTGCAAGCTTCACACTGTATAAAGTTGTGCCCCACATTTTTGGTATTAAATAATAGAGCATACCAAATATTAAAAATCCATTCCAGCCTAATGCCCCAATATGCACATGTGCTACGGTCCAATCGGTATAATGACTAATTGCATTCACCGATTTCAAAGACAACATTGGTCCTTCAAAAGTAGCCATACCATAACAAGTCAAAGCCACTACAAACATTTTAAGAATAGGATCTTCACGTACCTTATCCCAGGCACCACGTAAGGTATATAATCCATTGAGCATACCAGCCCAACTCGGTATGATAAGCATGATGCTAAACACAGTTCCTAAAGCCTGCGCCCATCCTGGTAATGCGGTGTATAATAAGTGATGGGGACCTGCCCAAATATATAAGAAGATGAGAGCCCAAAAGTGAACAATACTCCAACGATAAGAATAGATAGGTCGATTAGCAGCTTTAGGTACAAAATAATACATCAATCCTAAGAATGGTGTGGTAAGAAAGAAAGCAACTGCATTATGACCATACCACCATTGAACCAACGCATCCTGAACACCAGCATACAAGCTATAACTTTTTGTCCATGAAATCGGTAATTCGAAGGAATTCACAATATGCAACATCGCCACTGTAACCCATGATGCGATAAAAAACCATACAGCAACATATAAATGTCTTTCTCTTCTTTTTAGAATGGTTCCAAACATATTCACACCAAAGACAACCCAAACTAGCGTAATTAAAATATCAATTGGCCATTCCAATTCTGCATATTCTTTTCCGGTTGTAAATCCTGATAGTAAGGATACAGCACCTAATACAATGATGGTTTGCCAACCCCAAAAATGGATTCGACTTAATACATCATTAAAAAGTCTTGTCTTTAAAACCCTTTGCATGATATAATAAGCACCAGCAAAAATAGCATTGCCTACAAACGCAAAAATAACGGCATTGGTATGTAATGGTCTTAATCGACCGAAAGTGGTATAAGGCAAGCCTAGATTGAGTTGTGGATACGCCAATTGAAAGGCAATGACTATACCCACCAACATACCTACAATGCCCCAAAACAAAGTAGCGATTCCGAATTGTTTGACTATCTTATTGTCGTAATAAAATTTTTCTAATTGCATAAATTGGATTAGTTATTTTCGTTTTCAATGTTATCTGTAAAAAAAATGCGTTGTGCTGGTGAGTAATCATCATCGAATTGTCCATTACTTGCGCTCCATATAAATGCAACTAAAAAACTAATCGCAACCAAAAGGCTAACCGCAAGTAAGAATATAATAACGTTCATGATGATTTGTTTTAATAGTACAAATGTAGAGAGGGTGTGGAAGGCATAAAATGGTATCTATCAACGTAAAACATGATTCTTATCATGTCTTTGTTTTTCGTTGTTTTTTTGGAAATATGTATAATGTAAATATCTAGTTCCAACAAAGGCAATCAAGATAACACTGATAGATGAAGCAGGCATTAAAATAGCGGCTATCACTGGTTTCAGTTGTGCACTCACGGCGAAATAAATTCCGATAGCATTGTAAAATAATGAATAGATAAAGCTACCAATAATAAGCCGCTTCGCGCCTATAGCACTTTGTATAAAGGCATGCAAATTTGCAACACGATCTGCATGTATGATTGCATCGGACGCTGGTGAAAATGAAAAATGATTTTCTACTACTGAAATACCTAAGTCACTTTGCTTTAAAGCACCAGCATCATTTATTCCATCACCAATCATCATCACTTTTTTCCCTTGCATTTGCAGACTATGGATATAATCTAATTTTTGCTGTGGCGTTTGTTGAAACAATAAGCTAGAGTCCTTTGGAAAAATATGTTTCATTTGTTGCACCGATAAAGCATTGTCGCCACTTAATAAACTAACAGAATATTTTTTTAAAGCGGAGAACAATTCTTTTATTCCGCTGCGAATTTTATTTTTCAAAATAAAATAAGCTTGCGTTTTACCATCGACCGAAAAGCAAACCAAAGAACCACTTATTTCATTCGGCACTTGCATTCCTACGAAAGATGCACTACCAATTTTTATATGTTGTTCATTGTGCCAAGCTTCAATACCTTGCCCCGCAATTTCTTTTACAGATTGAATTTCTTCTATTGACAATTTCTCATAATGCTTCGCAATTATTTTACTGAATGGATGATTCGATTGCTTCATGATAGAAACAACCACCCTCAAATCTTCGATAGTACTATTCAATGGCATGAAAATTATTTCAGGTTGCACAACTTCCGAAATGGTTCCAGTTTTATCAAAAACGATATGATCTAATTGCGTCATTTTAGTAATCGTATCTGCATTTTTTATAAATAATCCTTCTTTGGAAAACCATTCCATCAAATAGCCAAAAGTATAAGATGAAGTCAGCAATAAAGTACAAGGACAAGCAATAATTAACACTGCTGTCAAGGCATTCCAAGCATTGGCTGGGTTTACGATTTGCCAATACACAAAGGTCAAACTGGCTATGAGTATTAAGGCTAATGAAAAATATTTACTGATCAGTTCAACAAAATTCGATTTGTATTCTTCTTCTTTTTTAAACGCTTGATTATTCCATAAAGAAGTAAAATGAGATTGAGAAAAAGGCTTGATTGCAATGACTTCAATAGATGAATGCATCACTTTTCCGCCGGCATAAATGAGTTCCCCTGCATGCATACTGGTGCAATCATTTTCTCCAGTTACAAAACTATAATCGATGTCTGCAAGTCGTGAACTTAGAATACAATCAACAGGAATAATTTCTTGCGAATTTATTTTCAACACATCACCTTCTTCAACCTCCTGTATTTTTTTGACTTGCATTTCTTTATCCTTCACTACCGTAAGTGCTATTGGAAAATAGGATGTATAATCTCGATTGAATTTTAAATGGGTCAATGTTTTACGTTGTAAGCCCCTACCAATCAACATAAAAAAAACGATACCACACATACTGTCCAAATAGCCTGCGCCAGTATGTGTCAGTATTTCAAAAACACTTCGTGTAAAGGTGAGGACGATAGCCAATGAAATCGGCGCATCAATATTGATATGTTTCTGTTTGATGCTTTGCCACGCGTTCTTAAAAAATTCACTTGCGCCATAAAAAAATACTGGCAAGGAAATTCCCAAATTAGTAAAGCGCAAAACATTCAGTAATAAAGGATTGTCTGCCAAATCTAAGCCCAAATATTCTGGAAAACTAATGAGCATAATATTGCCAAAACAAAAACCAACAAGCCCTAATTTCAAATATTTACTTACTGGTTTAGGTTTAGTTTTTTCTTCTTCATAATCCTTCAACGTAATGTGCGGTTCGTAGCCAAGCGACATCAATAAATTACACAATTCCTTTAAGGATATTCTATCTTGTTGAAATGAAATGCGAATACTTTTATCTGTAAAATTTACGTCCGTTTGCAAAATGCCTTCATTCAATTTATACAAATGTTCTAATAACCAAAGGCAAGAACTGCAATGCATTTGCGGAATAAAAAATTGTACTTGCGTGTGTTGCGCATTTTTAAAACTGATTAATTTAGAGGCAATAGATTCATCCTCCAAATAATCAAATTTATTGCTTGCACTAGAAATAATTTTATTTCCAGGCATAGGATTTAAACAATAATAATCTGTCATTTTATGCTGATGCAAGATGGCATTAACTTGTTTACATCCAAGGCAACAAAAGTTCAAATCATCTTGTTGTAACTCTTGATTCATGCAGGTTTCACCACAATGGCTACAAGCAATCTTTGTTTCTGTTTTTATCATACAGTTGGAATGGCTTTACATCCAGTACAATTTTTATAATTTGCGTAAAAATGTTTTTCTTTAACCCGTTGAATCGTAATCAAATTTTCTTTCAAATCTTCTAGTATATCGCGAAGAACCATAACGGATGTTTCATGCATGTCTTGCATAAACAAATGATCTAACAAGTCAATCCCACTATGCAATTCGTAGATAATGGACGTGTAATGTGCTTTAATATTTTTGAAAGGTGTGCAATTTTCTGACTTCTTATTTTCATTTTCTAGTTTTAGTAAAAAAGGAAACAGAACCAATTTTTCCTTTCGATATAATTCATCAAATTCAGACAATATTTTTTTATAAGTAGAATTCAAAACATCCATATCAAATTCAGAACGCAGCGTAGAAATACAAGCTTCTGCTTTGTTTAATTCTGAAAATAAAAAGGGATATACATCATCTAAAAGAACATCCAAAAATGATTTTAAAGGCAGGTTTTTTAAATCCTCTTCCTGAATACTTGAATACTTAACCATGGCAATTTTCATTTGGCTGTAAAATTCACCCAAACTGTAATCAACTTCTATGACCAAACTAAAAAGCAAACATGATTTTTGTCATGTTTGCAGTATATGTCTGAATCAGGTTTATCAAGATTTTAGAATTTCAGGATTCTCTATCGGTTGGTATCCCACCAACCGAAACATACATGCTCCTGTCTGAATCAGGATTATCAAGATTTTAGAATTAGCAGGATTTGTTATTCCTATAAGTTGGTATCCACTAATCGAAACACGAATTTTAGGAGAAGATCGTCCAAGGGATATCTGGTTTGTGAAGAGACAAACCATGGAGTAGAATTATCAGGATTTGTTTTATTTTTCGCATCCTGATTATCCTTTCATTCTGTAAATCCTGATTCAGACAATAAATGAATGCTGCAGTACTTAATCACAAAGATTTGCAGTCTTCACTAATTTCTGCATATCTAATATGATAATTTTTTTACCAGATAACTGTAGTATTTTATCCTTATTCATTTCGGACAATAAACGAATTGCCGTTTCCGTAGCTGTGCCTACAATATTGGCAATGTCTTCGCGGCTAAAGGAAGCATCTATGGTTTTCCCATCTGCTTCAAAGCCATAGGTTTCTTTGATAAACAATACAGCCTCTGCAACCCTTTCTCGCACTGGTTTTTGGGCCAAATGCGTAATTTGCACTTCTGCTTTACGAAGATCATCCGATAGAAGTTTCATCATTTCCAAAGACAAATTAGAATCCTTCTCTAAGATATTCATGAAAAATTCTTTCGGAATAAAACATACACCGCTATCTTCAATGGCAACTGCCGAAGAACTATATTTATCTCCACTCAGAATCGCTCTATAACCCAATGGGTCGCCAGCTTTTACCAAACGAATAATTTGTTCTTTGCCATCATCACCCATTTTGGATAATTTAATTTTTCCAAAATTGACACAGAAAATACCATGTGGGCGAGTGCCTTCTTTAAAAATAGATTCTCCTTTTTTATAGGTAGAACAAATTTTTTCTAAGTTTAAATTTTCTAGAGAGTCATACTGTGTATTACAAAATACATTCGTAAATCGCTTGGCACAATGGGTACAATCTAGGTTTTGTTTATGTTCAAATGGCATTGGTCACAAATCTATAAAATAAAGGCTGAAATAAAAATAAGAATAATTAAATAAGTTATTCTTGCGATTAATTTTGAGCGTAAAAAAAGACGATGAATTGGAATAAGGTCCGAATTACAAAGGTTACCCCTTTTTCGCCCAAGAATCCTTCAAACCAACTGTTCGATTAAAAATTAAATGTTCGGCTGTTGCTGTTTTGTCTAAACAAAAATATCCCAATCTTAAAAATTGAAATCTGTCTTGTAGGTTGGCTGTAGCAAGCGCTGGCTCAATATATGCGTCCTTAACAATCAAACTATTTGGGTTCAAATATTCTTTAAAATCACCTTCCACTTCTGCCGGATTTGCTATGCCAAATAAAGTATCATACAAATGCACACTTGCTTTTTTTGCATGTGCGCAACTTACCCAATGTATAGTTCCTTTTACTTTAATGCCACTTTGATCTTGACCACTTTTACTTTCTGGAAAATAAGTTGCATGCACTTCTGTTACCTTACCCTCCTCATCTTTTTTAAAGCCAGTACATTCCACAATATAAGCATGTTTGAGACGAGTTTTCAATCCTGGTCCAAGTCGAAAATACTTAGGTGGCGGTGTTTCCATAAAGTCATCGCGTTCTATCCAAAGCTCTTTAGAAAAATTGATTTGCCGATGACCACTATCTTCTTGTTCTGGGTTATTTTCTGCATCCAAAACTTCTTCTTTCCCGTCTTCGTAATTGGTAATAATTAATTTGATAGGATCTAAAACCGCCATACGTCGGAGGGCTACTTTATTCAAATCTTCGCGAACACAAAACTCCAATAAACTCAATTCAATATTGTTATCTCTTTTGGCAATTCCCACTTTATCCCAAAACATACGAATGCTGCAAGGCAAATAGCCACGTCGTCGAAAGCCGCTAATGGTGGGCATTCTAGGGTCATCCCAACCTGTAACATGTTGATCTTTTACCAGTTCCAATAATTTTCTTTTACTGGTAACCGTATACTCTACATTTCCTCTGGCAAATTCATATTGATGGGATGGAAAAATGTCCAATCGTTGAATACACCAATCATAAAAAGCTCGATGGGGTACAAATTCTAAAGTACAAATGGAATGGGTAATTTGTTCAATGCTATCACTTTGTCCATGTGCAAAATCATACATCGGATAGATACACCAAGCATCTCCTGTTCGATGATGATGTGCATGTTTGATACGATAAATAACCGGATCACGCATCAACATATTATCATGCTTCATGTCAATTTTTGCACGAAGTACTTTTGCGCCATCAGGATATTCGCCAGCACGCATACGCGCAAATAAATCTAGATTTTCCGTTATGCTTCTTTCTCTGTAAGGGCTATCACTACCAACTTGTGTAGGCGTTCCTTTCAATGCGGCCATTTCTTCTGCAGTCGAATCGTCTACATAAGCCAAGCCTTTCTGTATGAGTAATACAGCAAAACCATATAATTGTTCAAAATAATCGGAAGCATAAAATTCATTGTCCCAAGTAAAACCCAACCAGCGTATATCTTCTTTAATACTTTCTACATATTCTGTTTCTTCGGTAGAAGGGTTTGTATCATCAAATCGAAGATTACATTTCCCATTGTATTTCTGCGCTAATCCAAAATTGACACAGATAGCTTTTGCGTGACCTACATGTAAATAACCATTTGGTTCTGGTGGAAAACGTGTTTGAATTCTACCATCATGTGTATTTTCCGCAATATCTTTTTCAATTATTTCCTCTAGGAAATTCAAAGGTCTTTCTTCGTGCATAGCTATATTAATTCTGAATCGGTCAAAAATACAAATGAAAAGGATTTATCGTGTAAAAGATTTTAAACAAAAACTGTATGATGGCTGGCTGACCATCCCATGGTTTGTGTCCTCACAATCCAAATCACTTCGCCTGATTCGACAGCCCAATAACAAAAAATTATTGAATATGAATCGTCTGCAATAGTTGCTGATACAGGGCTTGACAATCTTCCTGCTTAGCCTCATCCATCATACTTATTTGGATATAATATTTCCCAATTGGTACTGCATAAGCAGTGGTTCGAATGGTATATACATCTCCAGTCTCCGCTTTTAAACTATATTCTAGCGCCATATACACGGCATCTTTGCCATGTAAAGTTTTGCGTATTGGTTTTTGTGTGTATTTAAAATCAAGGAAAAGGGTTTCCATTTTTTTAATGGCAGCTTCCATATAAGCTAAAAAATCTGCCTGTTGAGTTGTTGGAATTTTTCTGGCATTAATCAAAATAGTTGGGATAAATCCAATAACCGAATGTATTGGATATTTATAAAATGCACCCACTAGAAAAGAGGACTTTAGTGATGCGTCTATTCTATCCTTTTGCGTTCGAGCGATTTTAAATTGTTTGACATTTTCCTTTATCTCATCAGGGTTTGAGGCTGTCCAATTCTTCGGCGCTTGCATAGAAAAACCCCATGTTTTATTTTCAAATAGAGTTTGTGCTTGTGATATATTACAAGCCAGCAAAGCAATCCCAAGTAGTAATTTATTTTTCATGTTTAAGGTTACAAGGTGTATGATACAGTTTAGGTGGATGGCAAATAATCTATCAAATATACTCGCTACATTTAGGTAAACAAATGCGAAAGGTAACAGATCTAATAATCAATAAACCATTTTTTCCTTTCTGCACATTATATTTGCGCTCTTCAAATTTACCATAAAGCATGTCCAAAGTCACGTTTACAAATCAACCACGCCCCTTCAAAAACTTGCTCGACGAGCGTATTCATGACTATTTTAGCTCGCACCACATACAAGAAAGAGGGAACTGGAAATTATATAGTAAAACCATTATTTTATTGATTTCTTTGTTCAGTGTGTATTCTGTCATTATTTTTGTACAACCCAATGCCATCCTATCTCTTACACTATGTGGACTAGTTGGATTTATACAAGCAACGATTGGTTTTAATGTCATGCACGATGCTGCACATGGCAGTTATAGCAACAACAAAAATGTGAATAATTTTATCGCCTTCATCGGTGGCGATTTGATGGGTGGTAGTACTTTTCTTTGGAAAATAAAACACAATATTCTACACCATACGTATACCAATATTGATGGACTGGACGACGATATTGCCAAATATCCAATGTTTCGTTTGTGTCATACGCAAGACGTACGTTGGTTTCATAAATACCAACATATCTATTCAGTGCCTTTGTATTTTTTTACCACTTTCAATTGGATTTTATTTGATGATTATTTAAAACTGGCTACTAAAAAAATTAATACGACAGAGATTAATACGTTCAAACCAAAAGACCATATTGGATTTTGGCTTGGCAAGTTGATGAACCTTGGCATTTTCTTTATCATTCCCATTTTTGTATTTGGTTTTTGGAAGGCCTTACTTGGATTTTTTATTATGCATGCCGTATTAGGACTCACTTTAGCACTCGTGTTCCAAATGGCACATGCTGTGGAAGAAGCTGAATTTCCTATGCCAAATGACCAAAGTAAAATTGAAAATGAATGGGCTATACACCAAGTAAATACCACGGTAAATTTTGCCATGAATAACAAAGTCATTTCATGGTTAGTTGGTGGATTAAACTACCAAGTAGAGCATCATCTTTATCCGAAGATTTCCCATATTCATTATCCAGAAATAAGTAAAATTGTAAAAAGGACTTGCCAAGATTTGAATATTTCTTATCATGCCTTTCCAACATTCAGACAAGCATTGGTATCTCATTTTACTTTCTTGAAGCAATTAGGGGCCGCAGATTGAGCAGATGATTAAGATGGAGCAGATGCTTAGGATGGAGTGGATAATACCACTGATGGAGCGGGTGAAGCAGATTATACCATAGATTTAGTAGATAGACCTGGTAGTTATGATGCTTAGGAAAAAGGAAATGGTTAGGAGAAAATAAAATAGATTTATAATATTGTTTGCAACATAGACCTTTATGAGGCTTCAATGAATTGCATTTTTTGAAATTATTAAGTTATGATAGAGGAAGGAAAATATAAAGAGTTAACAGGAAAAATTATTGGATGCGCAATGACGGTTCATAACGAACTGGGTTGAGGATTTCTAGAAGTAATTTATCAGCGAGCGCTAGAAACAGAAATGCGGAATGCTGGAATAGATTTTTTGAGAGAATTTACGATGCGAATTTTTTACAAAGAAAATCTGATTGGGACAAGGCGAGTAGATTTTTTTGTTGCGCAAAAAATAAGTGTTGAATGAAAAGCAGTTTCCTATTTAGAGCCTAGAAATTTAGCACAGGCAATTAATTATTTAGAAGTGTATATTGTAGAAGTTGGATTGCTTCTAAATTTTGGTAGCTCAAGATTAGAATTCAAACGATTAGTCAATTCCAAATACAAAATAAAATAACAAGTACTATGAATTGTTTCCAAATTGCATCTTGCCTATCTACAATATCAATAATATTTGTTAAATCTACTTCATCTATTCCATCTTCAACATTCGCTATATCTGCAACATCTACTGTATAATCAGCTAAATCTTTTACTTCTAAGGTAATATCAGCGGTAATATGTGCGTTCTCGGTTGATTATTCAAACTAAAAAATACTACATTTGCTCCGCATCGCTTCTATGAAACAAACTTTTTTATTTTGCCTACTACTAGGTTTTTCCCTTCCTTCTTTTTGCCAAAAAGATAAAAAAATTGACCCTTGGACTACCACAACTTTAGAAGTCCCAGTTCCAATAAATCGACAATTATCGCACGATAAGATAGATCGTTTACAAAAAGAAGCGGATGCTTTCGATGGCACAGAAGATGGTATTATAACGGTCAAAAATAAATCTGAAGCAAGTGAAGTGATTACAGCTGCTATCATCAAGCGAATAGATCAATTACAAATTATCATCGAAAATTTACCATTAGATCATTTCAAAAAAATAGCAACACTTAAATTTCTGGAAGCGGAGGTAAAAGAATTTGTGAAAGATGAAAAAGAAGGAAAGGCAGAACCAGAATATTATAAAAACCTGGTGGACAACTTTGAAGTTTTTTTTAAAAAATTGGAAAACAATGAAAGCATAGTTGAATATATCAATTCCAATTTTAATCGTGCGATGTTTTCCAACATCAACATGTTCAAAAATGATCAACCAGCAATTGA
>CAMDVD010000045.1 GCA_945878115.1 Chitinophaga pinensis | reverse complement strand
CTTTTTTCTTGATAAAAAAGTGGAGCAAAAAATCAAGACTGTAGAAAAATAGCTAAAAATTTAAACTGTTGTCTAAAATAAAAAAGCTATTCTTCTTTTTCTCTTTCTTCATCTTAAGTGCTTAGATTAAGCTTACATTAAATAGGCGGCATCATACCAAAGTTTTTATTTTTTAACGCCAACCGTTCAAATTTTCTTAACGCCATTTTTCTAAGGTCGATGAGATGACCGATGATACTCTTCCACTTTTTTCTTGATAAAAAAGTGGAGCAAAAAATCAAGACTGTAGAAAAATAGCTAAAAATTTAAACTGTTGTCTAAAATAAAAAAGCTATTCTTCTTTTTCTCTTTCTTCATCTTAAGTGCTTAGATTATGCTTACATTAAATAGGTGGCATCATACCAATGTTTTTATTTTTTAACGCCAACCGTTCAAATTTTCTTAACGCCATTTTTCTAAGGTCGATGAGAATACCGAAGAGCTTTTTTTACGCCAAGTTATCCAAGGCCATTTGCTCGTGCATACATCATTGCATGTGACAATTCACAATATGCCCTAATCATCTTCAATACTATTTTTTTTATTCTGACTGCATACCATTATTTTTGAAAAAATGGAAAGGAGATAATGATACGATCTTGGCTGGCAGATTTTTTTAAGTTGCTGTTTAAATTTTCATTTTTCAGAAAACGATTTTATGGTATTCACCAGCGACTATTTTTTCCATTACACTTGTTTAAAGGGGTACAAAAACAAATCCTATTTCACGGTAATATCCAACTCGAATTAGCAATAGATGATTGGATACAAGAGAATTTATTTTTCCTTGGTGAATATGAAAATGCAGAATTTGCATTTTTGTCTGCAACATTAAAAGAAGGGGATGTAGTTATAGATATTGGTGCCAATATAGGTTTATATTCATTGTTTTCGGCTTCCAAAATTGGCGAACACGGCAAAGTAATTTCCTTTGAACCATTTCAAAAAAATTATCAAGCTCTTTGTAAAAACGTATCGCTGAATGCAACAAACAATGTGGAGTTGGTGAACCTTGCCATTGCTGAAAGTGAGTCTGAGCTTGATTTGTATTATGATACGCGACAAGCAAATTTGGGGATGGTATCTTCCTATTTAGGTGAACATAATCAGCACCAAAAAGTGCAAACGATTTCGATAGATAAATATTTGCAACAAAACCCATTACCAAAAATTGATTTTATAAAAATGGATATTGAAGGAAATGAATTTCCTGCATTAAAGGGAATGAGAAATACCTTGATACAATTTCATCCCATTTTGATGATAGAAATGGATAAGGATATTGTGAAAAGCACACCTTATACAGACAGCGATATTATTTCGTTTTTGCAAGAATTGGGTTACACTAAATATCATATAACGCCAAACGGAAAATTAGAAAAAGATAATGCTAATAATAGTTTGACGAATTTTGTGTTTATACCGTAGCATTAATTTTTTTACTGAATACTTTGCTAAATTTTGATGAAGGAAATTGCTTTGTCAAACCTCATCCCCAACCCTTCTCCTCCAGGAGAAGGGAGCAACAAACCCCTGCTCTGAAATGGCTGTAAACAGTGGGTATTTTTTCTATAAATTATTTACCTTTTCTTTTTTTATTCCATTTTTAATCTGCAAAAAATGAATCAAAAAAATTACTGTATAATGAACTTCAATTGTTTGCACATGTGCGCTTTATTATCTGCTCCTCTTGCAATGATGTTATCAAAGAAAATAGTATCTCCTCTGTAGCTTCTGTCTTTGAAAGCATTGATCCAAAATTTCGGAATCGTGTCTCCAGTACAATGTGCAGAGGAATAGTCGGTGACAACAATTGGAAGTCCTGTAGAATCTTGATAGAGCCCACGTTCTGCGAAAGTGATATCAAAAGCTGAAATTTTATATATTGCATTTGCACTATCTTTTGCACAAAAAGATTGAGACGAAATTCGGTCAAAATCATTCTTGTTCATCAATGGAGATGCAAAAGGAGTACAGCCTAAAAAAGCGATGTAGTCGTACTTCACTTTCACTTTGTTTGCTTCATTTTGTCCAACAAAAGAGAGGCAAGAAAAGCATATCAACAGCGTTGCAAAATAAAATAATTTATGGTTCATGTTGTTTAAAATCTAAAGCAAGTTAAGGCTTTCTTCTATCATTCGCATTTTTTCTATGGCATCATTTTTTTTCTTGGTCTCTATTTCAATAATTTCAGGTTTTGCATTTTGCATGAAGCGTTCGTTTCCTAATTTTTTTTCTATGCTGTCCAAAAAGCCTTGGTAATATAGGATGTCTTTTTTCATTTGTTCAATTTGTAACGTGTTGTCAATTACTTTGTCTGTTGTAAAATAGCATTGTAACTTATCTACCACAAAAGAACTAGCACCAGCTATAGCAACATCTGTATACTGAATACTTTTAGCGAAGCTTTGTTTTGCCAAAACTGTTTCCATCCTTTCTAGGTCCTCTTTATAAGCTAAGGGCAAATAGAGTTCAATTTCATCTTTTGTTTTTAAGCCTTGTTTAAGGCGCACATCTCGAATGGTAGTGATGATATTTTTTAATGCTTCACCTTGACTCAATGCAGACGTATCGGTAGTTGCTGTAGAAATAATAGCAGTGTTTATGATATCGTCGCCGTCGACTCTTTCCCGAATGGAATGATAAATTTCTTCTGTAATAAAAGGCATGAATGGGTGAAGAAGTTTCATTAGTTCTTCCATGAAGAAACTAGCTTTTGCCACGTTGTGCGCATTCATGGGTTGGTCTAATGGCGTTTTAATCCATTCTAAATACCAACTACAATAATCATCCCAAATAAGTGAATAAATCTTTTTAAGTGCTTCACTCAATTTGAATTCTTTGATGTCTGCTTCTACTTGTTGTTGCACTTCATACAATCTTCCAGCAAACCAAGTACTCGGAAAAATAGATTGTGGATTTAAATCTTCCACACTATTTTTTTCTTGCAAAATGTGTACCAATTTCAATGCATTCCATAGCTTATTGCCAAATAATTTTCCTTGCTCACAACCATTTTCGTCAAACAATAAATCATTACCAGCTGGCGATGCAATCAATACGCCAAAGCGCACCGCATCTGCACCGTAATTATCTATCATGCCTAACAAGTCGGGTGAGTTGCCTAGCGACTTACTCATTTTTCGACCTTGCTTATCTCGCACAATTCCAGTAAAATAAACTTGTTGAAAAGGGATTTGTTGTTTGTATTCTATACCCGCCATAATCATACGGGCAACCCAGAAGAAAATGATTTCTGGAGCGGTTACTAATGTAGCAGTTGGGTAATAATATTTTAATTCTGCATTGTCTGGATTTTTATTCCAACCAAATACTTCCATAGGCCAAAGCCAGGAAGAAAACCAAGTATCTAATACATCATCATCTTGGCGAATATTTTCTGCATCATTAAAATCTGGATTCTCTTGTTTGAATTTTACTATCGCATCTTCCATAGTTGCAGCGACTTGAAGGTTGCCTTTGCTATCGTACCAAGCTGGGATGCGATGCCCCCAACTCAATTGACGGCTGATGCACCAGTCTTTGATATTTTCCATCCAATGGCGATACGTATTTTTTAATTTCGCTGGATAAAATTTGATCTCCTCATTCATCACCACATCCAATGCGGGTTTAGCCATGGTTTCCATCTTACACCACCATTGCATACTTAGGCGAGGTTCAATGACAGCATCCGTTCTTTCACTAAATCCAACTTGATTTTTATATTCTTCTATTTTAAGGATATGGTTTTGTGACTGCAGATCTTCAATGATTTTTTTACGAACCACAAATCTATCTTCACCAATATAAAGCTGTGCAGCATTGCTCATTGTACCATCCTCATTCAGTGTATCAATGATGTCTAATTTATGTTTGAGTCCTAAATTATAATCGTTGATATCGTGTGCTGGCGTCACTTTCAAGCAACCAGTTCCAAATTCCATATCGATATAATCATCGGCGATAATTGGAATTCTTCTGTTGATTAATGGCACAAAACAAGATTTCCCTACTAGGTGTTTAAATCGCTCATCTTCTGGGTGAACACAAATGGCAACGTCACCTAATATCGTTTCAGGACGAACAGTTGCTACGGTGATATATTGTGGGTTATTGCCTGTCGAATCTGCATCAGCCTCTGGAATGTCCAATACATATTTTACATAAACCAATTGGCTATTCACTTCTTTATGAATCACTTCTTCATCACTCAAGGCCGTCTTGGCTTTTGGGTCCCAATTGATCATTTTTACACCACGATAAATATGTCCTTTTTTATATAAATCTAAGAAGACATCTATCACCGCCTTGTAATAATCTGTATCCATCGTAAAGGAAGTCCGATTCCAATCTAATGCACACCCAAGTCGCTTGAGTTGTTGCAAAATTATTCCACCATATTTCTCTTTCCATTCCCAGGCGTATGCTAAAAATTCTTCACGAGACAAGGTATTTTTATCAATTCCTTTTTCTTTCAACATGGCTACTACCTTGGCTTCTGTAGCAATAGAG
Source organism: Chitinophaga pinensis (assembly GCA_945878115.1). Taxonomy (GTDB): domain Bacteria; phylum Bacteroidota; class Bacteroidia; order Chitinophagales; family Chitinophagaceae; genus OLB11. Next base: position 27,070 of record CAMDVD010000045.1, on the reverse strand, counting down.
GCATGGTCGGTACCTGGCACCCAACAAGTATTAAAACCTTTTAATTTCGCATAACGAATAAGCACATCTTGCACAGAATTGTTCAAGGCATGTCCCATATGCAATACGCCAGTCACATTCGGCGGCGGTATCACAATGGTATAGGCTGGCTTCTCATTCGGTGTAGAGTTAAAATATCCTTTTTCTAACCAATGCGCATACCATTTATTTTCTGCTTCTTGGTGTAAATAATTTTTAGACAATTCCATAGTTGGGCAAAGATATTTGCTTATTTGAAAATATAACATAAAGCCATATTTTTTCGGAGAATTTATAAGAGGACCATTGATGGCTTCCTTTAAAAAGAGAAAAAAAAAGAGTACACAAATTTTTAGTAGGACTAATACTGTAGCGTATTTTTTGAAAGAAAATGAATGCTAGAGAAGAATACTGTATCGTATTATTTGTAAAAAAATTAATGCTAGAGTGCTATACTGTAGCGTATTTTTTGTAAAAAAATTAATGCTAAAGTAGGGCGGCAAGCACGCTATCACTCCAATCTTTTTGCTCCAGAGCGAGCAAAAAGGATTTCCGCTCTATCGTTGCCGCAATACACGAATCATTCAAGTGTAGATTTCACAGAACATTTTTAGTGTCGTCTAAAAAAATCAACAAAGCTTATAGCAAGTCGAAATGTAAAAAAACTACATTTGCCCCATGAAAAAAAACCTATTGTACTTACTTCTTATTTTAATATTAGGAGGTATTACCTATTATTTTGTATTTAAAGAGGAGGACAATGCATTTGGCAAAGAGGAAGCCAACTTTAATGTGAAAAGTATTGCAGACATAAAAACCATTTTTCTATCCAATCTGAAAAATGAAAATATCAAATTGAGTAAGGTAAAAGATAACTGGACTTTAAATGATACTTTAGAAGTGCGAATGGATGCAGTTAAATTTTTACTGGAAGCATTAGAGCATCAACGTGCAGTGCAGCCTGTATCCTTGTTGCAGCATGATGATGTGATACGCGATATCAGTGTAAATAATACCAAAGTGGAAATTTATAATCAGGACAATAAAAGAACCAATACATTTTATGTGTGTTTAAATCCTGGCATCAATAATTCAACCTATATGCTTACAGAAGGTGCAAAGCGACCTTATATCGTGAAGCTGCCTTTGCAAAATATGTATCTTGGTGTGCGCTATTTCACAACGGTAGGCGAATGGCAAAGCAAACATATTATGTATCATGCATCGCCAATTGAAAGTATACAAATTGATTATAAGGATTCTGTACAATATTCATTCGCCTTAACGATAAAAGACAGCAATGTTTCCATTCAAGGGCCTTATCCTATGCAAAAACCAATCAATAAAAAACGAATCAACTCGTATTTGGGTTTTTGGGAAAAACTATTTTGTACAGGCTATGAAGATAGGAACATGCTACGGGCAGGCATTATAGACAGCGGCCGACAAATGGCAACTATACAAATGAAACGCAAAGACTGTCCTTTGCAAACCTTGATGGTTTACTTTAGACCGCAAGACCAAGGCACTAAAGCAACATTACATATCGGTAATCAATATTATGATTTTGATTCCTTTTTTGGCTTGCTCAACAATAAGAATTTTGTTTTATTAAGTCGACATACGGTAGAACATATGGTGCGCACCTATCCTGAATTTTATGAAATAGGAGAAGAAGTACCGAATAATAACAGACCAAATTAAAGTCGCTGAACTAAATTTGGTAGTTCGCTTTAATTGCGTGTATTTTTGTAAAAACGTAAATAATCATGGCATATTCAGAAAAAGTAATTGAACATTATAACAATCCAAGAAACGTAGGTACATTAGATAAGAGTGCTTCAAATGTTGGAACAGGTTTGGTAGGCGCGCCAGAATGCGGTGATGTGATGCGTTTGCAAATTGAAGTGGATGATGCAACAGGCATTATTAAAGATGCAAAATTTAAAACCTTTGGTTGTGGTTCTGCCATCGCATCTTCAAGTGTAGCAACAGAATGGCTTAAAGGAAAAAGCATAGACCAAGCCATTACGATAGATAACATGGATATTGTAGAAGAGTTGAATTTGCCACCAGTGAAAATCCACTGTTCGGTATTAGCAGAAGATGCTATCAAAGCTGCTATCAATGATTACCGCGTAAAAAATGGTATGCCAGCTTTAGAATTGGAAGAGAAAATTGTCCATTAATAAAATCTTTTATTTTAAAAAAAGCAACTCGTATGGGTTGCTTTTTTGTTGGGCAAAAGCTAGAAAGAAAATGGTTTCGATGCCTGAAGCTAATCACGCGCTGACGAAGGAATGAGGCGTTGCCTTTGTGGGCTGGCTTCCTGTGCCTTGTCCATTTTATGATATATAAACTTTTAATCTTAGATCTATTCCCTTACTGGCGCAGGAATGAGGCGTTGCCTTTGTGAGATGGCTTCCTGTGCCTTGTCGATTTTATGATATATAAACTTTTAACTTAAACTAACTAGCGCAGGAATGAGGCGTTGCCTTTGTGCGTTGGCTTCCTGTGCCATGTCCATTTATGATACAAAACTTTTAATCTAAACTTACTGGCGCAGGAATGAGGCGTTGCCTTTGTGAGATGGCTTCCTGTGCCTTGTCCATTTTATGATATAATAACTTTTAATCTAGATCTATTCCTCATTCTTGCACAAGAGAATTCATTTCATTCTGATCTTTGAATTTACATTTTCTGCTTATTCAATTGCAAAATAATTAGTTTTCATAATAACAGGCACAGGAAGCCAACGCTAATACCTACGCCTCATTCCTGCGCCAGATAAGAAATATGTATTCGCTTTCACATACCTCACTCTACACTCTTTTTCAAATCCACTAAGAAAGATCTGACCGCTTCTAAGTTTTCTAAAATGGATACATCATCCTTTGCTTTTTTCTTATCATTTTTGAGGTATTGACGAGCACCTTCTAAAGTCATTTTTTTTTCTTTGATCAAATGAAAAAGTAATTTCAATTTTTCAATATCTTGTTTGTTGTAATAGCGATCACCTTTTCGATTCTTCTTTACGTTCGCTAATTGTGCTGGAAATTCCTTTTCCCAAAAACGCAACAAGGACGCATTCACTAAAAACATTTCTGCCACTTCTGTAATGGTATAATATACTTTAGTCAAGGTAGAGGTATCAACCACCACTTGTTGTTCATCTTCTTGTAAATTTTTAAGCTGCTCGAAAAGGGATAGTTGTTCCATAGTGACGTAAAGATAAAATACTTTTTTTGGTTTTGGCAAATGCATTATTCTGCTATTCCCTACATTTACACCATGATACATGCAGCCAATCCGGATATCAAAAATAGGGAAGACATTAAATTATTAGTAGATACATTTTACGACAAATTAAGCAAGGACGAATTGTTGAAAGATATTTTTTTTAATCGACTCGGTCATGGCGATTGGCAACATCATTTAGATACTATTTATAATTTTTGGGAAAGTGTTTTATTTCAACAACCGACCTACAAAGGCCAATCGTTCTTACCCCATTTTACTTTGAATTTATACCAATATCATTTTGATCAATGGCTAAAACTTTTTGGGGAAAGTATCGACGAACATTTCTCCGGAGAAGTAGCCGAGGATGCAAAGAAAAAAGCAAACACCATGGCGATTTTGTTTATGAGTAAAATTAATCATTACCGTGAACATGGCGTTACTCCTTTGATGTAGAGGATATTTTGTAATATTCGCAAGCTTTCTTCGTGATGATGATCAAACCAAATAAGATGTGAGAAATACAAACTTCTCTAGTGGATGTATTGCGGCAACGATTGTAGTGGAAATCCCCTGAAGCAAAAAAAGATTGGAACGGATAGACCGGATTCTGCCGCTTCTAGCGGAAACGGATCCTGACATTTATCGTCAGGACGTGCGTGCCGCCCAAATAATTCACTTCTTACCTGTCGAATTACCGTCTTTACTTCCTCCTCACATTCGGTTTCACATATTCTATATTATCCGGAAAATCGGTATAGCGAATCGGCTTTTTATTTTTATGTAATTGCCATACGCCATTCGTATTTTTATTCGATATATGAGGCAATACTTTTAATCGTGCTTCAATATAGGTGCTATCTGATTTACTTAAAAATTCGCGTTCATAAATGATGTCATCCGCTTGGTATTCTACCACTTTGGCAATCTCCGAACTATGTGGTTCATAGTAAGTCCAGAACCCGTGACGAACACTTCCTCTGTTTGCTTTTATAACAACAGGCTTTTCTAAATTTGTCACCGCATCTTCCACCATAATGGTATCATAATCATACAAGGAACGCAGTGCTAAGTAATGCCCTACACAAAACAAATCGCCTTCGTCAAAATATCGCACTTCTCCATCTTTATTGTCTTGCTTGTAATTTTCCATGGCTTGTATGGTGCCATTCATCGCATAGGTAAGCCATTTGCCTTGCTTTTTATTGTTATCAAAACTACCCCATTCCATATACGCGCTTTCATCATAATGCGCCTCATGCGTGATGAGCCATTTGCCTTGCTTATTGTTTTTATTATCGAGCTTGTTGATGGTATCTCCATTTTCTAATACCTCATAAGATACAATGAAGGTAGGCTCTGGCAAAGCAGGGCTTGGTTTCGGTTGCTGCTTTATGCTTGGCTTGTTTTGCTTTTTCTTTACTTGCCCGATTGCAAAAAAAGTAGAAGCACATAAAAACAAAAGGAATAGTATTCGAGAGGAATGAATAAAATCTGCACACTTATTGAATAGTACTTTCATGCTTATTTCACAATATTAATTTATTTCATTCAAATTTTTATGGTTCAAGTACTAATTTAGCGAACTATCCTTTTCAACATGCAAAAATTAAAATCTTTACTCTTTCTTTTTCTCCTTATTTCTTGGGGTACAAAATCAATCGCGCAAACTTCTAGTGCTGCGAGACTAGCTTCTTTTGAAAAAATAAACATGAAGCCTTCGCCGTTTAACCATATTGAATTTAGAAATATTGGTCCCACTATTATGAGTGGTCGAATTACGGATGTGGAAGTAAACCCTGATAATAGCAACGAATTTTATGTTGCCTATGCCAGTGGTGGCGTTTGGCATAGCTCCAATAATGGGCAAAGTATGACACCCATTTTTGACCATGAAGCGTCTATCACTATTGGCGATATGGCAATGGATTGGAAATCGCATACCTTATGGGTTGGTACTGGTGAAGTAAATTCTTCGCGATCGTCTTACGCCGGAACAGGCATTTATAAAACGTCAGATACAGGCAAAACTTGGACGCATGTTGGTCTGGATGAAAGTCACCATATTGCTCGAATTGTTGTGCATCCAACTAATCCAAATATTGCTTGGGTGGCTATACTTGGACATTTGTATACAACGAACAAAGAGCGTGGAATTTTTAAAACCATGGATGGTGGTAAAACATGGAAACAAACCTTATACATCAATGATAGCACAGGTTGTATTGATTTGCAAATAGATCCGACGCACCCAGAAATAATATACACTTCCTCTTGGACACGCACTCGTAGCGCTTGGAATTTTACTGGATGCGGAGAGGCAAGTGGGATTTATAAAAGTACAGATGGCGGTGAAAATTGGACAGTTCTAACAACAGCAAATAGTGGTTTTCCTACAGGAAAAGGTGTTGGCAGAATTGGATTAAGTGTATGTCAAAAAAATACAGATATACTTTATGCTGTTGTTGATAATAACGCGAACCAAGAGAAAAAAGAAGAGAAAGAAAAAAAATTGAATGCAAGAGATATTCAAGTCATGAGTAAAAATGTATTCTTGGAAATAGAGAATAAAAAGTTAGAAGATTATCTTCGAGATAATGACTATCCTGAAAAATATACAGCCGAAGCAGTCAAGAAAAGTGTAGAAGAGAATGAGTATAAAGTAAGTGATATTGCCGATTGGAAATTGTCTGATGCAGATGCGAATTTATTTGATACACCTATTTATGGTGCCGAATTATACCGAAGCGATGACGCAGGAAAGACGTGGAAAAAAACACATAGCAATTTATTAGATGGTGTCTTTTTTACCTATGGTTATTACTTCGGCACATTATGTGTTTCGCCTACGAATCCAGATAAAATTTGTGTAGCAGGTTATCCAATAACCTTAAGTGTAGATGGCGGTAAAACATTCAAACAAATTGATGGCGAAAATTCTCATCCTGATTATCATCGAATTTGGATAGATCCAAACAATGACAAACACATCATTGCAGCAAATGATGGTGGACTCAATATCACCTATGATGATGGCGCTACTTGGTTCAAAGCCAATAACCCTGCAGTAGGACAAATGTATTCTGTTGCAGTTGATAATGCCAAACCGTATAATGTATATGGCGGCTTACAAGACAATGGCACATGGACAGCTTCAAGCACTACAGTGGAAAGCAATGCATGGTTACAGAACGGTCAAAATCCGTATAAAAATATAGGAGATGGCGATGGCATGCAAGTGCAAGTGGATACAAGAGATAATAATACCGTGTATGTTGGTTATCAATTCGGAAATTATTTTAAGGTCAATAAAACCACAGGAGAATCTACTTACATCAAACCGATACATGATATTGGTCAACATGCTTATCGATTTAATTGGCAAACGCCTATCTTATTGAGTAAACACAATCAAGATATTTTTTACATGGGTTCCAATTGTTTTCATCGATCGCTACAACAAGGCAATGACATAAAAACAGTAAGCCCAGAAGACTTAGCACCAGCGACTAAAAAAGGAAATGTACCATTCGGAACTTTGACTACAATTACAGAAAGTCCAACTCGTTTTGGATTGCTCTATGTTGGCTCTGATGATGGAAATATATATTGTAGTAAAGATGTTGGATACAATTGGACTAAGGTCAGTAACCCTTTACCACAGCATGTTTGGGTAACTCGAGTCATTGCCAGTAAGTATAAAGAAAGTAGAGTATATGCGACATTAAATGCCTATCGTCAAGATGATTTTACAGCTTATGTTTATCGCAGTGATGACTATGGTAAAACTTGGAAACAGCTTGGTAAAAATTTACCATTAGAACCAGTGAATGTCATTAAAGAAGATCCAATAGATGAAAATATTTTGTATGTCGGTACAGATAATGGACTGTATGTATCTTTCAATACTGGCGAAGAATTTGAAGCTTGGAAAGGAAATTTACCTCGTGTTGCCATTCATGATATAGCGATTCAAGAACGCGAAAATGAAATTGTTTTGGGCACACATGGTCGCTCCATTTATATCAGTAAATTGGATAGAATACAAAAATATCCAGAGTTGCAAAATCAGTCCTTGGTATTGTTGCCAGTTGAATCGGTGAAATGGAATAAAAATTTAGGTACAAAATCAGCATCGTATAATGAACCACGACAAATGACGGTGCCTATCACATTCTTTACAAAAAATGCAGGTTTATATACCATTCAAATAAAAAATGTAAAAGGGAAAGTCATACTTAACTCCATCACACAGAAAGCAGACTACGGTTATAATACAGCCAATTATGATATGACCATACTAAGTACTGCAAGCATCTCAACTTCCAAAAAATCAGACGATGGAAAATATTATATTCTACCAGGAAAATATAAGATAGAAATCATCAGCCCGACAAATGAAAAGCAAAGTGTAGAATGGGAAGTAAAGGATGGAACAAAAAAAGAAGGTGAAACGAAGGAAGTAGATATGCCGTAAGTGAAATTTTTAAATCAACGAATTTTCAAATCGCCCCATTTTCAAATTTTCAAATCGCCTCATTTTCAAATTATTTGATTAATTTCAACCCTACAAAAACATTTCTCATGTTTGAAATTTCACGCCCAACATCTGCAATTGAAAATAGTACAAAGGTCAAAACTAAAATAGCCTATATCAATGATACACCATTTACATTCATTCCTGGTGAAACTATTTTGACTTTTGTTCGCAGAAATTTAGGTGAAGATTTGGTGCCAACTTTGTGTGATGCACCTAATTTAGATCCTTTTGGTAGTTGCAGAATATGTAGTGTAGACGTGGCATTGGTACAAAACGGAAATGCGAAGGCAATGGCTTCTTGTCATACACCGGTTATGGAGAATTCATTTATTTATCCAACGAGTGGAAGAATACAAAAGCTACGTAAAAATATTATTGAGTTGGTATTGACCGACCATCCTTTGGATTGTTTGACTTGCGAAGTCAATAATAATTGTGAGTTACAAACCGTAGCTGCACAAGTAGGTGTTCGAGATGTTCGCTATCCTGAAGGCAAGAATCATTTAGATAGAAAAAAAGATTTGAGCCATCCCTACATGACCAGTGATATGAGCAAATGTATTAACTGCTTTCGTTGCGTACGTGCATGTGATGAAGTGCAAGGGCAATTTGTGTTGAGCATGGCAGGTAGAGGTTTTGATTCTCATATTGTCAAAGGAAGTAATCAATCTTTTTTTGAAAGTGATTGTGTGAGTTGTGGTGCGTGTGCACAAGCTTGTCCTACAAGTGCCATCAGTGATGTGTTTGAGAGTAAGAGCATTGTTGCCAAAGAAAAAACAAGAACAGTTTGTACGTATTGTGGTGTTGGTTGCAATTTAGAAGTATCTACAATTAATGGCGAAATCAAAAGTATACAAGCACCCTTTGATGCCAAAGTAAATAGCGGTCATACTTGTTTGAAAGGACGATATGCTTTTAAATTTTATAATCACAAAGAGCGATTACGTTCCCCACTCATTAAAAAAGATGGTGAATTTGTAGAAGCTACTTGGGATGAAGCTTATGATTTTATTGCCACTAAATTAAAAGAAATAAAAACCAATTATGGTGCAGATGCGATAGGTGGCATTTCTTCGGCACGTTGCACGAATGAGGAAAATTATTTGATGCAGAAATTTATTCGAACTGTCATTGGAACCAATAATATTGATAGTTGTGCAAGGGTTTGTCATTCGCCCACTGCCTTAGGTATGCAAAGAACTTTTGGTACTGGTGCTGCAACCAATTCGGTCGTTGATTTAAAGTATACGAATGCCATTATGGTCATTGGTGCGAACCCAACAGAAGGGCATCCTGTTACTGGTGCAAAGATGAAGCAATTTGCAATGAAGGGAAAAACAACCATCGTAATTGATCCAAGAAGAACCGAAATGGCGAAGTATGCAACCTATCATTTGCAAACCAAACCTGGAACGAATGTGGCGATCTTGAACATGATGTTGTATTATATTATTCAAGAAAATGCAGAAGATAAATCATTCATTGAAAACAGAACAGAAGGCTATGCAGATTTTAAACAACATGTGCTTTCTATGGATATGAATGAATTGGAAGCCATCACAGGAGTAGATAAAGAGCTCGTGCGCAAAGCCGCATTAGCGTATGCTTCTGCGCCAAATGCAATGAGTTTCCATGGGCTTGGTGTGACCGAACATTCGCAAGGAACATTTACGGTGATGCTTATTGCTGACCTAGCTATGATTACTGGAAATATTGGTCGTAGAGGTGTAGGTGTGAATCCATTGCGTGGACAAAATAATGTACAAGGTGCAGCCGATATGGGTTGTCAACCACACCAAGGCGCAGGATATTTTGATGTAACCAATGCTGAGTATCATGCAAAATATGAAAATTTTTATGGCGTAAAATTGCCGAATTATGTGGGTTTAAAAATTCCGCAAATGTATGATGCCGCCATTGATGGAAAGTTCAAAGCATTGTGGTTGATGGGTGAAGACAATGTTCAAACAGATCCAAATACCAATCATGTAAAAAAAGCTTTAGCGAATTTGGAACTGTTAGTGGTGCAAGAATTGTTCATGACCGAAACCGCGAAACTAGCAGATGTCATTTTACCAGCTGCTTCTTTTTTAGAAAAGAGTGGCACATTTACCAATGGCGAAAGAAGAATTCAAAAAGTAAATGCTGTTGTAAAACCAATTGCAGGAACAAAAACAGATGGACAAATTATCATCGACATCATGAATAAAATGGGTGCTAATGAACCCGATTATAATCCCGCCATTTTACTAGAAGAGATTTCAAAAATTGTTCCTTTTTTTGCTGGTGTAAAATGGGATGAGTTAGGCGATAATGGCAAACAATGGCCTGTACTTGCCGACGGTAGCGATACGGAAATATTGCATACAGAAAGTTTCAAATTAGGCAAAGGACAATTTAAAAAAGCAACTTGGAAAGAGTCGAGCGAATTGACCGATAACCAAAAAGACTATCCTTTTATATTGACTACCAATCGAGAATTGGAACATTATAATTGTGGCGCACAAACAAGACGAACAGGCAATGCCGACATATTATTGACAGATACTTTGATGATACATCCAACAGATGCAGAAACTTATTTGATCAACGAAGGCGATATGGTTTGTGTAGAAAGTGCAAGGGGAAAAATAGATGTGAAGGCACGCATTACCGATGAAGTAAAACAAGGTATTTTATCTTCTACTTTTCATTATCCCGAAGTGAACATGAATATATTAACCAGTTCTGTTTCTGATACGGATGCTCTATGCCCAGAATATAAAGTATGTGCGGTGCGCATTAGAAAGAGTAAGGGGAAGTATAAAATTAGCTAATTTCTCAATTTTAAAATTTGAAGATGAGTTAATTTGAAGATGTGAGTTAATACGAAATCACTTCGAAGAAAGTAGCATAGTATTCATTTAATCATTCTAACTTGTACTGAACTTAGACGAAGAATCGTAGTTCAGGAAATTGAATTTAGAACACATTCCAAGGTGTATTTTTTGACTAATAATATATGCGATTGGTATCCTTTCTATAAGGTAATGGTTGTTCATTTTATAATCAAGTACAAAAAGTCAAGGCTATACCATTGGCAACATGCTGGCTAATTCAATGGCAAATATTTAATAAAAGCAATCGAAATTATAGTGATATAAATATTTAGTACACATGATTTTTATCACATATTTAAAGAAAGGTTGCCTATTACCTTTGTGGTTAAAATAGAAATAGCTTATGAAATATTGTTTATCATATACTATTTCATTTACTAATTTTTTAAAATAAATAAAACATGAAAAAAAACAAAATTGTCGTTAAAGCGTTGATGTTAAAAATAATGTTCTTATTCGTTATTCTTCTGAATTTTGGACCTTCTACATTACAAGCTCAAACATGGAATACAGTTGGAAGTACTGGCGCAAATGATTGGGTTTATGCAACAACGGTTTATAATGGCAATTTAATTGTGGCAGGAAATTTCACTTCCATTGGTGGAGTGGCTGTTAATCATATAGCAAGATGGGACGGCACTTCTTGGTATCCATTGGGCTTAGGTGTAAATGGAAAAGTTTTAGCATTAGGTGTTTTTCAAGGTGAGCTATATGTTGGTGGTGAATTTACAATGGCTGGCGGCATGCAATTAAATTATATTGCAAAATGGAATGGAACACAATGGTTGAATGACTTAGGAGACATGCAAAATTTTGTAACCTCTTTCGCCGTGTACAACAATAAATTATATGTTGGTGGATATTTTACAAATGCCGATGGTACGCCTGCAAATTATATTGCAAAATGTTCTGGAACAAGTTGGTCAACGGTAGGTTCTGGTTTAGGTGGACCCCAAGGTCAGGTTATGGCATTAACTGTGTATAATAATGAATTAATTGCTGGCGGATTTTTCACTACGGCTGGGGGTAATGCAGCAGCACATATCGCCAAATGGAATGGGACTACTTGGTCTACATTGGGTACTGGGATTTCCAACGTTGTTTATTCTTTGACAACCTATACCAATAAATTAATTGCTGGTGGATTATTTACTACAGCAGGCGGAATTTCTGCAAATAATATTGCTTCATGGAATGGCAGCACTTGGTCTGCTCTTGGCAGTGGAATGAGTGGTCCATATTATCAATATGTGTTGGCGCTTGGAAATTACAATGGCAATTTAATTGCTGGTGGATATTTTACAAATTCAAACGGTGTCCTTACAAATGGAATTGCAAATTGGAATGGAACAACTTGGAGTGCATTGGGCAATGGCTTATTCAATCCGAGTAACGCATTTGGAGCACATGCAATTTGTACTTATGGTTCAGATCTTATAGTTGGTGGATTATTTAATACTGCTGGTTCAGTGAATGTAAATCATTTGGCAAAATGGAATACGCCGCCAAGTTTGATTTCTATTTCTGGTACCATAACGAATGCTAGTTGTGCATCAAGTTCCAATGGAGCAATTAATATTACCGTGGCTGGAGGTACGCCGCCTTATAATTTTATGTGGAATAATGGAACTATTACTGAAGATATTTCAGGATTAGCACCTGGCACTTATTCTGTTACGGTAACGGATAATGCATCCAATGTCAACGCTTCCAGTTTTACGATTGGCAATACTTTTTCTATCTCAACGCCTAGCATTTTGCCAAGTGGTAGTATTACTTTTTGTGCTGGTTCGCCTGTCACATTAACCACTGGAAATTACACTTCCTATTTATGGTCAAATGGCGCTATTACCTCGTCCATTATTCCTACTACAAGCGGAACTTATTCTGTGCAAGTCACCAACAGCAATGGTTGTATTGCAACAAGTTCAAATAAAACGGTGACGATTAATCCTGCACCAACGCCTATTATAAATGCAAGTGGTCCAACTACTTTTTGTAATGGGAATTCTGTAAATTTAAGCACAGGAACGTATACCAGTTATTTATGGTCGAATGGCTTAGCTACTCCTTCCATAAATGCAACAACAACTGGAAATTATACGGTTCAAGTGACGAATGCAACTGGATGTGTTGGCACAAGCATTGCAAAATCTGTCACTGTGAATCCATTACCTGTTCCTGTTATTTCGGCAGCTGGTCCAACAACCTTTTGTAATGGCGGATCAGTAACATTAAGTAGCAGTGGTTACAGTTCTTATCTATGGTCGAATGGATTAAACACTCCTTTTATCAATGCAACAACAAGTGGAAATTACTCTGTGCAAGTTACAAATGCCAATGGATGTATGGGTAGCTCTTCCCCTATTTCTGTAGTAACTTCAAACTGCAATTCGATTTTAAATTTGACCTTATTTATTCAAGGATATTATATTGGTAATAACAGCATGACTTCTGTGATGTTGAATGAAGCATATCCTAATGCGATTGCAACAGATGTGGATGATATTATTATTGAATTGCGAGATGCATCAAACCCATTAATCATCGTTGCAACAGATACAGCGAGATTACATACAGATGGTACTTGCACTTGTGTTTTTCCACCATTATCTGGAAATTATTATATTGTAGTAAGACATAGAAATTTGATTCAAACATGGAGTAGTCAAGCAGTTTCATTTGCAACAGGTACTGTGAATTATAATTTTTCGAATGCTGCAACAAAAGCACTTGGTGACAATATGATGCAAATGGGAACAGGCGTGTGGGCTTTATATTCTGGTGATATCTACCAAGATTTAGCGATTGATGCAACGGATTTTATTTATCTCGATATAGATATTCAAAATTTTGCTTATGGTTATATTATTACGGATTTGAATGGGGATGGCGCTACCGATGCAACTGATTTTTTATTCTTGGATATGAATATTCAAAATTTTATAGGTTCTGTGGTGTTGCCTTGATTTTAGTTAATTGGAAGGTTCTTCCTGTATAGACCTTTGAAGCGAATATGTTTTTATGAGGATTGCTTTTTTACGGGACTTGTAGAATTGGAATTCTATAATTCGCCTTTAGTAGACTGCATTATTCTTTTTGTTCTTGAATATTTCCAGTAGATGGGTCTTCCGTTTTATAAAAATCATCTGAAGTATTTTCATTATTTCTTATTTTTTCACTGTAAAAAATTCGGGAATGCTTTTCAGTCGCGAATAATTTAGAAATGGCGGATTTATTTTTTTCAAATTTGATAAAGTTAGAAATACCAATTGAGCCGGCAAACTCTTCAACATCATGGTCTGCACCGATATAAGTAAAAGTCCATCGATTAAGTTTTAGCTCTTCCACCATTTTTTTAATAGTGATACCTGTAAACTCTTTGGAAGCATTTTCTTCGCCGTCTGTCAATATTGTTACCAATACATTGCAATCTTTTACTTCCTCTGTAATTTGTCGCAACTTATTACAAGCAAAACCCATAGCGTCATAAAGTGGTGTGGATGCATCTGGTTTATATTTTGTGTTATCAATAAATTCAAGTTTGCTAACAGGATCTATGAAGTGTATCATTTTTTGTCCGAGCCCATTAAAGGAAACCATAGAAATAAAATGTTCCTGTTCTGGAAATTGTTGTTCAATACCTTTTATAGTTTGTACAATTTCATTGAATCCTTGCATTATCATTTCCTGAATGGAATCCATAGAACCACTTTCGTCTAAAATAATTAGGTTGTGTACTTGATGCTTGTTGTTCATGTGTTTGGGATTTAAATTGTTTGGTGAAAGTGATTTAAAATAAAGAATAGAAGACGAGTGATTATCCAAAGGTAGAGGAATGGCAATGGATTTTGTAAAATTATTCACAAGCTTTTTTGTGCAGTGTAAAGATGGATTGGCGAAGTTTTAATGGTTGAATTATTTCAACATCATTTCCAAATGAAAGTAACAGACTTTCCAATTCCTTATTAATACACAATTTCAACTTGACTTCCCAGCCTCTAGTTGTATGTTTAGGATTGCTTTGCATAGGGTGTAAAGGTTTACTATCAATATAATATCCTCTTGCTTCGGTAAACACTAAATGAATGTCTTCCTTCTTTGATTCCTTGTTTTTTGTAACGCCAATTATGTCTTCAAAATATTCATCCCAATCAGTTGGGTTTTCTTTATATCGTTTCTTCATGATGCTTAAGGATGATTGGTCAATTCTATCTAATGGAAAATTAGTGGCATAGTTCTTTTCTTCATCACAATATCCAAATGCAAACCAACGCCTGTTATATTCTTTCAAAAAGGAAGGATGAAAAGTTCTCGTTCCACTTTTTTTGCCAAAGGGTGTGTAAGTAAAACGCAGTACCTGCTTTTGAAATATCGCACTTAATATTGTTTCAAAAATTTCATCGATTATATAATTATGATTTCGCTCAAATGATACGACTGCCTTAAATGTCTCGTTATTTTTATGCACGCCAGATAGTCCATCTAGTTTGGTTTTCAAGTAACTTAATATATGAAGCCCATCCATTTTCAACATCTCTTGTATCATGGATTCTAGACCAGGAATTAAATCTTTTTTTATAGCATTCATGTAACAATAGTCAGTTTCAGTGTAGTAATAAACAAAATTTTCCTTTCTTACTGGAGTAGCAATTGGTGCACCATTACTTTTCATTTGAGCTATATCCTTACGTAGTTGTCTAATATTAATTTTGGATTCTCCCTTTTGATTACAGATAATTAATAATTGCTGCAGGGTATATCTTTTTTTCTTGAGGCTAAAACATTTATCTAAAATTTGATAACGTGTTTTTACTTTTTGATTTGACATGTTAATTTAAAATTTGAATTCCGAGACAAATGTACAAGCATAATAAATAGAATACAATATGTGTGCATTTTGCTAATGCACACATGATTTTAATTCGCTTAATTTTCAAAAAGACCTATTACATTTGTATCGAAAATATTGCCATCGATAAAATAAAAATGAATGTATTAAATCAAGATATGTCTAATCAAAGTGCAAAAAATATTATTGACTTCTTACAATTTGATTCTCCAACTACGGAACAAAAGTTGGTATTAGATACAATGTCTGAATTTATATCTGATCAAAATGGAGATGACTTTATGATTTTATGTGGAGCTGCTGGAACAGGTAAAACCTCTATCATAACGGCACTTGTAGGTTATATGAATCACATAGAGAAAGGGTATAGTATAGCCGCACCGACAGGCAGAGCTGCAAGAATTCTTGGAAGAAAAGCGAATGTATTAAGTGAGACTATCCATTCTATGATTTATAATCCTTCTACAGATGATGAATCTGGAATTGTTCATTTTAGTTTAAAGAACCCGCATAAAGCAGATAATAATCCGCACTTATTTATTATTGATGAGGCGTCGATGATAAATGCAAAAGTTAATCTTAAGGACAATAGTCTTTTTGTAGCTAACAATGCTTTGCTTGATGATATAGTAAGATTTTTAAAAATGTACCATCCTAAAAGTAAGGTCTTATTCTTGGGAGATAAAAATCAATTACCTCCTATTTACGAAAATGACTCTTACGCTTTAATGCCAGAATATTTGAGGCATAAATTTAAATGGAATGGTAAGCAATATATTCTTACAGAAGTAAAAAGACAAGAAGACGGAAGCTATATTATGAAGACAGCAAATTCTATTCGCATAGCAATTGAAAATGAAAAGGAAGATACTACGTTGGACTGTTATAGATTTCAACAAGGCATTTATGCAGCATCAACTCATTATACAAACAAATTCCTTGAGCATGGTCCTGACCATTCAATTTCAATAGGCTGTACTCATAATAGCAATAAATTTTTCAATGATTTAGTACGACAAAAGATATACGGCAACAAGGTATCCATATTAGCGAAGGGAGATTATATGATAGTAACCCAAACATGGGAAAGAAACGGGATTAAACTCTATAGTGGCGATCATGTAATTGTAGCAGATTTTGATACAAGCCTAACAGAAAAAGTTACTAACTTGCACTTCATGCCAATAAAAATAAAAGTAAAAAAACTGGATGGAACTGAAGTGATAGTTGAAGATTATTTATTGATGAATAGCATTGCATACCCAAATGGGACTCTACCTATCAGAGAAGAAAAGGAATTACGTGGAGAAAGATATAGAAAGAATACATCATATAGAGAATCGAAAATGCCTAAAGACGATCGTTATGTGGGTGCTTTACGACTAACTTACGGACATGCAATTACATGTAATAAGGCGCAAGGAGGTGAGTGGAATGAGGTATATTTAAACACATTTAAAGTCCCCAATTTGAAATGGCTTTATACAGGTGTGACAAGAGCCGTTAATGAATTGAGGGTGTATTAAAATAACAATTAAATGCAACATAATGAAAACACATATTGACGGATTTGGTGCAGAAAATTTCCGGGTATTTAAAGATTTAACAAACTTTGATTTTGCACCAATAACAATTCTTACAGGTACAAATAGTTCAGGCAAAAGTAGTTTGACAAAAGCGATTATGTTGCTTAAAAATTCAAACTTTAAAAGCAACTTCGCCACTTTAGATTTCTCTGATGCAAATCTAAAACTTGGAGCATTTAACCAAAACCTTAGTATCGGTGGCACTCAGAATGACATGTCTTTCCAAATAAGATTTGCGAATGGATCAGTAGCAAGAGATTTTGGAGGTATGAAGTTTACGTTCCCTTTGAATAATAATGTATCCAACAATGTATCCAAATTTGATATTTCTTTTAATAGTGAAGGGATAATTAAATTTAAGCAATACCTAGACAAAGAAAAAAAACTAGAATTAATTTATAATGTTGAACAAAATGAAAATACTAAAAGAGTTAAACATAAATTGAAGGAATGGTTTATTAAAGTTAGTGCAATTACCTATAATGAATCATTTGATGATTTGGTTCATGTTTTTAACATAAATAGTGACGTTACTTCACAATTAAAACTAGAAATTGAACGATTCATTCAAACAAGCATAAAGATTCAAACAAGCATAAAGATTAACTTACCTATTCTAGGTCCCATCTCTACAAATTTTATTCAAGAAGATGTCAAAGACATTGTAAATGGAATAAATGCCTTAGGATCATGGAATGATTTTTATTATGAGGCAGGGATTGTTGACAACCATGAGCCTGAAAGTAATGATTCTTTCTTAAAAGAAATATTAAGCGATGATTTAATAAGTTGCTTGCCAGATAAATTAGCGGAAACGAAACTTGCAACTTTGATTGATGAATGTAAATTTGGAAATTTTGAACCGCGATTGCTAAGCGAAAAGTTTACAAGTATTCACTACATTCCTGGAGTGAGGGCAAATCAAGAGATTGTATTTACAATTGAAAAGTATCCACTCCTTGTTTCACTGTTTAAAGAATTAGAATCCGGTATTCCCACTTGGAAAATTAGAACCAACATTTTTTTAAGTAAATGGCTTATTCAAGAATTCAAAATAATTAATGACATAAGTGATTTAGTGATTGGGGTAATTGAAGGATATGGAATTACTATTAAACTCAATAAAGATTTAAGTTTGTTTCAAGTGGGCTATGGTGTAACTCAATTATTACCAATAATTCTACAGATAGCTCTTTTAGAAAACTCTGTTTTCATCATTGAAGAGCCTGAGGCAAACTTACATCCAGCTTTACAAAGTAAACTAGGAGATATGTTTATTGATGCAGCAGAAACATTTGGAATACAGTTTATCATTGAAACACATAGTGAGTATTTAATCAGAAGACTCCAAACTCGAACAGCAGAGTTTTATATCAACGAGAAAAAAAATGAAACTTCCATTTCTAAAGAAAGTACTCAGATATATTATTTCTATTCTCCCGAGCATGTTCCAGAAGATGAAAATCAAGTATATCCAATAAATATTATGGAAGATGGTTCATTGACAAAGAACTTTGGAAAAGGTTTCTATGATGAAGCTGGCAATGAAGATTTATTATTATATCAATTAGCAAAATTTAGAAAAAACTAATTTCGAATGGAGAATATTATTGTGTCAAGATACTTCTTAGAAAAAATTCTATTCGAATTTAATAATTACACCAATTCAGATTTTGAAAACTCGAATGAAATAGACATTGAAAGTTTTCTTTTTTTTAAAAGAATTTTATTTGAAAATAAAGCTCACCTATATCTTGATATTTCTGAGGAGGATATTTTGAAGTTCAGAGAAATGCGTTCGGAGGATGTTTTAAAGTTAGAAGAAGATGATCGTTGTATTGCAGAAATTATTCGTTCAAGAGGTAGAACCTTCGGAAGTAAACAGAGTGTATATGATTCATTAAGTTTTGGAAGATATGAAGATATTGTTCAAGATAATCTCCCTTGTTTTCTTTTACTAGGTGATGCTACAGAAAAAAAATGTATCGAAATTGAAAATGCTGTTGGTATTAATTGTTATTCATTAAAAAGACTAAAGGTTGAAGAGAAAATACGAGCTGCGAGCCTTGATAATATCACCAACACAAGACAGGCATTATTCGATAAGATCAATCAATTCAATTATCATACTATTTTATTACATGATCCATATTTCAGTAAGAATATGAATTCTATTAAATCAAGCACTTCCAATAATAATCAGTTTTTTAAACTGCTGAAGATTAATACGCATAGCAAGCTGACACTTCAAATTAACACTGACCCTTCGAAAATCATAAACCAATCACAACCTGAAATTGAATTTGTAAAACGAAAAAAAATATTTGAAGCAGATCTTCAAACTTATTGTGAAAAATCTAATCTATCTGTTTCATGCGAATTCACCGATAAAGGGAAGCACGATAGATATATAAATACGAACATCATGATAAATATTTTGGGGAATTCATTATTTTCATCAAGCACAACCCATTTAAACTGCTACCCAAAAATACTATATGGAGATTATAAATTTGAGAAAGAAACTACATAAAATACTTTAAAGGATTTTATGAAAATTATTGGATATAATGGCAAGCTTAACGAGGATAGAATTATTTAAACTTATAGCGGTTACTGCTAAGATAAATTTAGCAGGAGTAGATTTATCTGGTTTAGATTTAATATATATTAATTTAGTAGAAGCTAATTTAAGTGGAGCTAATTTAAGCGGAACAGATTTAAGTGGAGCTAATTTGAGTGGAGCTAATTTAAGTGGAGCTGATTTATACAAAGCTAAATTAAAAGGTGTTAATTTAACCAATGCTAATTTATCTGATTCCGATTTAAACGATACTAATTTATCTAGGGCTAATTTAACTTTTGCTAATTTATCTAGGGCTAATTTAATTATTGCTAATTTAAATGATGCTGATTTGACCAATACTAATTTATCTAGGGCTAATTTAAAGGGTGCTAAGTTAAAGGGTACTAATTTATCAAGTTCTAAGTTAACAGGTGTGAATTTATATAGGGCCGATTTATATAGGGCCGATTTAACGAATGCGGATTTAACCGATGTTGATTTAACTGGCGCTAATTTATTTGACTCTGATTTGAGTGGAGCCGATTTTTTTAGAGCTAAATTAATAGGTGCTAATTTAACCTCTGTTGATTTAACTGGTGCTAATTTAACCTCTGTTGATTTAACGGATGCTGATTTGACTAGAGCTAATTTAATCGAAACTAATTTAACTGATGCCAATTTAAAGGGTACGAACTTAACCGATGCTGATTTAAATAGTATTGATTTAACTGGTTTTAATTTAACTGGTGCTAAGTTATCCGGTGCTAAGTTATCCGATGCTAAGTTAACTTTTGCTAATTTAAATGGCGCTAATTTAACTAGAGCTGATCTAACTAGAGCTGATTTATCCAATGCTGATTTATCTAATGCTAATTTAGCTGGTGCTTATTTAACTGATGCTAATTTAACTAGTACTAATATAAGCGGTGCTAATTTTTTCAAGGCTAAATTAAATGGCGTTATAGGAGTTCAATTTCTATAAACATTGCAGAAATAGAATTAAATATAAAAGGAGGGACATAGGATTCAAAGCCGTTCTTCTCTGCTTACTGCACTTCTAAAGAATATTGTTTTTATTTTTTATGTTTCTCCGAACAGCTATCAGCTCATTTTTATCTACAGAATTATTTTTTGCATTATCAACCAAAATGGGGGTGACAAGTAGTCCCCACTCTTGAGAAGCTAGTTCGTAGCGTTTACGCATTCACTCACTTCTTATTTCGGCCGATGTACACGCATTATATGGATACCTTTCTTCAATTTAAAATCAATTTATTTTAAATGTATCGAGCATTGCGTTCTCACTCCCTCTTCAAAATCCTATACCCAATACTACAATCCAAACATCTCTTTTTATCACAATATTGTTTTTTGAGTTGGAGCAAAGCTTGTGTATCTGCAGCATGTTGTGGTGTAAAGTTTAAACGCTGAAACCCTTGCAGAATAGAGTTCTTCTCTGGTTTTAATTCTTTGAGCATGTCCAATGCACGATTACAATGTTGTTCTTTACCATGCAAACGACCATAGATAAATAATGAAGGAATAATGGTATTGATAATAATGGTGTGAATAAAGGAATTGCCTAATGATAAATTTCGTTCTATAGATTTTTCTTGAAAAGTATAATGCGATAACCAATAATCAGATACCGCAAATTGAAATAGTTTTTCGATTTCTTTAATCGTTTTTGCTTCTAACACTTTGGAAAATAAATGAGAAGATAAATAAAGTACTTGTGCAAATTCTGCAATTCGAATCAAGGGAAAATTCGCTGGTCGTAAACGAAGAAATTTCCATTGTTCTTTTGCTATCGGTGTGAGTTTATGCAATTCTTTTAAATGGGCATATTCCTTTTGTAATAAGATGGGATAAGGTTCATCAAAATAATCATTCAAAAATCCTGCTTGTCCAAATAACAAGGCTTCAATTTTCAATAAGTTATTTTTATATTTTGCAAACAAGGACAATGGTGTTTGTAATGCCAACATTTCAAATGCATCTTGATTAATATGCAAACCAAAACCTCTTGCTAATAAAATATAAAATACATCTTGCCAGTTATTATTATATTGAATTAATCGGGTTTGTATATGTTGTACCTTCTCTTCCAAACGCTCTGCCAGCATACGATCTAGCTGTTGTTGTATAATGAATAAGGGCACTTGTTCAAAGGCGCTGGCACAGGGAATAAACTGTTGGTTGTTCATCAAGGATTCATATTTATGCAACAGCATCAAATCCACATGGTCTTTCAATTCTAGTGTTGGAAATATAGAATGACTAAAGGTTTGTATGTCTTCATCATAGGTGTATACCACATGTAAAATAAGATTGGAATAGGCATTATTTTCTTGATGTAAATGTTTGTTCCAATCGCTGCTTTTAAGATGTAGTTCTATATTGCCAACCCAAGTGGTTTGGTTTATTTTTATTTTCGCTTCAAAAAAATCAGGTCCTGCATCGCGATTTAATTTACCAGGATGCAATACAAATATTTCCTGATTGTCAATAGTGATTAAAGGTTTTGTTTGATCATACAAACGGAATTGCCAAATGAATTGGAAAAGTTTTTCGCGCATAACGGTTTTAATTTTGTTGCGTTAAAACTAGTAAAAATATATTGTGTAACAAAAAATTTTATTCTTCTTTTTCTTTGATTCTTTTAATAACCGCTTCAGAATGTAATTCACGTAAGGCATCGGCTGCTATCCACTTTGCCGACTTTGTATTTTGTAATGCAATTCGCTCGGCACTTGCAATTGCAATGGGATGTAAATAAGCATTGCGTTTGCCAATTTGCCGAAGACACCAATTCAATGCTTTCTTTACAAAGTTGCGTTCGTCCCAAGCTTCTTCTTCAATGCGTTTCAAAAATTGTAAACACAAATGATCATCCGCTTTTTTGTGGTGCACAACATATTGAACCATCAATACAAAACCAGTTCGTTTTACAAATTCTTCTTGCGCATGAGAATAGGCAAATGCTTTATCTAGAAAGAAGTTTGTCTTTTGAAAAAGATTACAACAAGTTTGGTCGCACAAATCCCAACTATAAAATGCGTTAGTCCAATCATCCATCTGTTGTGGTGTAACTAATTTTGCATCATCTATCATACTTGCTAAAATCATCGCTTCATGAATATGACTTTGCCAAAGTTCGAGTGCTATAGAATGTCTGTCGGGAAGTTTTTTATATTCCTTTGCCAGCTGTCGCAATGTCGGTAAATGAATACCCAATGCGTTATCATTCGCAATGGCAAAGCGTTTCATACCTTCTCTCGCTTTTTCATTTTCGAGAGATTGGAGTTGCAGAATAATTTGTGAAGCGGTCATGTGAGTAGGATATTTTTTTTACAAATAAAAATGTAATAATAGGAAAAGAATCAATGGTAGTTGTATTGCGGCAACGATTGAAGTGGAAATCCTTTTTGCTGGCTCTGCAGCAAAAAGATTGGAACGAAAAGTCCGGATTCCGATGCTTTGAGCGGAAACGGATCCTGACATTTATCGTCAGGACGTGTGTGCCGCCCTAGTGTAGCATTAATTTTTTTTCAAAAAATACGCTACACCATTTCATTGTAGCATTTATTGTTTTTAAAAAATATGCTACAGTTTTACACAGTTACGTTCGCCCATTTTCCTTTTTTAAAAAAGTAATAAGCTGCAAATGCAATCAAAGTTTCTGCAATGGGAATAGCCCAGAATGCGCCGATAGATCCTAGGTTTGCAAGGTATGAAAGACAATAAGCCAATGGAATTTGAAACAGCCAGAACCCGACAAAATTGATCCATGTTGGTGTTTTCGTATCACCAGCGCCATTCAATGCTTGTATCATGACCATACCAATACCATAAAAACCATAACCAAATCCAACAATACGAAGTGCCTTTGCACCTATCTCAATCACAGCTAACTCCTTGGTATAAAAGGCAATAATTTGTGTTTGAAAAAATATAAAAACAGAGGAAACTACTAACATAAATATGGCATTGTATTTTGCAGTTAAAAGCACAGATTGTTTGGCTCTATCTATTTGTTTTGCACCTAAATTTTGTCCTACTAAAGTTGCAGCTGCATTGCTCATTCCCCATGCTGGTAGAATGAAAAATACGATATTTCTAAATGCGATTTGATAACCAGCAGATGCCACTGTACCGCCAGTTTCGGCAACCAAACGAGCCAGTATCATCCAGCTTGCAGAGGCAATAACAAATTGAAAAGTGGCTGGCCATGCAATCGCAAACAGTCCTCGTATCGTTTCCCAATGTGGTGCGAAATGAGCACGCTTAATTTGTATAATTGATGTAGTTCCGCATAATTTATAGAGTTGATAAATAACGCCACAGCCTCTTCCAATTGTCGTAGCGATGGCTGCTCCTTTTAAACCAAAACCAAAGGTATAAATGAACAAAGGACAGAGTATAATATTTAATGCGCTGGCAAGCCATAAACTATGCATAGCTATTGCTGCATTGCCAGCACCTCTGAAAATGCCATTGATTAAAAACAATAAAATAATAACAACACTACCACCCAACATGATTCTCGTAAAACTACTTCCTTCACGAATGACCTCTTCAGAAGCACCCATTAAACGCAAAATATCTTCTGCAAAAATGAGACCGATGCAACTTAAAATGACAGTGCAAACTAAGGACAGTAATATACTTTGCATAGCTGCTAAGGAAGCGCCTTCTTTATTTTTTTCGCCTGTACGCCTTGCTATCATGGCTGTTGCGGCAGTGCTTAGTCCAATAGCGATGGAGTAAATAATAGTTACGGTACTTTCAGTAAGACCAACTGTTGCAATGGCATTTTTGCCAAGCTTACCGACGAAGAACATATCGACAACAGCGAATACGCTTTCTAAACTTAATTCTAAAATCATGGGAACGGCTAGTAAAAGAATGGCAAGTTTGATGCTACCCGAAGTATAGTCATGTTCTTTTCCAGCTAATGAATCCTTGATGAATTGAATAGTTTTTTTTATGTCCATTGGGTTCAAAGAAAATAAAAAAATGGGAAAGTGAAATTAATTCCTGATTCATTTATTTTATACTGAACGATAGACTTAATTAAATAAAGCAATTTGTGTTTTGAAGGGGGTTAGAAATAGAATGTTAGTTAAGAATCCAGTAAGGATCATAGAAGTAAAATATTGAAAAGTTACAAAGCTATTTTTGCTTTTGTACGCTGTTGGCGACTAGCGATTAATCAACTTTGTACTTAAGTTCATTTGGATCTTGCCTTGAATCCCATATTCTTAATATTATCAGAGTTGTATCGTTTTCTTCATAAATAATAAAGTAATCTCTTGCAATAATCCTCTTTACATTTTCAATATTAGTCTTTCTACCCACGGAGGGAGTCTCTAATATTGATTTGATTGTGTCTCTAAATAACCTATTCAATTTCCTACTGTATACATTAGATTTGTTTCGATGATTCCAGTATGAAAAAATTTCCACTTTGTCTAGATACGCATCTTCTGACCATATTACTCTTTTAGCCATTTCTCAGTAAGTTTATCCACTTCTTCATTCGTATAAAATTGCCCATCCTTTATCTGTAATCTTGCTTTAGCTATTGCTTGTTGTTGTTCATTATTGAAAATATAAACTTCCTCTTTTTCAGTTTCAAATTCAAGGAATCGTAATACACCTTCCAAAACATCTTCATCTGTTGTAATCTGGATTTTACTTATAAGTTGTGCTTGTAATTCTATTGTTGACATTCCATTATTTTTTTCAAAGCTAAAGAAATAAATTTTAAAATGTACTATTTCAAAGCAATCGTCAATCTAAGATTTATTTGTAGCTTGTCACTCGCTGTATCATTATTGAAACGAATTCTCAGTAGTATTGTTGGTACATCATTCTAAAGAAAAAAGCATACTTTGTCTAGATACGAATCAATGTAAGAAGAGAATTTACGCTATACATGAATTTAATTATTGGCGATAAAATTTTACCCAAATAATTGTTTCAATAAATAAGTATAGAAATTATTGTCGCTTCCATTGAATAACATGAATGTCGAATCTGTACCAATAAATGGAGAAAGGATATACGCCATTTGTGTACCAACAAACATATAGAGCAACATCCAAATGGTAAGTATTCTAGCATCACTACGTGTGTTTACATCGGTGTTTTGTTGTGGGAGAGATGCCATTTCTAATTCTCGTAAAATGGTAAAATTTCTTTTGATAAAAAATAAACCTGTAGCACCTGCAAATGCAAAAAATAAAACATGCATGAGCAAAATAAATTTGTAGATAGAATGCGTTAGCATAAAGAATAAACTGATAGGCGCAAATGCAGACAACAATATCATACTGATGGAAATGCCATGAACCAATACACTAGTGGTTTGGAGAAATTTTAATTTAGAACCAAATAGCAAACCAATAAAATGTAATAAGGTAATGCAAATGGCCAGCGTCGCAAAGAATAACAATGGCACTTTAATTGCAGATACAAAGGCTTGTAAAATAGAATTGTACATACCCATAATGAATCCGTACAGCATACCACAAAGGACTGCAATGCTGAGTGTTTTCTTGATATAAAAAGTATCGGATGGGTGATTAAAAGTGTAGGTGCAAAATTCTTTGTAGTCTTTGAATGTACTTTCAATTTTAAGTAATAGCATGATTTTATATTTTCCGCAAACTTACTTTGAAATTCAAAGTGAAATAGTTTTTTGTGTTAAAATTTTTAAAAAAAACAGTTGCTTATTTTAAATACTTTCGGTTGGTAGGACAGCAAGAGATAGGCAATTGTTGCATATATTTTTTGCAGAAGCCTTGACTTTTTGGTTCTTTTGTGTCAAGACAAAAGAACGAAATGACATTTGTAGCAACTGTCTTGTCCTAAAATGAGTTTACCAAATTCCATGAAATATAGTCCTTTCGAAATGATAATTTCGGTTGGTGGGATACCAACCGATAGAACAGATTACTCTATAATTATTTTCTTAGTTTGTATACCGCATCGTAAATAATATATACCTTTTGAATAATTGGAAACATCTATTTCATTTTTGGAAGTAGTGAATATTAATTGCCCTACTGAATTGTATAATTCTTTTTTGGCATTTGGAATTTTGCATTTGATTTGGAATTTTGTATTGGCAGGGTTAGGGTATATACTTATATAATTCGTTGCATTTACATTTCCTATATCCAATGGCCAGCAAGTCTTTGCACCTAGACCATAGTTAGGCATACATGGCGGTGTACCTAATGAAAACACGCCCGATAAACTATCCATTCTCAAACAGCGTGGACAAAAATTACAGCCTGCTCCTTTTACATCAGGATTGTCGATTCGACTCATTTGTTTGCTTAATCCGCCCCAATTGCCTATATATATTTTATCGTCAGG
>CAMDVD010000044.1 GCA_945878115.1 Chitinophaga pinensis | reverse complement strand
TATGCTCAAAGTAATATTATCGATTCTCACAATTGGAATCTTAATTAGTTCTTGTAAAAAATCAAATGTATCCCAACCCATTTCTAATCATTATGATTTGTCGGACGACGATACAATTCCAGGAAATTTTAATTATCGAACTTCCAATACCATGGAGTTCGCGATTCAATTAAATGCCCCAGATGGCAATCCAATTGCTGGAATTCCAGTAAAAATAAACCAGATTGAAAATGATAGTTTGGTTGAACTATTCGTCATCATGACAGACCAAAATGGACTTGCAGAAGGAACATTTAATGTTGCTTCTTATATCAATGAAGTAGTTATAAGTCCAAATTATGTAGGTGTACCAGATAATATTCTCGTTCCATTAACTGGAACAATTGTCAACATGAATATTACTGGTGCGCGCATAAGTAACAATAACAATTTCCAATCTTGGGTGAGCCCATTAATGCTCAATCATGCATCAAGCGCCTCAAAAACTAGATCTATTTTACCCTACCGATATCTTTCGTCGTATAATAGTTTAGGCGTTCCATCCAATTTAACAACCAATGGTTCTGTTACTGCACAAATGCTAAGCTATATCAATAATTCAGTTCCTGAACGTCAGCCTGTACCGATTTACCATCCTAATTACTTAACACAAGGTTATAAAACAGATATAGAAATTATTCAAACATCTGAGGTATGGCTGACCTTTGTGCATGAAGGAGCTGGATACACAAACAGCCTTGGTTATTATAAATACCCGACTAATAATCCACCTACTTCCACAAGCCAAATTGATTCCGTTTATCTTGTATTTCCAAATGCCTCTTTTTATAATAGTGGTGGCGGTTTGCATAGTGGAAATCGAGTGAGCATAGGTACCTTTCAACCAGGAACCAGCATTGGATTTGTTTGCATTTCCAATGGATGGAATGGAACTGCAGTTGGGGATGGATATTTTAGATTATTTTCTGATAAAAATCTAAACAGCCAAACTAATCCAGCATTGAAACAGCAAAGCATTTTATTGTATGACAATACAAATCAACAATGTTATATCTGCTTCGAAGATATAAAACGAGATCAAGCAAGTTGCGACAACGATTTTAATGATTTAGTCTTTTATGCGAAGGCTAATCCTGTAACTGGAATTTCTATCAACAATGTAGCCTCTGTAGACAATGGCGCTGACAGCGATGGAGATGGTGTTTCTGATGCTTTTGATGCTTTCCCAAACAATAGTAGTTTGGCTTATAAGAACACTTACCCATCCGCTCAACAATATGGTACACTTTCATTTGAAGACCTTTGGCCAGGCAAAGGCGATTATGATTTTAATGATCTTGTAGTAGCATATCAATACGAGACATGGTCGAATGCACAAAACAAAGTAAAAGAAATGAAATGCAGATTTGCGATAAATGCAATCGGTGCGCATTATAGCCATGGCTTTGGTTTTCAACTTAATTCTTTACCTTCTTCTATTAGCAGTGTGAGTGGTAGTCAAATTTTCGATAATTATATTTCTCGTTCCAGCAATGGAACAGAATCGAATCAAAGTTTAGCCACCATCATTGCTTTTGACAATGATTATAAAGTTGCCAAACGTGCTGCAGGAAATACATTGAATACAGAATTGACTAAGAATTATACCATACCAGATACTGTTTCCTTGAATGTCGTTTTCGCTTCGCCTTTATCCGCTGCACAATTAGGAACAGCGCCATTCAATCCATTTATGATCATCAATGGTACCCGTGGCAAAGAAGTACATTTAGCTGGTTACGCACCAACATCTTTAGCCAATAACGCTCTTTTTGGAACGCTACAAGATAATACCAATCCTAGTCTAAATAGATATTATAAAACCAAAAACAATTTGCCATATGCAATAGACCTTCCTGAAAATTATTTGCAACTTGTTGAGAAGAATGCTATTCATACAGGTTACTTAAAATTTGTTCAATGAGCACAAAGCAGCGGAAGTGCATTTCCAGATTGGTACAAAAACTTAACTGGATATCGTGTTGCTACAAAACTGTATACTAAGTAAATAGAAAATAAAAGATAAATTAGAGTGTCTGCATACCTTTCAATTCCAATGCAGACACTTCCCAACATTCTTTTAAACGCTTAAACACTGGTCGCAGTTTGGTACTAACATTTGTTACTTTGGCATGTTCTTCTAAAAAATTTAAATCTTCTCTTAGATAATCCATACTTAACATGAGTAAATTATTCTTAAGCTTATGAATGGTTGCAGAAAAACTTAAGAAATTTTTATGTCTCAATTGATCTTCCGCTTCTTGTATTGTTTGTGGAATTTCAAGTAACAAAAGGGCAATCATTTCTTGTAAAAATTTTAAAGACCCCAAGGATGCATCTTCAATTTTTTGTAGACTTAATGAAGGCATTTTAACTTTACTCGTATTGATTTTCTTACTATTGGTTGAAGGCAATTCTTTCGTCTGTTCTTGAACAAAAAAACTACACAGTGCTTGAAAAAGTTCCTTTGAATCCAGTGGTTTTGTAAGACATAAATTAGCGCCTAACCTAATTATTTTATCGATTAAATTTACTTCAGCAGATGCGGTTAGTGCTATGATAGGTAAGGTTTTCCAAGCAGGGTTGTGCCGAATTTTTTTTGTAGTTTCAAACCCATCCATCACTGGCATAAAGATGTCTAGAAGCACCAAATCATACGAATGCATTTCTAACTTTTCGATGGCCTCTTTACCATTATTTGCAATATCTGTTATGATGTTCCAGTGATTCAAATAAGAAACAGCAATTAAATGATTTACTTGATTATCTTCAACAAGCAATATTCTTTTCCCAATCAATGAATCACCATGAAGAAAATTAACTACCGGTTTAACATTACCCATTTCCTCATTGTGCATGAAGATGGGATAATCAATATGAAATGTAAATACACTTCCTTTGTTTAATTTACTCGTCACATAAATTTCACTTCCATGCAAATGAATAAGTTTCTGTGTAATACTTAAGCCGAGTCCTGTTCCTCCAAATTGGCGAACAATATTTCTATCGGCTTGTTCAAAGGCTCTAAAGATTGTTTTTAAATTCTTCTTTCTGATACCAATGCCGCTGTCTGAAATGGTAAATAATATTCGAGCGGTATCCTTTTCTTGCATTGGACATTCAACCCTTATTTTTACAAATCCTTTTGATGTGAACTTGATAGCATTACTAATTAAATTATTCAAAATTTGAGAAAGCCTAAGTTCATCACCAATTAAGATCTTAGGAATTTTATCACTCATTTCTAAACGTAAGTCAATATTCTTATCATCACATGAGGCCTTGAATGATAACCGGACACTTTCCAATAATGCATGTAGATTAAAATTATTTTTTATCAATTCAATTTTACCTGCATCTATTTTAGTTAAATCAAGTATTCCTGTAATGAGCGCATGTAGGTTTTTAGAAGAAAAATTTAGGATTTTAATGTTGTCTTCGCTAATGGCATTTTTATCCATTTGCATTAAATCAGATAAACCTACAATCGCATTCAATGGCGTTCGTATTTCATGGCTCATGGTAGCAAGAAAAAACTCTTTCGCTTTGGATGAATCTTCCGCTTTGATTTTTGCTTGCACAAGTTCTTCTTCTAATTTTTTTTGATCTGTAATATCCAGATGAACTCCAATTGAACCAACAATTTCACCATTATCATTGAATTGCGGAGCGCCGCTAATAAGCCACCAGCGCTTCTCTCCATTTTTATTTCTGATTGGAATCGAATACATATCCGATTTGCCATGTTCCCGTTGATTCTGTTTGTTGGCTAAAAAATCTTTGCTCTCTTGATCAAGCAAAAGATCTATTGCTCTTTTTCCAATTAATTCTTGCTGACTGAATCCTGATAATTTACAGAAGATTTCATTTGTCGTTTGAATATTATGATCCAAATCCACTTCGAGTAAACCCAAATTCATATTTGTAATAATATTCCTATACTTTTCTTCTTGAATTTTCAAGCTCATTTCGTTATGTTTCCGACTACTGATATCAATTGCGAGTGCCGTAAGTTCAATTTTATCCTTATTGGATTGCGAGATTTGAACACTTTGTTCAATCCATATTCCCTTACCAGATTTAGTAATCAAAGGAAGCTCAAAATAGGTTGATTGAATTTTTTTACGAATTTGTTTTAAATAAAATGCTACAGCTTTTTTTCTATAATCTGGCCGAATCAAATCTACATAACGCATAGTAAGCAACTCTGTTTGAGAATACGCTGTCATCCGTTCGGTAACTTCATTTACATACGTAAAAAAACCATCTGCATTTATGGTATAAATAATATCTGTCGCCTTCTCTACAATAGATCTGTATTTTAACTCAGATTCGATTAATATATCATTATGTTTATTTACTTTTCGCAATAACATCTGCACATCATCCATGGTAATATCTTGCGTTTTCAATACATGCAATAAATCAATCATTGGATCATGCAATGCAAAATTATGTAGTGTTAAATTGGAGGCTATAAGTTCATCCATAGATGAAAACCAAGGCGAACCAGTAAATAGGAAAGATGCTTCTTTCTCTAAATAATCTATTTGTCCCCTTAGGGTATATTTTTTTTCTTGCGTACTTAAAAATTCTAGGATGACTAACTGCCCTTTCAAGGAAGCTAAATCTACACTTTGCAAGTCAAGCAATCGAGGTCGACTAATGGTAAATAAAGAAAAGAAGTCGGCTCCAAATTCAATTTCTCGAATTACTTGTAAAGATTTGCCAGAGGATCTAATCTTCAATTGCCGATCAATAAGTAGATGAAATGGAAACAATCTATGTAAAAAAGGCAAATCGATTATTATTTTCTGCGTATTCATTTTACCAGTTTACTTTAAAAATCTCATGCGTGGCTCCCTCGTCTCTTGATTGAATTAAATGAAAGGAGATTGGGGAACTATATAGTTTGCCAAGGCCTGATAACAAGCCCCCTACAAATGCCTTCAAGCCAATTCGTTGTGAATGATAGTGTAAATATAAGCCGTTCTCTTCAACATGACTAACTTGAAATTCAGGCGGGCTAAGTTTAGGATACATAAGCATTACACGGCTATGAAAGGAAGGCAAGTTAATTAAAAATTCTTTCAAATTACTTCCGCCGGCTTTCATCAATCCACCATATTTTTCCATACCGGTGCGCAATACCCACCATTCCCCTAATAATCCCAGTACTGCATCTATATGCATGTCCATTTCTGCCGAAATAGCACCAGCCAATTGATAAGTGATAGCATCATCATAGGGTTCATGGCTGATAAAAAAATCAACATCAATGCCACTAAGTTCTTTAATGACCAACCATTTTTCCTCTCCAAAATTTTCTTTGACTAAATCTTCAATTGCCCTATTTATTATACCGTACATTTTGTTTATTTAAAATTAGAATGATTAATTATGGTTATTACAACTCATCTTGATTATTAAAGGATTTGGACCAGAATAGAAGACAAATATAGATAATGAAATTGCTAGTCCTACAATTGTTTAGAGAAATATCAAGCCTATCTAAATTTGAACTGCACGAGACGACTTTTCCCATGCGGTAGATTGATTCCCACGAAGATATCTTATCCATCCAGCAACAATACAGATATGCATAAAATTAAAATAATAAGGTATATAAAAGAGCTTACTACGAACATGCGCTCTCTCCATGATCCAACCTACAATACCAAGTAAATAAAATGCAACTTGCAAGAAAAATAAGCTGGCATAAAGTAAGGAGGTATGACACAAAATTATATTACTACCTAATGCAAGCACCATTAATATTGGCATAAATAGCCATCTTGATACACGATGGAAGAAATATTGAAAACTAAAAAAACCATATTTCATTGGATTGAGAAAATCTTTAAGTCGCAATACAGATTGAATACCACCAACAGCGATTCTCACTTTTCTTTTATACTCTTTTATATTCAACGAAGGTAATTCGCTTGCATAAGCATTTGGCTCATAGTCTACCCTATACCCTTCACGCACCAATTGCATGGATATCATAAAATCATCCAATAAAGTATCTGTTGGCAATTCTCTAAACAAAGAAGTTCGGATAGAAAACAATTCACCAGCTGCACCTACTAAACCTGCAAACTGTGCCTCTTGGTTTTTAATAAATGATTCATATTTCCAATATAATCCTTCAGTAGTTGAAGCAGAATTAGTAGGTCCAGATTGTACTCTTTTTTCGCCAGAAACACCACCTACATTTTCGTCGTTGTAATGTTTAGCAATTTCATGTAAGGCTTCATGGTTCAGCATCACATTCGCATCTGTGAATACTGTAATCGATTCTGTAACATACTGCATCACCCGATTAATTGCTGCGGTTTTTCCTTTTCTTTCTTGTTCCCAAAATTATTTGATGTTCGGAAATTTTTCTACAATTTGATTCGAATGATCATTGCTTCCATCAGTAACTAAATAAACATGTAGCTTATCTGAAGGATATTGCAGAGACAAGGTGTTTCTAATTTTGTCGATGAGAATGTCTGCTTCATTATACGCAGCAATCACCAAGGCAATACTTGGCAATTCCCCATCCACCATTTGCACTTTTCTTTTGAAAAAAGGAATTTTGTTGACGAAGAATAAAAGTAAACCATAGCCTCCATAAATAAATAGAATGGAGCTAATAGAAAGAAAATTACTTCCATTTGATTTTATTTGTTTAAATATTTAATAAATTTAGCTGGTGTTCCAGACACGAGTGTATAAGGTTCTACATTCTTTGTAACCACTGAACCACCAGCCACTACAGCGCCTTCGCCAATCGTAACGCCTTTTAAAATCATGGCACGTGTGGCAATCCAAACATGATTACCAATCACAACCTTAGCACAATCCACGTCCATTTGATGATTAGATGTATCATGAAAATCACTTTCCATGATAATAACTTCTGGCGCAATATGTACATGATCACCAATTTCAATATGATGCTTTGCAGCAATTCTTGCTCCATTGATAAAAGTATGATTCCCAATAATCATGGATGCATTTTTGAACACCGATGAACGCGTTTGTTGAATGGTCGACCATAAACTTGTTCGGTTACCGATTTTCAGTATACCAGATATTTGTAAGGATGGCTTCCCATTGCAGTATACTTGATTTCCGGTAGTGGCATTACGTAAATAGAATAAGCTGAGGAATAAGGAAATTCCTTTACGCAGCACAGCCAACAGAAATTTGACAATTTCCAATATTTTAGGATTCGATTCAGTAGAAGGATAGCGATAGTATTCTGCTTTTACTAGTTGGATATATTGTATCATGCTTATTATATGGAAGTGTATAAAGAAATTAATTTGCTTGCAGAAAAAGACCAATCAAAATGGAGTACCCGTTCAAATCCTTTTTGTTTCAAACGTGCAACCAATGCCGAATCGCCTAAGATATTTGCCATTGCTTGTCCTATATTTTTTTCATCCGTAGGATTCACATAAACAGCGGCATCGCCAGCAATTTCTGGTAGAGCACTATTGTAGCTTGAAATAACCGGTGTGCCACTTGCCATCGACTCCAAAAGAGGAATCCCAAAGCTTTCACGAAGGGAAAGATAAAGAAACAATGTTGCACTTGCATAAATGGAAGGAAGATCCGCATTATCAATGTATCCAGTTAACTGTATTTTATTTCTTAAGGATTTGGTATTGGATTCCTTCAGAACGGCATCAAGAAATGACTCGCTTATATCGGCAATAACTAATGGCAAAGGTTCTGCCACCATCATGCAATATTTCAAATAGGCCCGCATGGTGGTTACAATATTTTTTTTAGGATCTGTATTGCCTATATAAAAAATATACTCCTTAGGTAGTTTATATTTCGTCTTGATTTCCTTCGCTTTACCTTCATGGACAATATCGCTAAAATGATTACCAAAAGAATTATAGACAACACTTATTTTTTTTAAATCGATGGACATCAAACTGTGTATTCTTTCTCGTTCAAAATTGGAAACGGTGATAACATGGTTTGCTTTACGGATGACTTTTGGTACAATATATTTTCGATATACTTTCCCTAAATTTTGATAAAAACTAGCCGTAGATGCCATTTGATTTGGCTCAAGAAAAATGACGTCGTGCAAGGTAATCACTGTTTTTCCAGCATACATTATCGGGGCAGTATTGGAGGTACTATGCAAAATATCGATTTTACATTTCCTAGCATAAATAGGTAGAAATATTTGCTCCCAATCTGTATAAGTAATTCCAGGTACTATAACTATTTTGACATTTGATGTCTCTTCTAAACAACTCATATCCTCACCTTTTCGAACAAAGATGAAGTACTCATTTACAAGATCACATTTTTGTATCGCTTTGATTAATTCCAATGCAACGATATCCATTCCATGTTTCTTGGTGCGAAAAATACGTTGTGCTTCAATTCCAATTCTCATATTAAATTTTTATTTTGTGCGGTGTGTGAATAAATTTTTTTGATGCGCTAGATGAAGTCAACATAGCCTTCAACATGAAGATAAAAGTTAAGGTCAACTGACGAATAAGTTTATATGCTTCTTGCCTTTTCAAATTGCCTCTAACCGCAAGGAATAAACTGGAAAATAACAGTGCAAACAAAGTAAGAATGGCAACAATAAACGTAGTAGGCAAGAAAAATACTAAAGGCAATAACAACCCAGAAAGCCCAATAGTGATAATACGTGGTAGTAAAATATATTGAAACACTTTATTCGAAAAATCAATATTTCTATGCACTACTAATTGATAAAATGCTTCCAATGCATACTTTTTTAAAAAAATAAAATTGTGCGTATGTCCATCGTCTTCGTTGATTTACAAACACTTCGTTGTCTTCCACTTTTTCATCATAAATCAAAATATCTTCTGCATATTCAATAATTAACTTTTCTCTTAAAATTCGAATTTCCATTTCTTTATCAAAGCCTGAAAAAACATTCATTTGATTCATCACTTTACGAAAAATGGACAGATCGATAAATATGCCCGAGCCTATTAAACTCGCGGATAGCCCCATTACTCTTTGCCCTTTTCTAAAAATATGATTGTTTATTATTTCACTTAATCCATCTAAACGGGACATAGAATTATTTGCATTTTTTGCCACTCGTTTAGCCTGCAAAATTTGTACGCCATTTTGCGCATAGGCATTTGCTTGTAACAGGATTACGGATCTACACAATTGTCTGCGTCAAGCAAAAGACAAACATCCATTTCGTTGATATAGTTGTCTAAATAGTAACGAATAGATTTTGATTTATTGCGTTGCTTATCTTCTGGAATTTCAACGACTTCAACATGTAACTTTCTAAGTTGTGTAAGCGTTTCCAATTCAAACGAATCGGCAAGAACAACTATTTTGAACAAATATGCTGGATAGTTTATGTTCAAAAGGGATTGAACGGATTCTAAAATAACAAAGTCTTCCTTATATGCCGGAATCAAAATGAGATAGGAAGATTTTGGATTGCACATTTGTATGTTGATAGGCTTTTTTAACTGTCCTGCTACAGAGAAAATAAACAAATACATTGCATTGATGAATAGCAGTGTAATTACAATAAGAAAAAATAGATGAAGCATCAAGAGTTATATTTCAATGCAAATAAAGATGCTGAAAGGCTGCTTAAATTGTTTAATCGACTAAACGATTTTTGTGACTGTCTAACCTAAGAATTCAGGGGTTCTTTTTTTTAAATATGACTGAAATCACGCCTTTACAAATGGCACGTGCATTCTTGAATCGCAATTGTAGAATAGTCATCATAATATTTTTTGGCATAGCGATAAAGAGGTAAAACAAGTTGCATATCCGTTACTTTACCACTACTTAAACTGGGTGTGTAGTAGTGCTATAATTTTGTCATTCAAAAACTAAATGTATGACAATACTAGAATTCATTCAAGAATTTCCTGATTCACAAAGTTGTGAGGAGCATTTCAAATTACAACGAGAAAAAGAAGGCGTTATTTGTAAGTAATGTAACGGTTCTACTCATTTTTGGCTAAAAGGTAAGAAACAGTGGCAATGTAAATCATGCTCATTTCGCACTACATTGCGAAGTGGAACTATGATGAAAAATTCAAAACTCAGTTTGCATAAATGGTACATTGCAATGGCTTTTATGAGTTTTACTAAAAAAGACATATCAGCTAAAGAACTTCAACGTCAATTAAAACAAAAACGTTATGAACCTGTATGGACTTTGATGCATAAGATTCGAACAGGAATGGGAAAGCGTGATGCGATGTATGATTTGAAGGATATGGTAGAATTTGACGAAGGTTATTTTACCATAGAATCCACTCAGATAGAAAAGAGCAAAACCAAAGCGGGGCGTGGAAGTACCGCTGTTCAAAACGTAGCGGTCATGGCAGAATCTACACCTTTGGAAAATATGGAGACCGGCAAAAACAGCAACCATTGCAGGTACTTCAAAATGAAAGTATTAGAATCTCACAAGGCAGAAGAAATCAATGAAGTTGTGTAAGAGACCATAAATATGAAAAGTATTGTGTTCTCTGACCAAAGTACTAGCTATTTCGATATCGCTGATTATGTTGAAGGGCAACATGAGTGAAAAGTCTACAAAGGAAACAACAGCAACCACACTCAAGTGGGTTCATATTGCAATCAGCAATGCAAAGAGAACCTTACTTGGTATTTATCACAAAATTAAAGGACAGTATCTACAAAATTACCTGAGTGAGTTTTGCTACAAGCTCAATAGGAGATATTTTGGGAACAGACTCTTTGATAGACTGACTTTAGCTATTGCCAAAACATATGGGTAAACAAACGGATATGCAAAATCAAAATGATTCTTTGTTTTCATAGAATGGAGTTTGATTTGCTTACAGAAACTATATACAATG
Source organism: Chitinophaga pinensis (assembly GCA_945878115.1). Lineage (GTDB taxonomy): Bacteria > Bacteroidota > Bacteroidia > Chitinophagales > Chitinophagaceae > OLB11. Next base: position 22,080 of record CAMDVD010000044.1, on the reverse strand, counting down.
ATGTGTTTAAGTTAAAATAATATACAAAACCTGAACTTTATTTTTACATTCTTAATCAATTGAATTTCGACAAAAGTTCTCCAAGTGCATGTGATAATTTTTGAGCTCATTCAATATACAAACTATTTCGTTTTTTAGCTTCCCAAATAATGCCGTTGCACAAGATAACTCAAAATTAGATTTTGCTCCATCTTGTTTAAAATCTTTTTCTAATCTTTGTAAATTAACACAAGCACAATTCAATGACTTCATTTGAAGCAAAAGGTTTTGTTTCTTAGTCTGTATTTGTTTATTAAGAAAGTTAATAATTGTATGCCTGTCGAATGCTGGTAAGGGTCTTGTACCAATCAATGGCATTTGGCCTTTAATCACATTATAAAGTTGTGGTAATTCATCAAAACTTGTTTTTCTTAATAATTTACCAACACGAGTCACTCTCGGTGTATCATTGTCTTTCAAAAATGAAACAGATCCTATATTTGATTTTATCATAAGATGCAATAATTCACAAATCTCTTCCTCATCATTTACCAATACAGCAGAACAAGGGCGATTTAGTATTATACAAAATTGGCATTCCGCTAATTCCTCATCATTGTATTTATTTTTTGTGAACTGATTCAGCGATTTCATTAAATCCGTTTTTTCATCTGAGTTAACATACACGGTTCTGAATTTCAATAAATAAAAATCCTTGTTATTTGAACCAATTCGCTTCGTTCGATTTAATACAGGACCTCTCGACTCTATTTTAATGGCGATTGCTATGAAAAGCAATATAGGAAAAATAGAAAGGATAACTATAAAAGAAATTGTAAGATTAAATATTATTTTAATTATTTTGTACATAGTCTGAAATAGAATTTTAAAGTATTGAAGATTTGAAAATTTGAGTTATAAGTTCTTCTGGAATAATGGGCTTCAATAAATAACCCTCTGCGCCCATATTAGAAAAATTAATTTTATCTATGTAATTTTCGGTGTCAGAAAAGACAATCACATATGGTTTTTTTTCTTTGAGTGAATGCAATGAATATAAAAAATCAAGTTTATTTATTGTAGGCACTATTACATCCAACAGAATAACATCTGGAGATTCATTTTTACTTAACCAATCAATTGCTTCATCAATTGAACTTTTATTAATTAAAGTACAATGGCTTACCAAAATATGATTCAGTATTTTTCTATTTGCCAATTGGTCACTAATCACTAATGATAAAAATTTCATTTTCTATTGAGATCAAAATAATTAATGAAGAATTAATTAAAATAAGAATTAGGTTTAATTTACAAATGAAGCCGATAAAAACCTATTTAGAGTCGTTAAAATTGAATTAGAAAATAATCAGTCTGGCTTGTAAGTTAGCTCGATACTTATTTCCCAAAGGCAATGACTTTCCATTTGACAAAAAAACAGTAAGACCAAAATTGTCAATAAATTTTACATTGGCAATGTAAGACCGATGAATGCGAACAAAATTTATATTATTTTTCAAATTCTCTTCAATATTTTTCATTGTTGAAATTAAAACATAACTACGGTATTTGAGATAAATTTTAACATAATCACCACTAGCTTCGCAATATAGAATGTCATCTTGAAGTACTTTATACATCACTCCATTATCTTTAATAAATATATAATCAAGGCTTTTAGTCTTGGACGACTCGATTAATTTATAAACCTGTTGGATAGCTTTTAAAAATTTTCCATATTCAACTGGCTTCACAAGATAATGTGCAACCTTATGCTCAAATGCCTTTACAGCATATTTTTCTTTTGAGGTGATTAGAATAACAGGTGGTAATTCATTAAACGATTCTAGCAACTCGATACCAGTCATTTCTGGCATTTCAACATCTAAAAAAATCAAATCGATTCCACCAACATTTTTCCTAAGATAATTAGCAGCGCTGATTGGATCCCGAAAGGATTCCACTAAATTAAAACCCTCTGTATTAGAAATAAAGTGAGTGATGACAGATATGGAAACAGCATCATCATCAATAATAATACAATTAATCATTGGCTAAATATCAATTAGTTCGTAGCGAATTTACACTTTACATTTTAAAATTGAGCCACTCTTGTAGAATTAATCATTTATTAAAAAAATAATTACTATAAATAGCATAATAAAAATAGCTAGAACTCTTGTCTAACCGCTTCTTCGATGCATGTAAATTAAAAAAAATATTGTTCTACGAAACGTCTTTCGTTTCGTAGTTTATTCTGTTGCTTTTAGCAGCCTTGCTCTAAAGTTCATTAAAAATAATGGCTCCAATTAGCAAGGCTTTTCGACATGTTGATGTCCAGTCGTTCTTAAAAAGTAATGAATCTTCTAAACTCGAAGTCAACTACTTTTTACTTTCTACTTTTTACTTTATAAGCCCCTCTCAATACTAACTACTCAATACTCAAATCTAAAATTTACTTTGTCCGAGTGGCTACGCCACCTCGCTATTAATATATCGTCCTTTCAGGGCTTGACATACTGATTTCATTTACGCTCTTCTTTCTACTTTTTACTTTCGACTTTCTACTCTCTACTATCTACTTTCCCTCTCAATACTAACTACACTACTTCTTAGTAATCGCTTGCGTATAATCCAATCCTTTCTTGTTACTGATATGCACCATGTAAACGCCGTCTGTCAAGCCTTCCATGTTTACAACACTATGATTATCGCCTGCAATTAATTGAATAGAAACTGTTCTTACGGTACGGCCAATAGCATCTATAATTTTCACATCTGCAGTAGTTGCTTTTGGTGTATTGATATCTATATTCAATTCAGTGTTAACTGGATTTGGATATAAGGTTACCATCGTTTCATTACCAAAATAGACATCTACTATTTTACTATAGCTTTGGTGATGATCTAGATCATTTTGTTGTAAGCGATAATAATTATGACCATTGTTTGGTGTTGCATCTACATAATCATAGTTGATATTTACTTGGCTATTACCATTCGTTGCTTTACTTAAAATAGGTGCAGATATTGCATGGAATGTTTTACCATCTTGACTGCGTTCTACCACAAAATGACTATTGTTTTTTTCAGTCATGGTTGTCCAATTTACATGCGAAACCGCTGCTTCTCTTTTGGCAGAAAAAGTTAAATCAACTGGCAATGGGAAATTGAATGGATTTTGGGTATGACAATAAAAATAAGAAAAACTATCTACATGAAAACATACTGTCCACACGGTTGTAGATGGATCGTAAGAAATGTTAATGGCTGAATTTGGAATCGCTGTTGCTGTACTGCCTAGTGTTCCAATAGGTCCATTATCTACTTGTGTAATGGCCAATGTACTGGTTACAGGATTCAAAGCAGTTGGCAAATAAGGATAACCACTGATACTTGCTTGACTATTGTATTGTTCAAAATCATCATCCAAATAGTATAAGCAAATATAGGCGCTATCATTCACCGTCGGGGTAATTTCATAGGATCTATTCACATATGGTTGTAAATTATAAATAGGTACGCCTGGATCTATATCTTCACAAACACTCGTGCTACCCAATGCATTTCCATTTACATAATCTGTAATTGCGGCTACTCGTTTACAATCTGTAGAGGTACGCAAAGTATCCGATGCGCCATCAGTGATGGAAACTACATTACAACCCACTGATCCAAAAATGGAATAGTTCAATGGATCTTGATTCGCAATTTGATTCGTAGATGCAATCACATTAATATTTGCAACTGCAGTATCACTACAAGCAGGTGCACTGTTGGTTACAAAAACCATATATACCGTACTTGCAGATGGTATACAATGTGGGTTAGGAAATAAAGTTGTACAAGCAGGATTAGAATAAAAAAGTGTGTCTGTTCCCGGCGGTACCGTACTAAATGGATTGATCAAGGAAGAAACGTCAATACAACTTGGCGCACATGCAAAGCCACTAACTGGTGAACTTGGAAACTCAGGACGAGGATTAACTTGCAACAATAAACTATCACTAGAAAAACATCCAGTTACTGGATAAAATACTTTAGAATAAACGAAATTAGTACTAGAAGTATCCATAGTTGGATAGGTAACTGGAGAAACCAAGATATCATCAAAATAATAAATCACACTATCTCCGAGTATACCACCATCTACATAATTATTCATGGTTGTCAAATCAAATATGGCATAATTAGAAGATGGAGATGCCTCACAATACGCAAGTGTATCTTGAATGGTTACAGGTGTTGTATCTATAATCATATGTACAGGAATTCTACAATCTGTCAAACCTAAACAAGCTGCATAAAAAGTATAATTACCTGGTGTATTGGAATTATTGACCACCGCATTCGGAACGGCTAATGGATTGAATGGAGACAAGGAATATAAACTAGTACCGCCTGTTGGGAAATTGAACCATGCAAAAGAAGGTGGAATATAATTGTAATATATTTTTAACGTAGCCACTGTTGTCCCACCAGCATTAGGCGTAATATCAGAAGTACTCAAATTATCATTCCAGGTTTCAAAATAGCCTAAATGAATAGTACCGCCAGGAGGAATCCCACCAAATAAAGCACTTAATGGTGAAGTGGCTTGTGGAGTGCAAAGTATGTCTCTATTGTTTGTAAAGTTAGAAGCAGTACCTACAGATTGACCACCAACTAGAGGATCACCTGCTCCAGTATTATATCCTGTTGGACAAGGAGCATAAGTTGCAGATGCTGCAGATGCACCATATAAAGTGAATCTACATTCTGTCATAAATGGTGAACTTAAATTGGTCACCGATAATTTTGCATTCTGCGTAAAATATGCACCAGGTGGTAAGGTAGGCATTATCGCATTACCGTAATCACCTGCAAAAGCATTTTGACAATTGGCACCAACAAGTGAAGTTCCAGTAGTAGTAGCACCGACATTATCTGGTGTAGGTGTAACAGTGAAAGTAATCGTAACTGAATCTTGTAGCGGCACCGAACAACCATTTACGCCCAAACCTGCACCAAATGGCACACTGGAGTATTGACATAAATGATAATCAGGTCCTGCGTTGGGTCGATAATTTGTAAGTACAATTGGTGCACTCAAGGAATCATTGCCCGCAAATGAATTCGAAAGTGTAGGACAAGAAACAAAAGCATTAATAGAATACGTTCCACCAGCAAACATATTTACAGGGGAAACATTTACCGATTGACAAGCAGCACCAAATGCATTGAGTGTACCTGTATTTAATGTGTCATAATAATACGTAACCCCTAATGGACCAGTTACTGCAAAGGTGACATATACGGGATGCACGGATAAAAAAATGGTGGAGTTCCCATAATTGCAAATCGATGCCGTTAGGCTTTCTGTTGCACCGAGACAATTTACACCTACAGGGGCTCCCATAGAACTCACCGTTGGATCATAAGGCCCAGAAGGAATGATACTGATAAAATAATCTTCTGTTTCTCCAGATGACATGGCAATACATGCATCAGGTGCGCCATTCGCATTACCAGGTAATCTGCTTCGAACACGCATTCTGGTTGTACCTGTTAACGCGGTTCCTGGAACTGTAATATTTACAAGGCCAGTCGTTGCATTGGTATACACCTGTGTCCACTCTGTAGTTTCGAAAATGGTATTGTGGTTATAATCTATCCATACGGAAGTGATAGCGTTTGCATTAGTAGTGACCGTCAATGGTGTTGCCAAACCTACGGTAATACTTGGTATGGGCGTCGTATACAAATTGTAATTATTGGTTCCGGTACATCCTACCGTTATATTATTCAATGTACCAAAAATAACATTGGTTATACAGGCTCCTCCCGTATTTGTTGGCGTACAATAACAGGGCGAATTTGCTGTATATGGTTGCACTGTAACAGAAGCAGAAGCAACTGAAAATTGTGTTGAGCCATTATTCACACAGGTCACCAAACAACGATACTCATAACTATTATTATTTACAGGTGGCGTATAACTTGCTGTGGAAGTGAATAAATTAATGTTTGCCCAAGCTCCACCAGGTAACAATCTTCTTTGCCAACTATAAGTCAAGCCACTTCCACTAGAACTACCAGTTAAGCTTAACGTAATTGGAATGCCCGGACAAGGATTCGTTGGAACTGCCACCGCAGTGCCAGCAGCAACTGCTCCTGAACAAGGGGTACTTAATAAATTTAGAGTGATTGTACCGTTAAAGTAACGAGGAACAAAAGTAGCTCCTCCTCCATAACCAACAGGTTGTCCAGCGATGGTAAAATCACCGCAATCCACATTAATTCCGGTATTATTAAACGTATTCGGTGATAATGCTGCTCCTGTTCCAGAATATGTAATCGTTGCACCTGCACTCGCTTCAATAACAAAACGATAAGTCGTATTTGGATTCAAGGTATAAGACAAGATAGGGAAAATGGTAGTCTGGACGCCAGCCGTAACACTAACTCCTGATACGGATGCAATCGCTGACCAGTTTGGTGCAGCAGGCGGCAAGCCCTGAAAACCTGACAATGAGGCTGGCGTTGATGTTGCATACAATACAAAAGTCCCTGTATTTGATGCCGAAAAATAATTGGATAGCGATGTAAGTACTGCAGGATAACTGTTTGTATTTTCAATCACAAAGGATATCTGAGAAGACCCATTATTTCCTGTATAGGTGGGTGCTAATACTTGCGTATTAAAAGAAATGACTTGTGCCGTTCCAGACAATTGAAGCCCAAATAAAAATACAAGTAGAAGTAATAATTTTGACATGTTGAGATATTTCATGTGAAATGAATTGAGGTGAAAAAATAAATTAACCGTACAAATCTAAACATATAGTTGAAAATTCAATAAAAAATAAACAACAAGAAATACCCAAATATTATTTCTACAGAATGGCTATTGCAACATTTTGCAATTAAACCATTTTATTTCGCTTTATTAAATAAGAAAGTAAAACATGGTCAAACCCTTGATTGATATCTGCATGCACAATATCAATTCCAAACTGTCCGCATTTTAAAGCTATTTCTTTACGGTATTCAGCCATTTTTTCAATATAGGTTTCCTTCAATTGCGTTGAATTCATTCTCAACTTTTCGCCAGTTTCTAAATCAATAAATTCGTAAGGTCTATTTTCAAAATCAAAATCTACTTCATATTTACCATCCTGTACTTGAAATAAAATCACTTCATGTTTGTTGTATTTCAAATGTTGCAAGGCGTCAAACAATTCTGCACTATCCGAAATTCTATCCAACATATCACTGAAAATAATAACCAAGGAACGCTTGTGTATGTTCTCCGCTATTTGATGTAAGACATTGGCAGTATTTGTAGATTTTTGTTCCGGTACATATTTTAATAATCTTTCCAATTCTGTCATCAACATTTTGTGGTGCACAGTATTGGATTTACATCGTGAGTGAAAATAGATGGATTGATCGAATAAAGAAAGACCAACCGCATCTAATTGCTTTTTTAATATTTTAATTAAAGCCGCTGTTGCCAAACACGAAAACTGCAATTTGTTCGCTTTGGTTTTATCTTCTGGAAAAAGCATGGAAGAGGAAGTATCTATTACAATCTGGCAACGGAGATTTGTTTCTTCTTCATATTTCTTAATGAACATTTTATCTGTTCGTCCAAAAACTTTCCAATCGATATGTTTTAAATTATCTCCAATATTATATAATCTATGCTCCGCAAATTCAACAGAAAAACCATGAAAAGGGCTCTTATGTAAGCCGATGATAAATCCTTCAACCACTTGTTGCGCCAATAAATCTATATGTTCAATCTGTTGATCTAAAACCATGTTCTAAAATTAATTCTGTAAATTTATTGTATATATTAGGACTAAAAAAAATGTTTCATTACATTTGACACTATATTTTCGCACAATGAAGAAATTACTGCCAATTTTTATTATCGCTTGTTCCATTTTTGCAACTTCATGTACTCGAGAATATATTTGTCAATGTGTAGTTTCTTATAGTGGAATTCAGCCTGGATTACCCGATAGTACTATATTTGAATTTAAAATTAAAGACAAGAAGAAAACGGCTATCTCTAATTGCGAAGCAAATTCAACCAATTATGTATCGCCAGATAATATTGTCATGACGGAAAAATGTAGAATCTATTAATTCTCATTTTTCATTTCAAATAACCAACGCATCGGCTTAAATTTCCTTTGGTATTCTAAACCAAATTTTGATATTGCGCCTTTAATATGATTTACGGTCGCCTCTACGTCATCAGTTACTAAAATCAAATCTAAATCTTCAGGAGAAATAGTACCACTATTTTTCATATCCAAAATGTATTCCACTAAGTTTTGATGAAATGCCTTATCAAAAATGACAATTGGAAAATTCTTTATTTTCTTCGTTTGAATTAAAGTTAACGATTCAAATAATTCATCTAAAGTACCAAATCCACCAGGCATTACTACAAAGGCATAAGCGTATTTAATCAGCAAGGTTTTCCTTACAAAAAAATATTTAATCGTCACCCATTTGTCCAAGTAAGGATTAGGATCTTGTTCAAAAGGCAATTCAATATTACAACCTACACTCCTACCGCCAACATCTTTTGCACCTCTATTGGCTGCTTCCATAATACCAGGTCCGCCACCAGTCATAATCGTAAAACCCAGCTTCGCAATTTCTGCTCCAATTTGACGAGCTTTAATATAGTGAGGATGATCTTCTGCAAATCGTGCTGAACCAAATATCGCAACACAAGGACCAGCAAAATGCAACACACGATAGCCCTTTATAAAATCAAAAACAGTACGAATCGTTACCTTAAAATCATTCCACCTACTTTGAGGTCCATCCAAAAACTGTATTTCTGATTGTTGATCTAGCATGCCTGGAGTAGTTAGTATTGAGTAGTTAGTAGTTAGAATTTCGGATTTAGAATTTCCCCTTTGGAATTTGAGTTAAAGTTGTTTAATTATTTCATCACCAAATTCACTCGTTTTCAATAAAGTAGCTCCTTCCATCAATTGATGAAAATCTATGGTTACCTTTTTACTGCGAATGACCTTACCTAATGCATTGGTAATTAATTCTGCTGCATCCAGCCAACCCATATATTCCAACATCATTACACCACTCAAAAGAACCGAAGAAGGGTTCATGGAATTGGTATTTGCAAATCGTGGTGCAGTACCATGTGTGGCTTCAAATACAGCATGACCTGTTTGATAATTAATATTAGCACCTGGCGCAATACCAATACCACCAACTTGTGCAGCCAATGCATCACTAATATAATCGCCATTCAAATTCAAAGTTGCAATCACACTATAATCTTGTGGAGCCAATAAAGCTTGTTGTAAAAAATTATCTGCAATCACATCTTTGATAATCACTCGTCCGCCTATACTTGCCACTTTCATTTCTTCATTGGCAACGGCTTCGCCACTTTCTTTTTTAGTTGCCTCCCATTGATTCCAAGTATATACTTTATCGCCAAATTCTCTTGTAGCCAATGCATAACCCCACTGCTTAAAAGCACCTTCCGTAAATTTCATAATATTGCCTTTATGCACAATAGAAACCGAAGGCAATTTATGTTCAATGGCATATAAAATAGCAGATCGTATCAAGCGCTCACTACCTTCTTTACTCACTGGCTTTATACCAAATGAAGTAGTTTCTGGAAAACGAATACTTTTCACGCCCATGTCATTCACTAAAAAATCTAAAACTTTTTTTGCTTCTGGCGTGCCTTCCATGAATTCGATACCAGCATAAATATCTTCTGTATTTTCTCTAAAGATAACCATATCCACTTTTTCTGGATGCCACATAGGAGAAGGCACTCCTTCAAAATAACGAACTGGTCGTAAACACACATACAAATCTAACTCTTGGCGCAAGGCAACATTCAAACTTCGTATACCACCACTGACAGGTGTAGTAAGCGGGCCTTTGATAGACAATACATATTCTTTAAAAGCATCCATAGTGGCTTCTGGCATCCAACTTCCTGTGGCATTAAATGCTTTTTCGCCAGCTAAAACTTCTAACCATTCTATCTTTTTTTCGCCGCCATAAGCTTTGGCAATAGCCGCATCAAATACGCGTACACTTGCTTTCCAAATATCTGGCCCTATACCATCGCCCTCAATAAAAGGAATAATAGGATGATTGGGAACTTGCAATTTACCTTGTTCATTCATATATATTCTTTCCGCCATTCTGTTTTTTTTTTGCGTGCGAATATAAGTGTAAAAAAAGATAAGTGAAAAGTGAATTATGCGCAGTGGTTTATACAGTTGCCGCTAGCGCAAAGTTTTTTCTAATAATAATTAGATAAAGTTGCTGGAAGCAACAGAATGAAACTACGAAACGAAAGACGTTTCGTAGAGCATTACTTTTTTAATTTAGATGTTATCAGGAAACGGTCACTATGTTTAGGATACATTATTTAATTACCATTACATCACCTTTCTTCATATACGCATTTCCATCGGTGAGGCATTTATAATTAAACATATAGTAATAGGTTGTGCTGTTGTTCGTGCTACTTTCTCCGTTGAAATTGCCATCCCATCCTTTTGTATAATCATTTGTTTTCCAAACAAGTTGCCCCCATCGATTATAAATACTAAAATGAATCAGTTGAATACCCGCGCTTGTTACAGCTCGAAAAACATCATTCACGCCATCGCCATTCGGAGAGAAGGCATTGGGCAAAAACACTTCTTCGCAACAAGTGCCCGGGTTGATATATACAGTATCCCAAATAGAACATCCTTTAAAATCTGTCACTTGCACAATGTAATAACCAAACCTAAGTTCGGTCGCGCGCATATCCACTTGCGGCGGCGTAGTATTCCATACATACGTATATGGATGTGCCCCGCCAATAACATCAGCTTCTGCCCAACCTTCCGTACCAATTCCAAAACATCCAAGATCATGACTCGACATCGTGATGCTCATTGGATTGCGAGAAGGCGATACAAATACTGTTGAGTCGATAAAACAACCCAAGGAATCTTTTATGATAAGGCTATAGGTACCTGTAGGCAATAAGTAAAAATCTCCTGTGACATTACTGACCGAATCTGGCAATAGACAATATGTCAAATGACCTGTACCACCTGCACCAAGTAGATGTATCTCTGCATCGCTTGAATCAGGACAAATAACAGAACCCACTGTTAAGTCTGCCAACATCACCTGATCAGGATCTATTAACTGGACAATCGTATCTTTTTTACATGTAAGTGCATCCTGCACCGTGACAGTATAAAAGCCAGCACCAAGATTTGTAAAGTTTGATACTGCGCTCACAGGCAATGTATTTAATTGATAATTTAATGGCGGTGTGCCGCCCGAAACGGTCGAGAGTATACTGCCATTTTGATCGGCATAACAGGTTGGAGGATGAAGCTCAAAGGTATTGAAATTGATTTCAGGATTCTGTGTCACATTCACGATGGTAGTGAGCGTGCAATTGTTTGCGTCTTTGGCCGTGATGGTATAGACCTGCGAAGTGAGTCCTGTAAATTGTCCTGTAGAATTCGTTTGTGGACCAAGCGGCGATACTGTACATGTTTTTATACCTATGCCGCCACTCACAAACACCCTCACTAAATCAGACACATCACCATGACACGGAATCAATGGATTGATGATTGAATCCCATATCAGCTGCGTTGGTTCGCTGACAATAATAGGCGATATTAGTGTGGAACAAAAAGCAGAATCAACCAATTGCACAGAATAAGTTCCTGCTGGCATATTATTAAACACACCCGTTGTATTCGAAACGGTAGTGCCTAATAAATAGTAGGTAAAAGGCGCCCACCCTGCATTCGGAAAAACAGTGAACGCGCCATTGCTACCGCCAAAACAAGACACATTTTGTTGTAATAAAAAAGAGCCAATCACCGGTGGCGGTTGTGTAATTGAAACGATGGTATCTCGACTGCAATTATTGGTATCATACACAGTCACAGTATATTGATTAGCCGATAATGATGTAAATATGCCGGTCGTATTCGAAGGACTTAATGCAGGACTAATTGCATAATTATATGACCCTGTGCCGCCACTTGTAATAACCACGATCGAGGCATTGGTATTGCCATTGCAACTAATTGGCGATGAAGACACACTTGTATAAATCAATGCTGCCGGATTGATAATCGTGGATGTGGTAGTGAATACACAATTCGAATCATCCTTTACTACTAAGGTATATGTATTGCTATTCAACCCAAGAAAGACACCTGTAAGATTAGTGATATTCTGTGGCAATAATGTATAGTGTAATGTACCTGTACCACCTGTACAGGCAATATGAATACTACCATCTGTTATATTATGACAGGACATATTCGTATGCGTTAATGACACTAAGGACACAGCCGTCGGCTCTGTAATTGCGACTGTTGTTGATGAAGAACAACTATTCGCATCGGTCACTATCACTGTATACGTATTCGGTGACAGATTCGTAAATGAACCAGAAGGTAAAATCGAAAAGACAAATGAGCCACCGCCACCATTCGCGGTGAGATTGCTAACACTACCATTATTACTACCATTGCAAGTCGCATTGGTGATTGTTAGGTTCGTAAAAAATGGTGCATTCGGAATCGTCATCGTATGTGTGCTGTTGGTGGTGCACGAATTTGCATCCTTGACTGTTAAGGTATATACACCCGCAGGTAAATTAGCAAATGTATTATTCGATACAAATGAAGTCCCATTGATTGAAAATAAATAAGGAGCTGAACCGCCACTCGTAAAAACTGACAAACTTCCAGGTAAACAAGTTGGCACCGAATTCGTGATGGAATCTATAACTAAAGAACCCGGCTGTGTAATACTCACCAAACTCGAGATTGTACATCCATTCGCATCGGTCGCTTGAATGGTATACGCACCTGCATTCAATGCACTGAATATGCCGGTTGTCGTTGTTATGGCGCTTGGAAATAAAGTGTAATTAATTAGTCCACTTCCACCCAATGCATTGATGTTGATTGCTCCATTGGAACCACCGTTGCAACTAACATTGCTGCTGCTTGCAAGTCCCCAAACTAATGGTGTCGGTTGAGTTACAATCAATACCGTATTGTTTGTACATCCATTCGCGTCGGTCGCCAACACCGTGTATGTGCCTGCAGACAATGATGTAAACGTAGCTGTTGTGCTGCTCACATTACCAGGCTGAAGCACATAGTTGATACTTCCTGTCCCTCCGGTGGCCACCGCTGTGATAACTGCATTACTGCCACCGTTACAACTTACATTCGTTATTGTAGGAGCCGCAAAGCTTAACGGTGTTGGTTGCGTCACATTGACTTGCGTACTCACTACACACCCAAGAGCATCTGTCACCGATATTGTATAAATCGTTGAAGACAAACCAAGAAAAATTCCAGAGGCATTGCTGATTGCTCCAGGCTGCATTATAAAGGTAAGCGCACCTGTTCCTGCACCCGCTGTCACGGCTATACTACCATTGTTTCCTGTATTGCACGACACATTCGTATGGGTAGTATTGCTAATGATAGGTGCATTCGGCGTAACAATCGATTGGATAGAAGAGATCGTGCAATTATGCGTATCTGTAATTGTAACTGTATACGTACCTGCACCTATATTAGGAAATATATGACTCGATTGACTACCCGCACCAATGGAATATGCATACCCAGGCGAGCCTCCGCTATTGAGTATCGTCATCGTTGCATCATTGCCGGGATTACACGAAGGAATGGTCGATGTAATAGAGGTAATCAGCATCGCTGTTGGCTGCGTGATAGTGCTAGTTGTCGAGATGCTACAACCATTTGCATCCACGGCATTGATGGTATATGTATTGATATTTAATCCACTAAAGATGCCCGTTGTATTTAATGTACCACTTGGCAATAAGGTATAATGAATGATACCGCTTCCTCCGGCTGTTGTTAATGTTATACTCGCATTCGCTCCGCCAAAGCAACTCACATTTGTGCTGCTACTTGAATTCCAACTTAATAACGCCGGTTGCGTAACCACTGATAGGGTGCTTTTCGAACAGCCGTTTGCATCGGTCGCTGTGATGGTAAATGTGCCTGCTGAAAGCGAAGAGTAACTACCACTCGTGTTCGTTATACCACCTGGCAATAAGGTATACGATACGGTGCCTGTGCCCCCTGTAGCCAAGATGGTAAGTGAGCCATTCGCACCTCCATTACACGACACTTGTTGACTAGCAGCAATACTCAAATTTAATGACCCTACTGTCGCTATGTTTGCGCTAGCAGTGGCTGTGCAACCATACATATCCTTTACAGTGATTGTGTAAGCATTGGCACAAACGGCATTGAATACTGCACTAGGTTGAAAAGCTCCTGTATTGATTTTGTATTGCAATGAACTTCCAGTAGCAGAGACCGTGATAGAGCCATCACAACCTGGACTGCACGACGCGTCTGTTTTAGACACATTGCTAATGATAGGTGGCAGATGAGGTTGAATCGAAACGGCACTTGAATTTGTGCAACCCACCGCGTCTTTTACTACAATTGTATAGGCGCCTACAGGCAAACTATTAAAGGCATTCGCCGATTGAAACACAAGCAAAGAAGGTGGATCAAGGGCATATTGATAAGGCAAGGCTCCATTGCTAACATTCGCAAGAATCGTTCCATCATTCCCAGGCACACAACTGACATCTGTCTTTGAAATACTTGTTATGATAGGTGCATTTGGCGCTATGATAGTCTGGCTTGCACTTGCAGTACAACCATTCGCATCTTTGATATTTACTGTGTATGTGGATGTCCCTAAAGAAGTAAATACTGACGTTGATGCATAAACAAATAATGGACTAATCGAATATTGGTAAGGAAGCACGCCGCCACTTCCTGTCACGCTAATACTGCCATCATTCCCAGGCACACATGAAGGAGATGCATTGGATATATTACTTATACTCACAGCAATTGGCTGCGTGATACTAAGCAAACTTGTGATATTACATCCATTTGCATCGCTTGCATTGACAGTATATACGTTTGCACTTAATCCACTAAACGAACCTGTTGTATTGTTCGTTCCGCTTGTCAAAAGTGTGTATGTAATAGTACCACTACCTCCCGATGCAGCAACACTCATACTTGCATTCGCCCCGCCAAAGCAACTTACATTAGTAGAACTCGTAAGGCCCCAAACTAATTGCGTCGGTTGCGCAATCACTAATGTTGTGCTCGTCGTACATCCATTTGCATCGGTAACCGTAACGGTGTAAGAGCCTGCTAATTTTCCTGTAAAGAGGCCCGTGCTATTTACAACAGCACCCGGTTGTAATGTATAACTATAGGCGACTGTTCCTCCAGTTGCGCTTGTGCTAATACTGCCCGTTGCTGTGCCATTGCACGTCACCGGTGTGGTGGTTGCGCTCATCCAACTTAATGCTGCAAGAGGCTGCGTAATTACTTTAAGAATTGAACTCGTACATCCTGCAATGTCTTTTACGGTGACAGTATAACTGCCTGCAACAAGCGATGTGTAAACACCTGTTGTATTTGTTATCGTGCCCGGTTGTAAGATATATTGAAGTGAACCTGTGCCACCTGCACCAACAACATTAATTGATCCATTGCTTCCGCCGTAACAAGAAACATTCACCGACGAACTCGATGCAATTGTGGGTGCATTCGGTGCTTGTAATGCATACAGACTTGTGACGGTGCAAGCATTCGCATCTTTGACAGAGATTGTATAAGTAGCTGCCGCTAATGATGAAAATGTGGATGCTGATTGATACGTACCATTCAATCCATATTGATACGCAAGTGTACCGCCACTTCCACTAAATGATATTGAACCATCACCACCCGGAACACATGAGGGTGATAGATGAGTAAGGTTTGTCAACGTGAGTGCAGTAGGTTGCGTGAGTATCACAACAGATGACTTCGTACAACCATTGGCATCGCTTGCTTGAATTGTATAGGTCGCTGCAGTTAGATTTAAAAAACTACCGGTTGTATTGCTTGCTGAACCCGGCAATAATGAAAACGTAATGACACCAGAACCACCTGTCGTAGATGCGGTTATACTGCCTGTTGCCGTAGCATTACACAATGCATTTGTACCAAGCACACTGCTCCACGCAAGAACGGTCGGTTGTGTAATCACCAATGTTGTGCTCGTCGTACATCCATTTGCATCGGTAACCGTAACGGTGTATGTGCCTGCTAATTTTCCTGTAAAAACACCTGTACTGTTTACAATAGCACCCGGTTGTAATGTATACGAATACGCGACTGTTCCTCCAGTTGCGCTTGTGCTAATACTGCCCGTTGCTGTACCATTGCACGTCACCGGTGTGGTGGTTGCACTTACCCAACTCAATGCTGCGAGAGGCTGCGTAATTACTTTAAGAATTGAACTCGTACATCCTGCAATGTCTTTTACGGTGACGGTATAACTGCCTGCAACAAGCGATGTGTAAACACCTGTTGTATTCGTTATCGTACCCGGTTGTAAGATATATTGAAGCGGTGCCGCACCACCCGACCCTGTGACATTAATTGATCCATTGCTTCCGCCGTAACAAGAAACGTTCACCGACGAACTCGATGCAATTGTGGGTGCATTCGGTGCGATGATAGTTTGAATAAGACTGGATGTGCAATTATGTGCGTCCTTAATCGAAACGGTATACGTTCCCGCTCCCAATGCAGTATAACTATTCGACAATTGATAGGATCCATTCAAACCATATTGATACGCAGGAAGTCCACCACTTCCTGTGATGGTGATCGATGCATCATTACCCGGCACACACGAAAGCACGCCGGTAACGACAGACAAACTTGGCACAGGATACACCGTAATCGTGACGGTTTGAGATTTGGTGCAACTGTTTAACGACGTGGCTGTGACAGTATACGTAGTAGTTGCATTAGGTGTTTGTGTGAGCACAGCGCCAGATGCACTTCCTGCAGCCCATGACCACGAATACGTATTCGCACCGGATGCAGTAAGCGTTATACCTTGACCTACACAAATGGATGTCGCAGGCGACGATGCAATAGAAACGGTCGGAATAGGATTTACAAGAATGGTGACACTGCTATTGCTTGTACCACATTCATTGGTCACCTGAAGTGTGATGGTATGCGTGCCTGCAGGAAATGTAAACGCCGGATTCGTGGCCGTCGATGGACTTCCGCTAATTGCTGTAGGAGCCGTCCATAGATACGTCAACGGATTGGTAGCGCAATTCGTGACAGTCGCCGTTGGCTGCAATGTTTCACTGCTGCAAATGGTTGTGGGCGATTGTATCGACACCAATGGTTTGCGTTTAATCGTTATCACTGTATCTTTAAAAAACACACCACAAACAGCAGTATGCGTAAGTCGCACCTGATATATACCTTGATTATTAAATCGAATAACAGGTATAACAGATGAGGTTGATGTGCCTGAAATAAATACATAATCACTGATAGAATCGGCGGCGCAGGTGGAGCTCAATTTCGTGACAGACCATGTATACGGACTCACCGCACAGACAAGTAAACCCGGTGATGTATTTGTAAACGTATATACACTTGGGGCGCAAGCAGAAGCTGCCGTAGCCGTGAATGTTGCGATTGGATTTTCAATACAAATCACTTGTTGCGTTGTATCTGAGCCACACGTACCGGTTGCAATAAGCCGCACGGTGTAATAGCCTGGAGCGGCATAGGCATGCGACTGCGTAGCTAACGAAGATACCGACACCGTATTGGCAGCACCTGATGCAGGATCGCCGAAATTCCAAGCAAAGAGCGTGGTTGAATTACAATTTGGAGAGTTTGACGCCAAGCTGCTATTGTTCACAAAATTGATGGGCACATTAATACAACCCGATGTATCACTTGGCACAAAAGACGCGATTGGCTTGGTAAATATTTTAATATTATTAATCGAAGCCTTCGTCGAATCACACGAATTGATCGCCGTTACCGACACTTCAAATTGATTGCCCGATAAGCCGCAAGATGAGGTGGTGTAGGTATGACAAATGGAATCTATCAACGAGTTGGTCCATAGTACAGTACTCCCATCACCAAAGTTCCAAAAATAGGTTGTGCCGGGTGAGTTCGATGCGTAGTTCGTCATCTTAAAACAAAACTGCACAGGCGCGCAGCCTTGGGTATTACCACCAAATTGATTTTGAATACCAATCGCAGGATTGGTTTGATTGATGACATAAATGGTGGTATCACGATGACAACCATTGGTATAGTTGGCCGTAAACACCAAACTAAACACACCATACGCATTATAATTATGCGAGAGTGGAAACGAGGCATACGATATACCTGATGTGGTGCCACTGCCATCGCCCCAATTGATTGCATACGATGTGATCGAACTTTGAAAAGGCGTTAAGACATTTAAATGATAAAACGGCAGTCCTGATGTGTTGGAGCAATTACTAAATGGATATAAAATATTGGAATCGGCTAAGATTGGTTTGGGCGCCGACTTGACATAGATTGTTTTCAATACCGTCTTTGTGCACCCTGTGGCGGAGGCTGTACCAATGACTGTGTAGGTGCTTGTGTTCAATGGAGAAACAGTGATTGTTTGTGCAGCTATATTACCCGGCATCCACATATAACTGTTAGCGCCGGTGGCCGTTAATGTGGTTGAAATACCTACACAGATCGTATCCAATGTAGCGGACACAGATACTACCGGCAATAGGTTGACCGTAATTGTTTTTATTTTTGTTGACACACAACCCGATGTATCAGTGCTTGTGACTGTATAGGTTGTGGTGGTAGCCGGCGATACCGTAATTGAATTACCTGTTACATTACCGGGCATCCATACAAAGGTTGCGTTACCGGAGGCTGTTGCTGTCAAGGTAAGGGAGTCGCCAAAGCAAATAGAAGACGTTGGCGAAGAGATGCTTACGTTGCAGGCCATAGCCGTTTTGCCCGCAAGGACGACAAGCAGGAAGAGTAGAGATTTCATATTCATATGGATTTTTTTTTGTTTAGTTTGATTTGGGTTGTGGGGTAATACGAATCACACGGATGTTGTGATTAATGGTGAATCTGTCAAGGTATGTATAAAAAGCTGTTTGCATTTTTCAAAAGTATTTGTAAGCTACTGCTTGAGTTTACGCAGTGCGGTATGGGTTAGAAAGAGCAGTTCATTATAACGAGCCATTTTTCTAAAATTTTTCCGCTTCGCGGAATTAAGTAAATAGATAAATGGTTAAATTTTTAAAAAGCCCGAACCGCTCGAACATAGTAGGAGTTGAACTTGCCGTAGTTGCCCTGACTGCCATTGACGAAGACCTGAAACCAGGCGCTGTCGTAACTGTCCTCACTAGAACTCCAATAGTAGGCAGCGGCAAAACCCCCAATGGCTGTTCGATTGATATAAAGTTTATTGAGTTCATCCCTACTGGGCAGATACCAATCGCTATAACCATTTAATACCAAATCATAGCAAAGTTGAGCGGCATATGTTCCATTGCCCTGAACTGCTACTATGGTATTAGTATTGGCATTACCTGTACCCAATGCCGTGGCGGTAGCGCCCGTTGTTACATAAGTTCCATTATACCACTGTATTCCTGTACTTTGATCATTCGGCGCTGCAATTAACCCATGTACCACATTTGCATCATACCCAGGGTCACCGGGTTGTAAGATATACGCAATGATGCCGCCTTGATAGCTTTGACCAATGGCAAACGCAGGCGCAGTTGAAGATGCAGTAGTAAATGTAAATTCATTTCCATAGACTGTTCCGACGCTGCTTGTTGCATAGGCTCTAACATAATACGTAGAGTCAGGAGTTAATCCTGTGATATTGCTTGTGAAACTTCCTGTACCGCTACCGTCCGTTGTTTTTGTGCTTAATGCAGCAGTTGGATTAGCTGTTGTACTCCAGCAAACGCCTCGTGCAGTTACAGAAGCGCCACCTTGTGAAACAACTGAACCACCGCAGGTTGCAGTTGTTTGTTGAATAGATGTCACCGAGTTTGTAGTGACTCCGGTGGTATTCGATGTCGAAAAAGAACGGATGGCACGCACATATTCGTAGGAGGCGTCCTTGGCGGCGCTGTTCTGATAGCCACTGGCGAAGTCCTTAACCCAGGCGTAGTAGTGGCTACCGTCCTCACTAGAACTCCAATAGTAGACAGCGGCAAAACCCCCAATGACCGTTTGATTTAGATAGAGTTTGTTGAGTTCATCTTGACTCGGCATATACCAATCACTATAACCATTCAAGACTAAATCATAACAGAGTTGAGCTGCATAACTTCCTGCCCCTTGAACAGATACAATGGCATTGGTATTGGTATTACCAGTACCCAATGCAGTGGCGGTAGCGCCTGTTGTTACATAAGAGCCATTATACCACTGCATGCCTGTACTTTGATCGTTCGGCGCTGCAATGAATCCATTCACAAAATTCGCATCATATCCAGGGTCTCCGGGTTGTAAGATATAGGCAATAATACCGCCTTGATATTGCATACCGACAGCTATTGGTGTTTGCGGGATGTTTGATATCGATGTTGAAACCCATTGATAGCCATTCCACGAGAGCACATCGCCAATATGATTGCCATTGGGCAAGCCATTACCTGCATGCAAGGCATACGGCACACTCATCATCTGTTGTGTACCTAAATCTGTATAATTACTCCCACCTGCTGCATCTAATTCTACCTGCATAAACTTAGCACCACTACCCCAGTTGATAGAAGAGAAGCTGGCTATTGAAGGTGTTCCTTGTCCAATGGAAAGTGTCACCATTCCTAGGTTGGTGGTGGTGGTGGTATGTGTTTCTTGATAGACAATAGTGCCAAGCATTGTGCTGTCGTGTATACTAAATCTAACATTCACTGTTTGATTCATAAGCAACGCACCGCTGCCATTTCTGATAACACTTTGATAAGGGATGCCTTGTGGAGCTTGTGCATTGCTCTTCATCAATGAAAAGCAAACAAGAAGAGTGAGTAAAATATTTTTCATAAATTATTTTTAACAAATATATACAACTAATTCTGTGATTAAAGATTAATTAATGACATTGTCTTTTAGGCTTTATGTCATATTTGGTATAATATTAGTAAGAGAGTCTTGTCTGTTTTGATATTGAAGGAATCCACCACTTTTTTTTGTAGATATATCTTATCCACATTATGTTTTAGCAAAGAATATTGTTTGTACCAATGGCAACAATATTGTATATTAGTATTGTGGCAAGTTGTTTATGAAACAGCTTATCAGCCTAGAGGGCTCCAAAGAGTAGTTATAGGTTCAGAAGTTGGGTAGTAGTTCTACATAAGAATGAGGTGTCCCCAATAGTCACAACTAGATCTTTCATATAAGATGATGGGCAATACAGATTCCACTGGAAACTTGAGAATGGTAATGGTAAGATGAATTTTCAATCCAGGGGTGTGGTTTAAAGAATATTTCTTAATCTGTGTTGTGTAGGTGTATAGTTGTCATTACACAACTGACGGACGGCATGATTGAAATTGGAAGATAATCAGTGATGAAAGGATGAAACCTGGGTAGGGGATTCTTGTGTTCTTTACTGAAGCTATTTTTTTACATAGAATTTGGATGCTGTAAGTTGATTCAGAGGGTCATTTAGAGAAATATATAAACGGCAGCTTTTGATTAAAAGGGTGCTGTTGATTTAGATTCAGAGGGTCATTTTGAGAATGATTGTAACGGCAGCTTTTGAATAATGCTGTTGATGTGGATGCAGAGTGTCTTTTAGAGAATGATTGTAACGGCAGCTTTTGAAGTGGATACAAAATATACTCTGCTGAAAAATTGTGATATACTTAATTACAAATTACCACTTAGTGATTTTAATGTATAGAAAATCAATAAAACTAAGTGGTAATAATATATGAAAATACAATAAGCATCACAAGATGAGGGTGGATAATATGTTATAACACACATTAAATGTGTATACACTTAGTGAATGATGGCTTCTTATATAACATAAACACTAAGTGTATGTGTGCACACATCTGTACATTGAGTATAAATCTAATTTCTATCTGTCTGTTTAATGGATTGTTGCACGTGTTATATA
>CAMDVD010000043.1 GCA_945878115.1 Chitinophaga pinensis | reverse complement strand
CCTGCCACCACACTCCATCGGGTACTTGTATCTGAATCTAATAAATCTAATTGTTGAATATTATAATACATATTCACATAAAGAAATCTGCCATTGGGTGAAAATGCTAAACCTTCCGACAATACGTCTACCATAGTACTATCAAAAGTACTATGCGCATTTAGTGGCGGCAAATCATATACCAGTGGATTACTTAACTCTCCCGAGCAACGATTAAAATCAGCCACAAATATTTTTCTTGTTCCTCTACAAGTAGTGGCATATTTTGTACCATCTTGACTAAACATGCTTTGACCACCTTGACTCCATAGGCTAAATATAGGCTCTATAAAAGTTTGAATGCCATAGTTAATCACACTATCTTGGGTAAATAAAAATTTGAATACTTTATTTACACTTTGTGCCTGCTTAAATAGCCACCAGTCTTTACCATTGCCATGTTTGCATGCCATCATTTGAGTCATACTCAAGTTTTCATGTTGTAATAATTTAATCTCTCGGTCTAGGCATTTTCCTGTTCCAGCATTCCCATCCATATCTATTTTACAATATAATAATTCATCAAACATTGCAACTGCCCCTGGCGTGTTATTATAATATGCCCAAAAGCTATCACTTACCGAATTATTCACAAAGTAATATATATGATTAGCAAAAGGTAAAAAAATGGAATATTGAGAATATCCACTAAAACCACCATTGTATTTCATAAATTCTCTACCACCAATGCTATCTAGTCCATCCACAAAATTTTTATTGGAACCAATTACATCAAACCCACAGCTTACAAAATTCAAATGTCCATTTGAATCGCAAATATTACTACCACCACAATCAAAATAAAATTTACCTCCACTTATTAGGGTAGTGTCATAGAATCTATCAAATTCAAATTGGTTATTGACTTTTAAAGTGATAATATTTGAATAAAGTGTTCCGCATATCCATTCGTTATTAAATTTATTTGTTTGAGCAATCAAACTATTAATACAAATAAGAAAAATACAAATAAGATAACTTGTTTTCATATCCTATTTTATTATCGTTAACTTACCTTTTTTTATTTCTTCCTCTCCTGCATGTACTATGAAGTAATACATTCCTGACGATAATAGACTAGCATCTATAGTAGTTTCCAATGAACTGCTATTAAATAATACTGTCTTCACTTTTGCACTACGGGAATCGTATATATCAATTTGCATACAATATCCAGCATTGAAATTATGTACTACTTTGATTAGTCCACTAGTTGGATTAGGATATAATATTATATCATTTTCTTGAGTAAATATTTGTGCTCTAGGAGATATATTTGTATCTATATTTTGATTTAGATAATCTAGAATGGTCTCAAATAAATTGGTTTTATTACTACCCTGAGTACAAATATACAAGTCGTCATAATCTAAACCCGGTTCTTCATTCGCCCATAGCATACGAGCTTTGTTTACACCTAAGCCTGCTGTATATAAGCAAGATTTGGCCAATGATTCTATAAATTGTTTTTGTATATTGCTTAGCCCAACCCATCCATAATTCAAATAATCAAAATAAATATTATTTATTTCTTTTTCATTTAATGCTATCAATCTTGTGCTGATAATACTATTGTTCAAAGCTTGACCCAAGACTATTTGTGAGCTAAGTACCCCTTCATCCAAATCTTGTATACGCTTATCAACAGCAAACAATTTACCTAATACACTATCTGACATGTCATTATAAAAATTGTTGTACGACGTATTGGATACCCTGCCTATACTATCTTCATATAACTGCGCATATAACTCTCTTTGCATTACATAATCTCCCATTTCTGGGTAACTTGCAGATAGTATACTATCATTAATTACATCCATTGCAAAATTGTCATCTATAATACTGGTATCATCTGAGCTAGGTAATATAGTATAAGGTTGTATGCAGTTTGAAAGCGTAAAACTTGTCGGTTGTGGCTCATATCTAGAAGTATTATTCTGATTATCACTACTTTCAGTATTAAATACGTTATTTGTATATATCTTATTCATGAATCCTGTATTCATAGCTATTCTAAAGAACTTAAACCCACCCGAATAAGGTTTGAAACCATTGGTTTGATTAAAAATATTATTATTGTCCGTGCTTGGTACTAATGGTGGTGTTGCTGGTATCCCAATATCATTAAGTGTTCCTTCATTCGCTCCAAAGGTAAAAAACATGGCATGGCGATGATTATCAAAGTCATTCCTTGTCACACCAGAAGCAGGTGTGGTACCAGATGCATCGATAGTCCAAAATCCGTAACGGGTATCATGAATATGGTTGCATTCTAATCGCAAATCCGAACTCTGATTAATTTTTAT
Organism: Chitinophaga pinensis; assembly: GCA_945878115.1. Classification (GTDB taxonomy): domain Bacteria; phylum Bacteroidota; class Bacteroidia; order Chitinophagales; family Chitinophagaceae; genus OLB11. The sequence goes on along the minus strand of CAMDVD010000043.1, from coordinate 30,811 downwards.
TCCACTTGAACTTCGTGCATTGTAAGCATTCAAGTCCATGATACCGTTAACATGATTTCCCTTAATAAATGTTTGCTTACATAAATCTAAATGAATTCCTATTAATTCAGGTTTTTCTCCAGTGCCTTGATAAATAGATCCGTCGGTAGTAATAAAATCAATAGTGTTCACCAAGACATTCATTTTTTTGCCTGTTGCCCTTAAGCGGATTCCTGTACCACTTTTATGCGATACTTCTATATTATTAGACCAAATATCAAATAGATTTGTTGGGTTAGCTGCTTGTCTAATATCTATTCCTACTCCCCACATTTGTTGAGCATTAGTTCCTATCAAAACGCCAGTGTTCTTCAGTTTAATGGTGTTGTATTTGATATACGAATTGTCTAAAACATTACCAATAATTTGTGTACCAATGAATACATCTTGAATTTCATTTTTATCATCTGTTACTGGGTCACCTACTGTAGTAGCATCATAGCCTATTTGTATTTTTTGTTTATCGGCATTTGTAAACATAAAGCCCATCCATCCGACATCTACAAGTACATTTTTAATTGACGCATTGATAAAACTGCCTACTATGGCTTTATCGCAGTCTTTAAATTTCCCACCACCTGTAACACATTTTACATTCAAGGTTCGAGTAGTACCTGGAAAATTCATAGGTATTGGATTATAGGTTTCCATAAAAATACCTGCACCCTTGCGGGTTTGATAGCAATTATCGATTATATGCTTTATTGGCCATTGCCCAGTAAATACGTCATCATTAATAGCGATAAAGTCATTATTCCATATATTAATATTTTGAACTACGTTAGGTGGAGTTGGTATAGAATAAATGCCAGTATACAAATTTGTGAATGTATTTTTATCATTCATAATATTCAGATGCCCAATCTCTACCTCTTGGCATTTTTCAAGTTGTATGCCCAAATCACTTTTATGCAATGTACTTAATGGTGGTAATAAAAAGTTTCCAGTACTGCTGAATAAATTGTTTCTAATTATGCATCCATTAGATTGATTATAACCTAAAGGTGAATTGATAATATAGATTCCGACATTATTATCAATAAAATGGCTATTTTCTATATCCAAATGTGCCCCATTAATCGATTGCACACCACTGAGCATATCTTGTAATTTTGAATTGGTATTTATATTAATCGTTTCATTCGCTAAATCTGCTTTTATTCCTTTCCACATTTGACTACATCCTCTAAGAGTAGAGTTGCTTACTGTAAATGTTCTACCTGAGCTCAAAACCACTTGACTATTGGGTGTAAAATATACACTGCTATTGTTTGCCAATAATAAGTTGATGCTAGTTAAATTCAAAATCCCATCAATAACTATTGGTGTTGTTGGCATGATACCTGAAGGAAAATTAGCTGATGTAGGATTACTATACCAACTAGAATTTGCAGGGGCTTGAAGGCAACTATTACAATTAGCAATGTATATGGATTGTGTATAAGTACAACCATTGGCAGTTGTTGCTGTTACTAAATAGGTATTACTCGTATTTACAGTGGTTGTATTACTACTTACAATGCCACCAGAAAAAGTATAAGTATATGCATTAGGTAATGCCGTTATTACTGATGTTGGTGTACTACCACCAACACAATTACTACTGGCGGAAAGAGTGAATACTGGATTCAGATTTACACTAATTGTAACAGTTGCTGTATTTGTACATCCATTAGAATTAGTTCCAGTTACAGTATATGTTGTTGTTGCAAGTGGTACAAAAGGTACACCATCTAAAACACCACCACTCCAAGAGTAACTATTTGCACCACCACCTGTTAAAATAACTTGCTGACCTGTACAAATACTTGTTGAAGGAAATGCAGATACCGTTATTGGTGGAGATGGATTGACATTTATTGTAATAGATGCGGAATTACTACATCCATTTGCATCTACCCCAACTACGGTATAAGTAGAAGTTGTTGTAGGGATAAATGATACTCCATTAATAACTCCGCTAGTCCATGAATATGTCAAACCTCCTCCCCCTGATAAAATAATTTGTTGACCCTCGCAAATTGTATTTGAAGGTGAAGCTGAAGCCGTAATAGTAGGTAAAGGATTGACAATAACAGTTATGGTAGCACTTGTTGATTGTCCTAAATTCGCGTCCGACGCTACAACTGTATAAGTAGTAGTTACTGTCGCGTTGGATATTGGATTTGGAATATTGCTTGAGTTTAATGTTGAAGATGGCGACCAATTATAAACAATATTACATGTTATTGGGCTAACGGTCACACCTAGCTGAACATTTTGTCCGATACAATTCGGATTTGGGGCTGCAAATATGGAGGTTATACTCAATTGAGTTGGTTGTATTTCTCTTAAAGAAATATTGTCAATATATATGTGATTATCTAATATACCCATACTTTGGTAATAGGGGATTAAATCCAGATAATTTGAAGGAGTGTTTGAACAATACTGAAAATCTTGTATTACGTGAAACCAAGAATTAGTTGTTGTGGTCGGTAACTGAATATTGATATTATAATTAGTTACTGGATTAAAAACTACTGGGGTATTTACGAAGCCTGCATCCACATTAAGGGATGTAATGTTCAGCTGAGACGGAATATATATATCAAATTCTAAACGTAACATTTCCGTATTATCTACTGGGGTGAGTAAATTTGAGTAATTGGTATGCATTGTACTATTATTCCATGGAGGAGAAGCTGATTGAGCATTAAAGTCAGAGTATCTATCATTTGGAATAGTAGCATTATTACCAAAGGGTACGTTAAGAGTAAAGCCTGGAAAATGATTCCATCCATTCCCAAAATTATAAGGTAGTGTAGGTTGGGAACATTGTTTGCTCGCAAGGAATATTTTCATACCACTAATTGTGCTTGACCATGCACCTATACCATAATATGATAGTGGATGTCCATCCGAAAATAAATAACCTGCGCTATATTCTTTAGAATAATACACTCCACCTTCTGATGAGTTGCCACGAGTCGTTTGATTAAGTTGAGTTTTGAGTTCAGTACCTTCTTCAAATGAACCGTTAACAACCTTATTATCCCCCAAAGCAAAATTTGCAATATTATTTCCTGGCATCACATTAATAGTAAATAAAGCCTCAGCACCTTGTTCCTTTCCATCAAATAACCTACCATAAAACTGAGCTGTGCCAATAAAATTTGGGGAGGGCGTGTATACAATTTGCGTATTACCATTAATTAATTGTAACCTTGCGTGGTTATTTCCTAAATTACCTACGCCTCTTATACCTACTATTGTTGCTGGTAGCATTTGAATTATATCATTATCAACATCAAATATTTTTGCTGGCATTGAATTCAAATCAATAATCAATTGGGTAGTATTTGGAAGTGCTACTGTATTATTGTTTACCAAATTGGGAAAATCGATTGTCACATTATTTGTTCCTATATTAGTACCTTCTGCCCAATTAGATGCCGCTATACTAAACTGTGGATTATTCATACCAGTTGTGCATTCTGGTTTATGATTTGAATTTAATATTACAGCCCAAGTAGCTGCTAATCCTGTTCCTGTTGAAGCTCCATAAATTGGATTAAGATTATAACCCATTTCCAATAACATCCTTATTTCTTGCAAGCTTAATTCTCTTTTTTCAATACCCTCAACACTAAATGGCCCCATAACATACCTTAGTGTAAAACCAGGTGTGACCCAATTCCTTATTGTTTCCACCATATACTGTTCATCCAAATGGTGTAGCACTGAACCCCCAGCTACAGCAAATATACTTGTTGAACCACTGTAAATTGGTTGATTGTCCTGAAATCTTCCTAAATTACTTGAATAGGTCATGTTGTCAATCATACAATTATTTGTACTTGATAATATTGGATTAATCGTAGGTATTGCACCATTTAGTACGAATTTTTGGAATGAGTTTGTAAAAATGTCTCCATGAAATAAAAAATGCTCATCGTATTTTGTAAATGCGTTAGAATTATTAGGAAGTATAGAATTACTATGAATTGGGGTATTATTTAATCCATTCTCCACTGCCGAAAGCCATCCCATGCAATGAACCATTTCATGTAATAATACGGTAAACAAATCCGTTGTACAAAGTGGTAAAACCATTTCTCCATTACTTAAACTAACATTATTAGCAGAGAAGTTTACTGTTATTCTAGCATCAAAACCATTATTCACATATTGATTATAACCATTAGTTTTACTATAAAAATTACCCCCGAAAAAACCACTCTGACCAGCAGTTAATGTCTGAAAAACTGGCCCTCCAGTGGCAATAACATTTGCCCAACTAGTAGGCGGTGGATTTTGAGGATTAATATAAGATTGTCTGATTTCTATACAAATAGGATCCGATGCAGGCACTTGATTGAAATTAAATATTGTTTGCAAGTAAGTAGCAACAGCACATAAAGTATTTCGACGCTGTACACCAAAGTTAATATCATCAAATCCATAAGTGGTAGTGTTTAACATATCTTCAAAATAAAAGCGTATTTTATCACATGACAATGTTTGCAAATTTGTGTATGAATTAATTGGCGCCTCAGGAGTCCCGTTGTTAGAATAAGCTAAACGTACATCACACTGCATCGCACTATTACTGTCATTTGCTACGAATTGTAACTGTCCATAACAATTACTTGTAATTCCATTCATAATAAATAATAAAATAAAGACTCCCCCTTTTCTTTCCCATAACTTGTACAATTTATTTTGTGCAGCGCTGTGCTGTTTGATATGAATTTTCGCTTTCATAATTTACAGTTTTTAGTGATGAACTATAAAGATATAAAATAAAATTTCGGATATTCCAAACATTAACATTTGAAGCCTGATAATATTTTAATTTCATCGTCAATTTCTTTAACGTTTTTAATTTCTCCCAAAGGGGAGATTGTTTTGAAAATAGCATCAAACAAAATAAGCATTTTGCTGTTTGGTCACTCTTCCCATCAATACCATTTTCATTGCCAATGCGTATTATATTGCCCTACCTGAAACAATATATTTTAGTACATAAAAATATACTGTAGCATTTATTTTTTTGCAAAAAATACGCTACAGTATAATGCCATCTAGCATTCGCTCAAAGTCTTGCAGACTGTGCGAATGCTGATGGCATTACAACTCCTCCAACATCTTCATCACTTCTGCTTTTCTTCTAGTCGAGACTGGTATCCTTGAGTTGTCTATCATCCGCAAAGTCTCATCACTTTTAATAAATTCTTGGATATATGCTGTGTTGATTAAATGGGATTGATGTACCCGGAAAAAACCTTGCGGTGCCAATAAGTCTTCATATTCTTTCATTGTTTTCGTCACTAGTAATTTTTTATTTTCTGTAAAATAAAATTCTGTGTAGTTGCCACTACTTTCACAACGAATGATATCATGGATGTTTACGATATAAATTTTTTCTTGCGAATTTAATGCAAGTCTTGTTTGTGGCTTATGTTGGTTTAATAAATTTTCCTTGAGCAATTGGTATTTTTCGTGGTTGCTTTTTTGTGCACCGACAGATTGATTTCTATACTTTTGCAAAGAAGCTATTAATTCATCAGGATCTACAGGTTTCAATAAATAATCGATGGCAGAATACCGAAAAGCCTTGATGGCATGTGCGTCTGAGGCAGTGATGAAAATAATATTGAAATGTATTTCTGGTAAAATATCTAACAAATCAAATCCGCTTCCGTCCTGCATCTGTATATCCAGAAACAAAATATCAGGCTGTAATTTCTTTAATAATTTCGCACCTTCAATCACGCCACTCGCTTCTCCAATGATTTCTACATCACTCGCATAAGTTTCTAAATCCTTACGCAAGGTTACTCTTGCATGTTCTATATCGTCTATTAAAATTGCTTTTATCATGTTCATTTTATTTGATTGGAATTTCTACATCTACTTTAGTGCCGAGCGCTTCACCCGATTCATCATACAAATCTATGATGTGAATATGGCTTTCATTTTTTTGCTGATGCAATAAATTTAAACGCTCCTGGGTCACTGCCAAAGCGGTTGACTTATGAAAATCGTCACTACTTTTTTTATTTAACTCTTCGGCTTTTTTTCTACCAATGCCATTGTCTGAAACAGAACACAATAGCATATTATCCTGCACTGTAAAAGAAACCTCTATGAAACCAGTTTTATTGACCAAATATTTCATACCATGCTTTATCGCATTTTCCACAAAAGGTTGCAAAATCATGGGTGGGATTTTTATATAGTCTACTTCCAAATCATCTTGCACATGTATAGCATAGTCGAATGAATTATTGTTGCAGAATTTTTCAACCAATAAATAATTTTCCAACATAGAAATTTCATCTTGTAAAGTGATTAAACTATTTCTGGAATTGTCCAATATTTGCCGCATCAGTTTACTAAACTTCGCCAGATAATAGCGCGCATTTTGTTCATTGTCTGTACCTATTTGCGATTGAATGGAATTCAATGCATTAAAAATAAAGTGCGGATTCATTTGCAATCGCAAAGCCTTATGCTCCAATTCTATTAAATCCTTTTCCAAGATAATTTTTTGTTGTTGTTCACTCGCCTTTTGTTTAATACTTTTTTCTCTTTGTTTGAAAATAAACCAGATCAAACCGAACAAAATAATACACCCAGAAATTATAAACAACCACTCCATCCAAAATGGTTTCCGAATATGAATTTGAATGGTCGTAGGAGCCTTATTCCATACGCCATCTTCATTGCAAGAAATCACTTTAAACACATAATCGCCTGGCGGAATATTGCTATACGTTACTGTACGCTGCTTACTTTCAGGCGACCATACTGGATCAAAATTTTCTAGTTGCCATTTATATTTTACAGCATCTGGGTTACTAAAATTAATGCCGATGAAATCAAAACTTAAATGATTTTTGCTATAAGGCAAATCGATATTTTTTACTTGATTCCAATCGCCTACTACTTGCTTATATTTTGTATTACTTAAAGAAATATAAAACAGTCGGACATCCGTAATTGTAGTAATGGTTTCATTTGCATTCTTCACCAAATTGAAAGGATTATATTTTGTCAAGCCATTAATTGTACCAAACCAAAAAGTACCATCTCCATTATCACATACCGCATTCTGACAAGTTTCAATTCCTAGAAATCCATCCCCTTTACTATAATGTTTGACATAAATTATTTGCCTGTCCTTATCTAATACAACATTATCAATTCCAGATTCAGAACCGAGTAATAAATTGTTTTTACTATCACATGCCATGAGGTAAATATTGGTGGATGTGAGCTTTTCATTATCCACAGGATGTATTCTACAATTGCTATCTACCAGCGACATGTAAGCAATTCCATCGCCAGCAGTTCCAATCCATAAAGTATTTTTTTTATCTTCTACTAAACATCGAATATTATCAGAAGGCAAGCCATCCTTCATTCGAATATTAATTTCAGAACCTATACAACCAACACCAGAATTTTCAGTGCCATACCAAATTCTATTTTCAGCATCACAAATTAAAGTGGTGATTCTATTTTGCCAAATCCCATTACTTACATTGAAATTACTAATGATTAAATTATTGCCTTTACTATAATGGGAAGGGGTAATTTTATAAATCCCATTGCCAGAAGTTGCGACCCAAATATTGCCTTCCTTATCCTTAACGATACTACGGATATACTGTTTGTTTAGCTTTTCAATTTGTTCAAAATGATTGTCTTGTAATATGTATAACCCATCTCCATCAGTACCAAAATATTTAGTCCCAAAATTATCTTCAGCTATTGCTTTGACCTTTACATCTGCAAAGCCATTGCTCGCATTCTTGGTATAAAAAACTGAGCTATCCAAAATCGTCAAGCCCTTATTCCCTGTACCAATCCACGTTTTATTTTCATGGTCTTTAAAAATGCTATAAATAAAATTTCCGCCGAGACCATTGCTTTTATCGTAGTGGGTAAACAGTTTACCAAAGTAATTACTTACACCACCACCAGAAGTTCCAAACCAAAAATTTCCACTTTGATCTTCTAGCATACAACGCACATGGTTATTGCCTAAGCCTTCTTGTTCGCTTAGAATATTGATTTGTTTGCTTTGTACATTGTACTCGATAACGCCATTATTTAAAGTCGATAACCAAGCATTATTTTTCTTATCGAAATTGATATTCCAAACGACACTATTTTTTAAAATGGGAAGCGCACTCAATGGCATAAAATCAGTTCCATTACCAACCCAAACGCCCATACCATAGGTGCCAAGCCAAATGGTTTGTTGTTTGTCTTCGCGAATACAATTGATTTGTGTATAGTTTTTATTTAGAGAAACTGAATAATTATTATGATTTCTTTTTAATGTAAAAAAGCCATTTGCGTTCGCATAATAGATGTTTCCATTACGGCTGCATAGTACAGAATTGACAGCATGTTGTTTGTCTTTTACCTCGGCCGAAATATTCTCGAAATGATGATGATGAAATTGTAAAAGGCCCTCACTACTCGCAATCCATATATTTTGTTTTACGTCAAAATCTATTTCTAGAATAGCTACAACTTTATTTTTTGTTAGATAGTAGTTTTTAAATTCTCTTCCATTATAGAAACTCAATCCATCATTCGTTCCTATCCAAATATTCTTTTGTGCATCTTCCTTAATACAGTTAATGACATTATTCGACAACCCATTTTTATTGGTAAAGGTGGTAAAAGTCATTCCGTCAAATCTAGTAATACCGCCACCTCTTGTGCCCATCCATAAATACCCGCGACTGTCTTGTATCATGCAATACACTTGCGATTGTGCTACACCTTCTTTCACCGAATAGTTCCTAAAATTATATTGCTGCGCGATTGCACAGGAACATACCAAGGCTAAAAGGAGAGAGAATAGCTTTTTCACTTTTTCAAAAATACAACACGCTTATCATTAATTTACATACGAATACTAAAGCAAAATACTACATCAAATTGACTTGCTAGTTTTACGCCGTGAAATTCATTTTAACCCAAATCAAAAATTTATCTATTCCCAAAAGAATACTTTGGATTGGTGTTATTTCCTTTTTGATTTGGTATCTATTTGCCTTACCTAAAAAGTTGTTTCAAGATGATTATTCTACCGTACTATTAGATAGTAATGGCGAATTATTGGGCGCCAAAATTTCACTTGATCAACAATGGCGTTTTCCACCAAGCGACAGCATTCCCAAAAAATTCGAAACCTGCCTCTTACAATTTGAAGACCATCATTATTATCATCACGTTGGAATTAGTATACAAGGTTTGATAAGGGCTATTTTTCAAAATTTAAAATCAAACAAAAGAAGAAGCGGCGCGAGTACCATCACTATGCAAACGATACGATTAATGAGACATAATCCAGCACGAACCTATAAAGAAAAAATTCTAGAAATGATATTGGCAACGCGTTTAGAAATGCGATGCACGAAAAAGGAGATTCTCAATTTATATGCTTCACATGCGCCATTTGGAAATAATGTAGAAGGACTAGAAGCCGCTTCATGGCGCTATTACGGAAGAAGTAGTTTCAAATTAGGTTGGGCAGAAAGTGCTACTTTAGCGGTATTGCCGAATGCACCTGGCTTAATTTATCCTGGTAAAAATCATGATCGATTGCTAAAAAAACGGAACCGATTATTACAACGATTATTAGCAACAAATACGATTGATAGTACCACCTATTTTTTAGCCGTTCATGAGCCTTTGCCTAACAGGCCCCTACCCTTGCCGCAATTGGCACCGCATCTTTTACAGCAATTCATAGCAAGCGGGCATCAAGGTACTTGTATTCAAAGTAGCATTGATGCGCAGGTTCAACAACAAGCGCAACATATTTTACAAACCCACCTCGAACAAATGAGTGGGAATAAAATATTCAATGGTGCTATATTGATTAGTTCCGTTAAAACAGGAGGCATTATCGCGTATATCGGCAATACTTTTTCTGCAACTAAAGAACATGCCAATGATGTAAATTGTATAGTCGCACCAAGGAGTTCGGGTAGTATTTTGAAGCCATTATTATTTGAAAAAAGTTTGGAAAATGGAATCATCACACCGTATACAATAATTCCAGATATACCTATTCAGTTCGGCAAATTTTCGCCAAAAAATTACAACAAAAGTTATGATGGTGCTGTGCCTGCGCAAGAAGCCTTGGCAAGAAGTTTGAACATTCCGATGGTTAAATTATTGCAGGATTATGGATTGGCAAAATTTCACAACGACTTGAAGACGCTAGGTTTTCATTCCATCCATCGTTCCCCAACACATTATGGATTATCCTTAATATTAGGTGGAGCAGAAGTTAGCCTTTTCGATTTGCATCGTGTGTATGCTGAAATGACAATGCAATTAAACAATACTAGCACGCAACATATGTATCTCTGCAATCAAGAAAAAATCAAATCAAAAAATTTTATTATGAATCGTGCTTGTATCTATAGCACTTTTGAAGCGATGACCCAATTGAATAGGCCAGACGAAGAAGGCAATTGGAAAGTGTTTGAAACCAGTAAAAAAATTGCTTGGAAAACAGGAACAAGTTTTGGCAATCGAGATGCTTGGGCAATTGGAATTACGCCCGAATATATAGTCAGTGTATGGACAGGAAATGCAGATGGAGAAGGACGTACAGGCTTGGTGGGAATAAAAACTTCAGCACCTATTTTGTTCGATTTATTTTCCATTTTGCCTAGTAAGCAAAAATGGTTTTCTCCACCAAATGAAGAATTATCACGGATTGCCCTATGTAGAGAAAGTGGCTACCGAACATCTGCAAATTGTGTGCATGTAGATAGTGTATGGATTCCAACTACTTGTTTACAAACCACTGCTTGCCCTTATCATCAATCCATTTTGCTAGATAAAACAAAAACGTTTAGAGTAGATAGCCAATGTGAAGACGTAAATCAAATGACCACACAAACTTATTTTGTATTGCCGCCGTTAATTGAAAAATATTATAAACTCAATCATCCAAACTTTGTGCCTTTACCAAATTATAAAGCGGATTGTTTGGCGAAAATTTCAGACAATGCGATGAGTTTATTGTATCCAAAACCAGGTTCAAAAATTCTCATTCCAATCCAATTAGATGAAAGCCAAGGTAAGACTATATTTGAAGCAACGCATAAAAATAGTTTGACCAAAATTTACTGGCATCTCGATAATGAATATTTAGGAGAGACATCACAAATTCACCAAATGGCTTTAAATCCTAGCATCGGCAAACATGTATTAAATCTGATTGATGAAAATGGATTGAGTATTCGATGCGCGTTTGAAGTGGTTGGGAGATAGGATGAGGAAATAGGTTTAAATATCCTACGGACAGATATAAATCACTGCACCAACTTTTACCCAATCATAAACTTCATCCATATCCGCATTGCATACGTTGATGCAACCCCATGTATATGCATAGCGCACTAAACGATTTTTACTGGAACCTTCTGTGTCTGTATAACCGTGTATTTTAATATTTCCACCAGCGGAAACATGCTTTTTTTTAGCTTGATTTTTATCTTTCAGATTGGGATAAGATATGCCTAGGTTTTTATAGTAAGCACTATTAGGATTTTTATCTGTAATGGTGTACAACCCTTCTGGTGTGCGATTATCACCTTGTTTTTGTTTATGCCCTATTGGGTTTTCTCCAATAGATATGGTATATGTTTTAATAGGGATTCGCTGACTATACAGTGTCATTATTTTTTGGGATTTGTAAACTACAATAGAGTCTACAGAATTGGTTTTTACTTTTTGTGTCGTTTTGGTTGCATGTCCAAATAGAGAGAAGTGACAAAGTAAGACAAGGAATATTTTTCTCATATAAAAAATTTCCCCGACGATGTAGGAAGGAAAATTTTCCATACCGTTGAATATTTTTTTTCAAAAAAATTGAAACTATATTCACGCATGCTAAAAAATGACATTTCAAAAATAGCCATCCTACTCTTTTTCGGCATCGCATTACCTGTTGTTGCCGGTGCACAAAAAAGGTTGAATAAACTAAGCGCAGCCATGACCGTATTTCAAGCTGATTCTCAATTACAGAATGCGGATATCAGTTTATGTATCTTAAATAGCAAGGATGGGAAAATTCTGTATCAAAAAAATAAAAACCTACTTCTGCCACCAGCCTCTACCATCAAGACTTTCACCACGGCATCTGCATTACATTATTTGGGAAAAGATTTTGTGTATACCACAAAGATTAATTTCAAAGGAATCATACTAACGGATACCGCATATGGTGAACTCATTATTTATGCAAGTGGTGATCCTAGTTTTGGAAGTGATCGATTTGACGAAACAAAACCCCTTCCCATTTTTACAAAAATTGAAACGGGTTTACGAGAATTACATGTAAAATATTGGAAAGGAAATATTCGTGTAGTCAATAACGTATTCACAGACTCCTCATCTAGCAAATATTGGATGGATGAAGATTATGGTAATTATTATGGTGCCGGTGTATTCGGCTTGAATTGGAAAGAGAATAAATTTGATTTGCAAATTGCGCCAATTGGAAATGAATTTGTCGTAAAAAATAATGATGGTGGCTTGGATAATCAAAAGGATTTCTGTTTGGACTTGAAAGAAAAACACGAAGCAAGTACAGAAGATGCATTTGCTTATGTTATAAAAGATAGTGTTTGCAAATATGCAATCCGAGGATACTTAAGCGGCGTAAAAGGTCTACAAACAGTATCACTTGCCCGTCTTCATCCAGATGAAGACATTAAAAAGGATGTCATGGCGTATTTAAAAACTAAATTTAAAGTGGAAGAGGCAAATCTTGAATTAGCAGCAGATGAAATAAATATCGCAACCATTGAATCGCCGCCCCTATCGAAATTGGTTTATGCATGTAATCAAAAAAGTTTGAATTTATATGCAGAGAGTTTTTGCAAAACCATGGCGCATCAAAATACACATCAAGGTACCTGGCTAAATGGAATTGCTGAAATGAAAAAATTTGCGAAAAAACTAGGTGTTGATGAACAATCCATCCAACTGCTAGATGCAAGTGGACTAGCGCCAAACAATAAAATAAATACGTTTACATTAGCCAAATTATTGTCGCTATATAAACAGCAAAACTGGTCTAGCACCTTCGTTGAAAGTTTGCCTCTCATCAATAATATCACCATGAAAAGTGGGTATATTGGCGGCACAAGAAGTTATACAGGATACATGGTATTGCCCAATGGCACGCCAATTAGCTTTGCGTTCATAGTGCATCATTTTGCTGGCAGTCCAAAAACTGTCAAAGAAAAAATGTTCAAATTATTGGATGTTTTAAAATAGAAATGACCTTCTAGTTTTTTTTAAATAATAAATATCATTTGTAAAATTCTGTCGAAGTCTTTGACTCAGAATCAAAAATTAAAATTCAATTCTTCCCGTAATCTGCATAAATACGATAGATAAATTTCAAAAACTAACATAACAATTAGGTAATACTAAAAAAATATTGTTGATGTATAGGCATTGCATCTTTGCAACATAAACAAAAAATGAAGGGAATTTTTATCTTAAGTTTAATCCTTGTCGCTATACGCTTCGCTAGTTTTGGACAAACGGAAAATAAAACGACCTACGAAACTCTTGTAATAGATATTGAAAATAAAATTCCCTTTTTTAAGATTGATGTAGATAAAATTAATTGCATCAAGTTTACGCATAATGTCCACGAAGTATATCAAGCCACAGATTCATTAGGTGCAAAAACTTTGATGGTGGCAACTTTTCGACCGATTCCAATAAAAGATTTACAGTGAGAAGAGGGCAATTAAAGATGAATGATAGTAGAATAAATGATAAAGACTTACAACATTCATCAGCTTTACTTCAAATGGACAAATCGGAAAGAGGCGAATGTCAAATTCACATTCTATGTCGATAAAGTAAAAAATGAAACCACTATATTAACTGTTTATACCAATAATCTAATAGACGATTTACTTACGTTGAGTGCTGAATATAAAAATTATTTAAACCATTCAACAATTAAAAAAATAAAACATGAAAAAAATTTTTATTGCATTGACGGTATTAATCACCACAGCAAGTATTGCACAAAATATTAAACTGAAAGGAAGTGATACTGTACTTCCAATAGCACAAGGTGAAGCAGAAAGCTATAACAAAACAGGAAAAGCACAAGTCTCTGTAACTGGCGGTGGTAGCGGTGTTGGTTTTGCTGCCTTAATTGATGGCACAACGGATATTGCTACTTCATCTCGAAAGATTAAAATGAATGAAAGATTGAAATTATCTGAAGCTAGAAAAAAAATCAAAGAAGTAATTATAGGTAAAGACGCTTTATCTGTGATAGTAAATCCAGCGAACAAAGTAACTAAATTAACTCGCGAACAATTGGAAGGTATATTCACCGGAAAGATCTCCAATTGGAAAGAAGTAGGTGGTGATGATATGAAAATTGTAGTGTATAGTCGAGAAAGTAGTAGTGGTACTTATGAATTTTTTAAGGCACATGTACTTAAAAAAAAGAACTTTGCTTCTTCTGTTTTGGCAATGCCAGCTACAGGTGCAATTGTACAAAGTATTCGGCAAACAAAAGGTGCCATTGGTTATATCGGAATTGCATATGCTAATCCTAAAGTACGTGAGCTTGCTGTTAGTTATGATGGCGGTAAAAATTATATTGAGCCATCAAGAGCAAATGCGAGAACAGGTAAATACCCAATTGTAAGACCATTATATTTCTACTACAATACCAATGTAGAAGCTAAGGTAAAACCTTTTGTAGATTTCGTACTTTCTGCTGCTGGTCAAGCTATTATTGACAAAGTTGGTTATCTAGCTCTATAAATTAATTTTTAAATAATATAGGGAATAGGCGGTAATGACTATTTTTACTAACTATTCTTTACTAAAAACCACATTTGAAAAAGATATTTGAAAAAATACAAGTCGGTATATTAGCTGGTAGCAGCTTGGTTACTAGCTTAACGGTAATACTGATTATCATATTCCTTTTTAGTGAAGGAATTGGTATGTTTCATGAAAGCCAATTAGAAGAAGGTTATGTGCTCACTGTGAATGAAGCAAACCCTGTGACCGAAATTGATGCTACCAGTATTAAAAATATTTTCGATCAAAATATTACCAATTGGAAACAATTAGGAGGTAAAGATGAAGAAATCAATCTATTTAGTATTGATGATCTTTCTGATTTTTATAGTGACGAGCAAGTCGGTTCCGATCTCGAGTACCTGGATACTTGTATGAATGATTATGTAAAAAATCATGAGAATACCTTAGCTTATTTCCCAAGAAAAAATTTACCGGAAAATTTTCATGGCAAAGAGATTCAAGTGGGCAGTATTTCTGTTTATAATTTTGTGAAAGGAAAAGATTGGCTTCCATCTGCAAGTCCAGTTGCACAGTTGGGTGTCTTGCCTTTACTCTTAGGTACATTATGGGTAAGTCTTGGTGCTATCTTATTGGCACTTCCATTTGGTTTGGCTTGTGCAATTTATATGGCAGAAATAGCCCACCCAAGCGTACGCAAAATTTTAAAACCAATCATTGAATTACTAGCTGGTATACCAAGTGTTGTGTATGGATTTTTTGGATTGATTGTGATTGTACCATTGATCCAAAAATTATTTCATTTGGATGTTGGAGAAACCGCTTTAGCTGGAAGTATTGTGTTGGGCATTATGGCATTACCTACTATTGTTTCCATAGCGGAAGACGCTATTCGTAATGTACCAAACACGATGCGTGAAGCTAGTTTAGCAATGGGTGCTTCACAATGGCAAACGATTCATAAAGTTGTTTTACCCTATGCCAAGTCCGGTATTTTAGCTGGTATTGTATTAGGAATAGGTAGAGCAGTTGGAGAAACCATGGCAGTGTTGATGGTAACCGGTAATGCTGCTAATATTCCACACTCTTATCTGCAACCAGTTCGAACAATCCCTGCAACTATAGCTGCCGAATTAGGTGAGGCATCGTATGGCGGACTCCACTTCAAAGCCTTGTTTGCTCTAGGTTGTATCCTATTTTTATTCACCATGATACTCAATATATATGTACAATTGGTATTGAAAAAGAAAAGAGTAAAATAATGAATAAGAAAGCACTAACACAGCAAATCATTTTTTGGACATTTCGTATCATGAGTATCATGGTAGTCATCGTATTATTCGCTATTTTATATTTTATTACCATAAGAGGTGCACAAGCAATTAGTTGGGATTTTCTGACCAAATCTCCAGAAGAAGGAATGGTAAAAGGCGGTATTTTTCCAGCCATCATTGGCACGCTTTATCTCATTGTAGGGAGTTTAATTTTTGCATTCCCCATTGGCGTTTTCTCTGGCATTTATTTGAATGAATATTTAAAAGATGGGAAATTAAAAAGTTTTATTCAACTCATGACCAATAATCTAGCGGGTGTCCCATCTATTGTTTTTGGTTTATTTGGCATGGCATTATTCGTGAACCGTTTACATTTTGGCGATTCCATATTAGCTGGCTCGTTGACCTTAGGTCTATTGGTTTTACCTATTATCATTCGCACAACAGAAGAGTCATTAAAAAGTGTTGATGATAGTTATAGATTAGCTAGTTATGCTATGGGTGCAACTAAATTATATACCATCAAAAAAGTAGTATTACCCTTGGCATTTCCAAATGTAATCACTGGTATCATATTGTCTATAGGTCGTGTATCAGGCGAAACCGCCGCGATATTATTTACAGTAGCTGCTTATTTTTTACCAAAACTACCGCATAGTATTTTTGATCAAGTGATGGCACTACCCTATCACCTATATGTATTGACAACAAGTGGCACAAACATAGAAGCATCAAGACCCGTCGCTTATGGTACTGCATTCGTATTGGTCTTTATTGTATTAGTTACCAATGTGATTGCAAACCTTATTCGAAATTATTTTAATAAAAAATATAAAGCATAATATGTCTCAGTTAGAAACTAAAAATCTAAATTTTTATTACGGCTCTTCGATTGCATTGAAAAATATTTCTATGGCAATGCAAAAGAATTCTGTAACGGCATTCATTGGTCCTTCTGGTTGTGGCAAATCCACTTTACTTCGTTTGTTTAATCGGATGAATGATTTAATTGATGGGATTAAAATTGAAGGAGAAGTTCTTATAGAAGGAAATAATATTTATGCCCCTAAAGTGAATGTAGAAGGACTTCGTAAACAAGTTGGCATGGTATTTCAAAAACCAAATCCTTTTCCGAAAAGTATATGGGAAAATGTGGCATTTGGACTTAAAGTGAACGGCATAAAATCTACATCAGAAATTAATGACCGAGTAGAATTGGCCCTAAAACAAAGTGCATTATGGGATGAGGTAAAATCAATTTTGCAACGAAGTGCTTTACAACTTTCTGGGGGGCAACAACAGCGTCTTTGTATAGCAAGAGCTTTAGCAAATGAACCAAGTATCTTACTCATGGATGAACCAGCCTCTGCGTTGGATCCAATTTCAACAGCAAAAATAGAAGAGTTGATTTATGAACTAAAAGAAAAATTTACGATTATTATTGTAACCCATAGTATGCAACAAGCCGCTAGAGTTAGTGATAGAACTGCGTTCTTTTATATGGGTGAATTGGTGGAATATGACGAAACAAAAACTATTTTTACAAACCCAAGTAAAGAACGTACAACCAACTATGTAACAGGTCGCTTTGGATAATATTTTTACCGATAAAAAAAATAAGATGATACATTTAGAACACGTTCTTCAAAATCTTAAAAAGGATCTGCAAGACATGGCGAATTTAGTACAAACACAATTGACAAGAAGTCGAGATGCCTTATTGCATTTTGACAAAAGTATTGCCAATCAAGTGTTGCATACAGAAAAAAGAGTGAATGCCTATGAATTAAAAATAGATTCTCTCTGCGAAAATATTGTTGCATTGTATAATCCAGTAGCACAAGACATGCGCGCTGTTTTTGCCTACTATAAAATTAATTCTCATCTCGAACGCATGGGCGATTACGCTAAAAACATTGCGAATAATGTTTTAGAATTAGAAGTAGGATACGACGAACAGTTATTAGAAGATTTGGACATTCTAAGCATGTTTGAAATTGCAAATGAAATGATTACAGAAAATATTGTTGCCCTCATTTCAGGGAATCCGCAATCTGCCCATCATGTATTCGAAATGGATATGGCCCTAAATGCATTGCATGATAATGGTATAGAAATTGTGGTTGCCGCAATCAAAAAAGACACGGAACAAACAAGAGCCTTATTAGATCTTGCATCGACTGTTCGCCGATTAGAACGTGTAGGCGATTACAATACAAATATTGCTGAAGAACTCATTTTTTGCTTTGAAGCCAAAGTATTAAAGCACCAAGATAGTTCCAATAAGTAATATCATTCATCTATAATACGATGCTGTACTCTATTCTCAAATTGCAGATGGTATTATGCTATCGTTGTATCAAAAAATAAATAAAATGCTTTCGGTTTATTATTACTGATGTAAAGCTGTCAAGTGAAAAAAAAATGTGCAAAAAACTAACATTCTTTTAACCGGATACGTCTAAACAAAAATATAAGTTTTATATTCGTTTACCAATTTATTATTTTATGCATAAAATGTTTCGGATTTTAAGTATCACCGCTGTAGTCATTTGCATATTTACAACTGCATGTAAAAAGAACAATCCGAGTAATTTAGCTAAAGAAACTATTGGCTTAACAGTGCAAGAAGGCGAAAATGGTTATTTGTTACAATGGGATAAAGTAAATACAAGTGATTTTATTAATTATGAAATTTACCGTTCTGATTCTCCATTACCAGAACCTACACCTGACGAACCCTTGAATATTAATTTAAGAATAGCAAGTATCAGTGATCGGGATAAGAACTCATTTACAGACTCCTTGTTATTTGGCATTAGTACTAATGTATACTATAAAGTAATTGCAAAGCTGGCTATGCGAACCTTAAGTAGCAATAGTATTAAAAACACTACGAACAATATTGTGCTCAACGGCAGTTTTGATTATGCCTATTACAATTCTGATTTGGACTATATTTATTTTTTATCTAATAATGTTGTCAAAATTTATGACAATACGAATAATACTCTAAAATTAAATGGGAAAACCATTGATGGAGGATTGGCCACTAATCTTTATTATGATGACAAACTAAAGTTTAATACGCAAACTAACGGCGATAAAGAAGTATACCTAATGAACAATAATTATTCTATTTCTAGTTATGATGCAAGCACAATGACAAAAAAAGAAACATTTAACTTTAATCTTAGTAATCCAAACTTCACAACATTTGATGTTTATCAAAATCATCTTTATTTGTTGAATGACAATACAGATTCTTTGTTGGTATATAATACAAGCACACATCAAGTAGAATCCCAAATCTATCTATCTAGTTTGAGCCAATACAATTCAATAACCATATCTAAAGATAAATCAACTATGATTTTAGCACCTGGTTATAATGGAAGTCTATATTATAGTTACAATTTCAATTTAAATGCTACAGGAATACCAACTTTAACACATGCCGAAAATATGCAGGTAAATTCAGCTAGCTCTGGAAAAATAGCGGTTTCCAATAATGGGCAATTTATGACAAATGATATTTTTGGTGCAATTTTCAGTTCGTCCTTTGTGAATATAGGCAATTTGCAATCTACGTTTTTTAATGAACAATTCACAAATTATAAATTCTCAACCGATAACCAATACATTTTTGCACAATCCTTTGCAAGCACAAGTAGCATAAAAGCTTTTAGTTTAACAGATTTTTCATTAATCCATTCTTACTTTAATACAAGTAGTTATTATTTCTTGAAAGGCAAAAATATAATTATGGTTTCTAATGGGTCCTTGGGAAATCAAATAATAATATCCAATAAACAAACCAATCTTCCCTAATGATGAAAATTAAATTTATTTACTTTTTGATTCTATGTATTGGTCTATCTAGCCTATCCTCTTTTGCATGTGATTCTCTTTGCGTTTCTAAAGATAAACACGGTATTGCCATCAACTTATCTTCTCCCATTATCAAATTAATTTCAAAAAATAATATAGACTCAGCTGCAACAATAAAAGCACCTCTACTATATTTATTTTCTAATCGAAAAAAAATGCATTATCGCTTAGGTTTATACGCCCAATGGAAGGATAAAACGGAAGCGAATAAACAACTCGACGACAAAACAACTATCACCAATTTGTCAACGCAATTAATTTTAGGAGCCTATAGACCATTGTACAAGCAAAATAAATGGGACATTTCCGCGGGACTAAATGTATTAGTAAAATACAAGCTTGATCGAAGCAATTTTGTGACATCATTTGATATAGTCAAGTTGTATGAATATAATGCAGGACTTGGTCTAGCACCAGGTATACAAATCAACTATCACCTCAGCAATCGTATTTCTCTGATGACGGAATACATGGTCACTTATCTATATACGTACACAGAAACAGGTAACAAGTTTACTGCATTTCCAAACGAAAATAGAAAGAAACAAACCAATCGCTCACAAGAAGTCAATGTCGATTTCCCAATTTCTTTTTATTTATTTTATCATTTCTAAATTATAATTTATGAAAAAAAATCTCATCATTATCGGATTGTTTTCAGCCTCTGCAATTTTAGTAAATTGCAATAAGAAATTTAAGAGTAGCTCTAATCCACCTACAAATATTGGCGTTCATACTTATACGCCTGTGCAAATTCCAGTAGGTACTACCGATAATACACCAGCAGATAATCCAATCACAGATGCTGGAGCAACTTTAGGAAGAGTATTATTTTATGATAAATTATTATCTATTAATAACGAAAAAGCTTGTGCTTCGTGTCACCATCAAGAAAATGGCTTCTCGGATACTAAAGCTTTTAGTCCAGGATTTAATACTGGCCAAACAGCCCGTAACTCTATGCCTATTTGTAATTTAATAAATGCAAAAGGTTTCTTTTGGGATAACAGAACAGCTAAATTAGAAGATATGGTTTTGCAACCCATCAAACATGATGTGGAGATGGGCATGGAAAGAATTGAATCGCTTCCTGCTAAATTGCAAACTACTTCCTATTATCCTGAATTATTCGAAAAAGCTTTTGGTTCAAAAGACGTAACAAAGGATGGAATTTCCAAGGCTTTAGCTCAATTTCTTCGCTGCATGACTAGCTATAATTCATTAGCTGATATGACAGATTTAATGAACTCTTGGGGTACAAATACAGACCCTCGCTTAACAGCAGGTCAAGTAGCAGGAGCTCAATTATTTGTGCAATCTGGTTGCATACAATGTCATTCAGGTTCAAATTTAAAAGGATGGGGTGACGAAGGTTTTGCAAATATTGGATTGGAATTAAATTATGCAGATAAAGGAATGGGCAAAACAGATCCATTAATGGAAGGTGTTTTCAAAATTCCATCTTTACGCAATGTAGCCCTAACAGCACCTTACATGCATGATGGCCGATTTCAAACATTGGCAGATGTAGTGGAACATTACAATTCTGGTGTAAAAAACCATCCAAATCTGTCCCCATTCCTAAGAACTGGATGGATACCTGGCGATACAACAGTTAGAAGACTAAACTTGACTACTAGCCAAAAACAAAATCTTGTACAATTCTTAGAAACATTAACCGATGTAAGTCAATTAGCAGATGCTAAATTCTCTGATCCTTTTGCGAAATAGAGTTTAAAACTAAGGTTTGATTACGTTTGTTTGCATGTACTTGGAAGTATTGGCTAAATGCTACACTTACGTAAGTCATTTAAGAGATACTACATTATCCGATACATTTGCGAACTAGAATATTTATTGTTTATGAGTTGACTACATTTTATTGAATGTCACTATTCTGGAATTAGCACGATATGATGAATAAAAAAAGTAAACAACATGATATTATACCGATGTGAAATAATAGATAGACCATCCAGTATTCAATCGGCATAATACCATCTAAGATTTCTAAATAGATCTTTGGTCTATTTTATTAATCAAGATGGTATTAAATAAAATTAACCCAGAGGATATTCTGAAATAAGAAAGCATAGGTGTTATCTATTTTAAGAAAATGTATTTTGGTATTCAAGCTGAGCTTGTAATGACAAATTCTCTTCTGTATTTAGAGGCTGACGATTGAGGAATAATGAGACGAGGAACGCTTGCATTTCTTCCTTTTTTGAAAAAAAAATTACAAAAAATTGTATTGATATTCAATTTGCCATTTACTGAAATCCTTTCCCTTAGGCAAGGAAAATATGATGCCAATCCCAATATTTAGTAATCACAAATAAAGAAGGTTTAGAATATAGAATTGCGATAAAAAACTATGCAGAATGGGAACACGCAATCTTACAAATTTTAAAAAACTAAATCCTACCTACTGCAAATTGTGCTCAAGGTATATCGATCCTCAGTTTTGCAACCCTTGACCAATACATTTAGTAGAGTGAGTTTAATGGCCATCACACTAGTTCAACATAATTGATAAAAAGCAGTTTTCTCCTTCAGTTTATTGCGTTTCAAGCATTCTCCATTCCTCTGCTGCGGGGTTTGCAACCAATGACCGCTTATTATGAAGCCTAAGCTTTTCTTGAAAGTGCTAATGCAAGCGGGTATTCTAAGCTTAATGACTAGAGAGCTCACACTCCGTTTCTCACAACGCCATTTTTATAAAAAGCTATATTGACAAGTCGACACTGTGTGAGGAAGGTTTTGTAAGGACTCAGGCATTCTTGGAAGAACGAGAAACAATGGGTTAGCGCAGAAAAAAATCAGAGTAGGAACAGCACTATCGATCTGTTTCTTACTCTGATTTTTTATATAAAAGCCTTTACTTTTTATTTAGTTCGCTTTCGTTTTATTGCGTTTCAAGAATCCTTTTTTCCACCATTGTGTAGGTTTGTCATTTCCGTAGCCATAACCATAACCATAGCCGTAACCATAGCCGTAACCATAGCCGTAGCCATAGCCGTAACCATATGTTTTATTTGGTTCGGAACCATTCAATAACAGAGCCATATTTGGTAATCGTTTGTCTCTATACAATGAAAGTGGTATATTCAATAAACGTTTATCCAATGAATGTGTTCGAATTACATAAACAAAAGAATCAGCAAACTCATTGATTAATAATGTATCCGTCACCATTCCCACAGGAGCGGTATCCACAATGATATAATCATAATGATGTTTCAAGTTGGCAAACATCTCACTTACTCTTGGATGCATCAATAATTCAGATGGATTCGGTGGAATAGCACCAGAAGATAAAATATCAAAATTTTCTTTCAGTGGTTTTCTCAAAATAATATCACCCAAACGAAGATTAAGATCCATAATATAATTCGTAATACCTATCACTTCCTTTAATCCCGCATACTCCAATATTTTTGGTGCTCTCAAATCTAAACCTACAAGTAATACTCTCTTGCCAGTCAAGCTAATAGTAGAAGCTAAGTTCAGTGCCACAAAGGACTTCCCTTCTTTTGCCATGGTAGATGTAACAAAAACAGTATAACACTTGTCGTTTTTGTTTGCCATCATAAAATCCAAGTTGGTTCTAAACAACCTAAATGACTCTGCAATATTCGAACTTTCCCCTTTTGAAACAACTATTCTATTTTCTGTATCTGTATACGGAATATCACCAAGAAACGGAATATTCATAAATTCAATATCACGTCGGCTATGTACTTTCGTATCTAATTTCCCTTTGATATAAATTAATAGAAAAGGAAATAGTAGTCCTAGAGTGAAGGCTAATAAATAGACATTTTTATTAATTGGAAAAATAGGAACACCATTACAATAAGCGACATCAATTGTTTTTGCATTGGAAACCTCAACCGCTAATGAAATATTGGTTTCTTCTCTCTTTTGCAATAGATAAAGATAAAGTGATTCTTTGATTTGTTGTTGACGTTCTATAGAACGCAATTGACGTTCATATAAAGGCGTTGAAGATATTTTAGAATTAAATCCACTACCCTGCGCTGACAAAGAATTCGTTTGAATTTGAAGTGAAGCTTTAAAATTGGAAATACTTGCATTTAAGTTTTGTTTTAAACTCATCAACTGAGCATCCAATTCCTCAACTACTGGATTCAACTCTGTTGAGTTTTTCAAAATTCTATTTCTTTCCAGCACTAACGCATTATAACTGTTAATGAGGGTGCTACTCGAAGCATCCGCCAATCCTAAGTTTGCTGGTATTAAATCATTTGGATTGTTATGTTGCGCAATATACCTGCTAACAGACTCGGTTAATTTCATTTGAGTCCCCAACTCTACAATTTTTTGATTATTTACATTGCCTGATTCCAAATACATTTTAGCTTCAGATTGCACATCGACTACATTATTTCTTTGTTTATAGCCTTGCGCATCCTCTTCCACATTCGACAATTCAGAAGTAATAAAGGATAACCTATTATTGATAAATTCCGCTGTATTTTTTGCAATTTGATTTCGATCTTCTATACCGTCATCATTATGCTGTTTAATTAAATTATTAATAATATCCTCTGCTTTTTGAATAACACCATCCGTCATGGATATTTCTAACACGTTTGCTGTTTTATTAACCGGTTTCACCGTTATAGCACCCATCATTCGAGCGACTACACTTTTTACCGGTGAAATATGCACGTCAACTAATTTATTCGTCCAAATTTTGATATCTGTAACGGATAATGTAATAAGTATACTTCCCAATTTAGTATCAATCGTATCTCCAAAATTTCTAATGGATGTTTTATTATCCGTTTTAAAAGAGAAGGAAGTAGACGATAAAATTTTTATATTAAATAATCCATTTAATGAATATTTCAAAGGGGCTGAAGCAAGTAAATTTAATTTAATAGGGGATTGATTATATACTTCCTTTTTGATAACCTTTCCTTGTGTAAAATAAGAAATTTGTAAGTTCAAATCATTAACTACACGAGTTAGCAAATATCTGGATTTATAAATTTCAATTTCATTATCCATGCTATTGCTGTTCTTCATCATGCTCAAATCTTGGAATGCTGAAACTTCAGAAATACCAGAACTTTTTTTATCATCACGAATAAGAACTGTTCCTTTAACTTGGTAAATAGGAATTTGATATCTTAAATAAATAAAAGAAGAAACTAAACAAAATAAAATGGAGAATAAAAACCAAAGCCAATGTTTAAGAAAATTAATTAAGACATCCTTAAAGTTGAGCCCTGTATAATTGGCTTCAGGGGGAGCAAAGGATTGATTGTTTTCCATTGATAATAAAATTATTTTTTTCGAATAAAATTGATGACATTAATCATCAATGAAATGGTTGAAATTCCAATAGTAGTATAGGCTAAACTATTCACAGATGCATTAATTCTGGTTTTATTTGGCTCAACATATACTAAATCATTTTGATTCAAATAAAATACTGGTGATTTAAATACATCTCTCGAAGTAAGATCTACTCTTGTTTCAACCTTTTTTCCATCTTTTTCGCGAATGACTAAAACATTTTTTCGAATACCAGTAATATTCAAATCGCCTGCCAAACCAATAGCTTCAGGCAAAGTAACTCTTTCATTTACTATTGT
This sequence comes from Chitinophaga pinensis, assembly GCA_945878115.1. Taxonomy (GTDB): domain Bacteria; phylum Bacteroidota; class Bacteroidia; order Chitinophagales; family Chitinophagaceae; genus OLB11. The sequence continues at coordinate 5,136 of CAMDVD010000043.1, read as the reverse complement.
AAATACGCCGGGTGTTTTTACTTCTCCTAATACCGTAACTTTAAAATTTAAAATACGCATATTAACGATGGGATTAGACACATAATTTTTTAATCGATCTTTAATTAAAAGTATCGCTTCCTTTCTACTTAATCCAGCCAATTTCAAGGTGCCTAATACTGGAAATTCAATGGTCCCATTTGCATCAATTAAATAAGTCGGAGGATTCGTAGTTGTAGAGTTATTACCAGCGATTACTGCGGTACCACCTAACATAAATGGTCGAACAACATCCGGATCCATAGCAGATACCTGAATGGAAATCAAATCATCTGGTCTTAATATTGGTGTAAAAAATGGAATAGTATCCATTATCACATTATGCGTTAGAGAAGTCGTATCCGCATGTTGAAAGTAAATCATTTCTTTTCTAACTGCGCACGACATCAAACAAAAATTTAATCCAATAAAAAATAAAAAGGGGCTAAGAAGAGAGTAATTTAATTTCATTCGAATAAAATATTGGCGCAATATACTATTATTAAATGCTTGAAAAAAGTGTTTTACGAATAAAATTGAAATTAAATCCTTTTAGGAAATAACATACCAACTGATTGGAAATTATACATTCCCTCTTACCAAGAATGAATAATCTTAAATTAAGCAATTTCTAATGTTTTTTCCAACGCACGCAATTGATCCAATTTTTCGTAAGGTGAGTTCTGACTAATAAATTCAGGGACCATTTTTTTTAGTTCCGCAATTACAGATTCAGTATCCCCTTCCTTCATTATTTTATCTTGAATCCTATCTATATATTGGATAACATGATTTAAATTATATTCCTTGACTTTAGCAGACATGATCTTATCATGATCTGTCGGTATAATGTGCTCTTCATCATTCAATAATTCCTCAAATAATTTCTCTCCAGGTCTTAATCCAACAAATTCAATTTGAATATCTTTATATGGAATTAAACCAGATAAGCGAATCATTTTTTCAGCCAAGTCTACAATCTTAATAGACTCGCCCATATCAAACACAAAAATTTCACCCCCATTCCCAATTACGCCCGCATCTAAAACTAGAAGGCAAGCTTCAGGAATAGTCATAAAATAGCGTGTCACTTCAGGATGTGTTACCGTGATTGGCCCTCCACTTTTTATTTGTTTTTTAAAATGAGGAATTACAGAACCATTAGAACCCAGCACGTTTCCAAAACGAGTAGTAATATATTCTGTATTTGAATGTCGATCCTTACTTTGTACATACATTTCTGCCGCTCGCTTGGAGGCACCCATAACATTCGTCGGGTTTACGGCTTTATCTGTAGATATAAAAACCATTTTACTGACACCAAATTCATCTGCCAAATTCGCAATTAATCTTGTGCCTAAAATATTTACTTGTATAGCATGAATCGGATTCAGCTCTACAGATGGAACATGTTTATAAGCAGCTGCGTGAAAAACCCAATCAAGTTTCGTATCCCGAAACAAGCAACGCATCATACTTTCATCTTTAATATCTCCCAAAACGAAACGAAGATCTACTTCATTGTTTAGATTTTCTTTAAGCAAATCAATTTCTAAATTATACAGAGGCGTTTCTGCTTGATCCAATAAAATTAACGTATTCGGTTTGAAAGGTAAAAGTTGTCGAATCAATTCTGAACCTATGCTCCCTGCAGCACCAGTGACTAAAATATTTTTACCCGCTATTTCTGCTGCTAATAAAGATTTGTCATGCGAAATCACATTGCGACCAAGCAGCTCTTCAATCTTTACATTCTTTATTTGTGATTGCGTAAGTTCCCCATTTATCCATTTCTCAATAGGCGGAATTTCTTTAATTTCTACTTTCAACTCAATACACTTGTTCACAATAGCACGCATCTCAGATTTGGAAATACTTTGTATTGCAATCACCAAATGATGAATATTATTTTTTTCAATCAAGCGATGTAAACGACTATTCGGAAGCAATATTTTTATCCCCTTATAGGATTTTCCAGCCAAAGAAGAATTATCATCAATGAAGGCAATAATATCATAATATGGCGATAGCGCTTCGCATGTGATTTGACCTGCTTCGCCAGCACCATAGATTAAAATAGCTGGTTTACTCTTTGCTTTTTTACCTTGATTAAAAATAAATTTAATCCCGTAGCGAAATTGTATCAGAATAAATAAGCTCAAGAAATAATTAATGCTAGCAATTTCAAACTGCAATGCATAATGTTTGAATATGGTAGACTTCGCAATAAAAAAAATAAAAATACTATTTAGTGCTAACGAAAACGAAATACTATAAAATATCATTTTTATATCATGAACACCTGCATGCCGAATGATGCCTTCATGTGGCTTAAATAAAAGATGTCCGATACTCGAAAAAAGTAAAACGCTGATAAGTCCCTTATAGTACGCAATGAAACTCATTTGATACAATTCAATATTCGACCTCAAGGAGAAAGAAATGAGCAATGCCAAGGAAATAAGCATTAAATCTATAATGAAAACTATCCATTTAGATACAAATCGCTTGCCTAAAATGGAACTTGGAGAACCCTTCATTAATGTACTTAGTGAATTCATTATTACGCAAAGCTAATCGAATTTGGTAATTTTTTACTATGTTGCGGTATTAGGATTCAATTATTTTATTGGTGACAACTATTGCGTAATAAGAATTGTAAGTCATCCAAAATGTTAGAGGTATCGAACTATTTTTTATCATTAGCAATTTATTCCTTAGCTTTTATTGCCAAAGGAATTTCCGATTGGGTACCGATTTTGGATGGACATTTTAGGAATATTGTCAAGTAGAATCGATGGAGCCTTAAAATGATTTTTTTACAATCCTGTTCTTTACAGCCAAAATCATACTGAATCAACATTTTACAATAATTAGGGATGAACAATAATAATAGGCTCCCAAGTATTAAATTATATTTGTACGGGGTACAAAACAGTGTTATTTTTGTAATGAATATTTTGTTTATGGCAGCCCAGCCATTACTTTTTTTTCAACATCAAATATTTCCAGCATGAAAAAAATTATCCTTCTCAGCATTAGTTTATGTATTGTAAGCTTATCATTTGCGCAACAAAAAAAAATAAAAGACAATCAAACCGTTGTTATTCCATGCGCTGATTTCCATATCACCAAACCCTTGTCGGTTATTTTTGCGACAAACCCAGTGGATGAAAATAATTTACCTAAAGGAGAATCAGAAGATCGTGATGAACATCGTGTGGCTCAAAAATTTCCCAACAAAGCTAAAGATAATCCGAAGTATGGCAATGATACGAACATCATTCAACGTGAAATGGGCACTATACCTGGAAAAGCACCAATTACAAATTGGGCCGGACAAAATGCTACTGGATTTCGTCCGTTTGATCCTAGTGGCGCAGTGGGTCCGAATCATTATGTACAAATGATAAATTCTACCACATTTAAAGTGTATAATAAAACAACTGGTGCAGTAACACTTACCGCAGCTTTAGGGAATTTGTGGTCACCTGCAACTGGCAATTCTGGAGACCCAATCGTTTTATATGATAAAGCTGCAGATCGTTGGTTATTAGCACAATTTGGTACAAGTTCTGATAAAAAAATTTATATCGCCATTTCTACGACTGCTGATCCCACAGGATCATATTATACATACACATATGTTTCGCCAGCATTTCCAGATTATTTAAAATTTTCCGTTTGGACCGATGGATATTATATGACATCGAATCAAGCACAAAAAGTTTTTGCATTTGAAAGAACAGCCATGCTTGCCGGTAATGCATCTTCCCGTTCCTTATTTACCACATTTTCACCACCGAATGCCAGTGGTTTTTTTGTACCGCTTCCTGGTGATGCGAGCGATGGTACTTTACCTACAATAGGCACCCCCTGTCCTATTTTTTCTTACTCTGATAATGGTTGGGGAAGTGGTTACAATGATGCCATTAATATTTATCAAATGGCAGTAAATTGGGTTCCAACTACACCAACTGGAACAATCACACTTGCTGCAAACCTTTCTACTACTGCATTTGATGCTTCCTATAATGCCAATTGGGATGATGTGTCTCAACCTGGTACTGCCCAAAAACTAGATGGCATAGGTGGAACCATGATGTATCGTTCACAATGGAAATCATGGACAGGATACAATTCAGTTGTGGTAAATTGGGGTGTACAAATTAGTGCAACACAACGCAGTATTATGTGGGCAGAACTTCGACAAAATCAAAGCACAAATGTTTGGTCCATTTATCAACAAGGCATTTATACACCTGATGCTGCATCTCGCTGGATGGCTAGTATAGCCATGAATAATAATGGCGATATTGCGATGGCTTATCTTAAATCAAACGCAACAAATATTTTTCCAAGCCTTTGTTATGCAGGTCGTTTGGCTTCTGATCCATTGGGTACTTTTCCCGTAGCAGAAGTTATAGCACAATCAGGCACTGGTTCGCAAACTGGTATTAATCGCGTAGGTGACTATTCGCAAACAACTTTAGATCCTGATGGCATTACCTTTTGGCATACTGGTGAATATATGGGTGGAGCCACTGGAGGTAGTGCAGCAAGAACACAAATTTTCTCTTTCCAATTACCTTCAAATACAGCAGCAGTAACCATTGCACAAACAACAGGTTCTAATCCAAGTTGTGCCGGTTCTACAAATACATTCACAGCTACGCCAACCAATGGCGGCACATCACCTTCCTATCAATGGAAAATTAATGGTATTAATGTCGGTACCAATAGCCCAACTTATTCTTCATCAACCATTACCACTGGTCAAATTGTAACTTGTGTAATGACATCTAATTTATCAGGCGTTGCTGGAAGTCCAGCTACTTCAAACGCAATTACCATGACAGTCAATACATCTGTTGTTCCTTCTGTCGCAATTGCAATCACATCTGGAATCAATCCAACATGTTCGGGCTCATCCGTTACATTTACGGCAACACCAACAAATGGTGGAACACCATCCTATCAATGGAAAGTAAATGGAACAAATGTTGGAACGAATAGTGCCACTTACACCTCCTCTACCTTAACCAATGGACAAATTGTTACTTGTGTAATGACATCAAACGTCACCTGTGCAAGCCCAACAACAGCTACTTCAACAGG
>CAMDVD010000042.1 GCA_945878115.1 Chitinophaga pinensis | reverse complement strand
TAAATAAAGTAATTGGGAAAATATCGGCTGTCCGACATAATTCGTAATATTGTCCATAGCATTATTTAAGTTCGCAAAACAAGTATAATGCAAAAGGGTGGTTTGCACCACCCTTTATTTTAAAAAAATTATCTCGGACAATAATAATTAAAAACCATTAGTTAGTGATTTGATTATTTTTTGTTCTTCTAGGTATTTGCGTAGTTCATTTTTGGATATTGATACTTGGTAAACTTTCCAATTTTTTATTCCTAATTTGTCTGGTAATGTGGTTTCAGTTGCAGAACTTCTCGTAAACATTGACCATTTTCCCTTCTTAGCGAAGAAACTCTTTTCAATGGTTTTAAAATTTTCTTGCTCCTCGGTTTTGTTTAGAATTGGGGGTTGTGTAGTACAACCGTTACCCCCAGATATCCCTGTAAATAAAATTGCATGGATGGCATCTTTACGGGCTTGTTCAAATTTGTATTTTGCACCTTTTTTCGTGTCCCATACGTTTATGGTAAGGTAACCATCTGTGGCGATTGTTACACATTCAGTTTGGTAATTTCTGTTATTGCTAGCAAATGAAAGAAGCATTAAGCTACTCAATACTATTATCAAACCTTGTAAAATACCTTTTTTCATGTCTTTATATTTTCAATCTACTAATTTACTCTTTTTGTCTGTCTTTCAACTATGAACATTAAGATATTTATAAGCACCACAGTTGTTAATTACTAATTTGAACTATTACCCATTGAAAGTATTGTTGAAAACGGTTTTGCGCAATAGTCATTAATTTCCCGTAAACCTAACTATTTACTTTTACAAATCCCAATCATATGGACATAAGTAGTTAATGTCGCCAACAACAACCATTCCCCCTATTTCAATATTTTCCTCTCCTTCAATATCTCTTTCAAAATTTGAATGCGCGTAGCTCGTGTATCCATGGTTGTATCTTTTGTATTAAAATTCATGGCAAAAAAGTAAGGTTTAAAATTGGTTTCTTCTTTTTTTGTAACCACACCTATTTGTGTTTCTTTTCGTTCTACAAATCCAACGATCCAAGCAAGTATCCCATTATCATCCTGACCAGTACCAGTCTTAAAATAGAGTTTGTAATCTGTGCTGTCTTCTTGCAACATCATGCTACGTACAATACGCATGCCTCTTTGTGCAAATGGCAATTTATCAAAATATAATTTCTTCATCAGACCAACTTGTTCGTCGGCTGTAATTTGCAAAGTATCATTCAACCAAAACGCATCTATTTCCGGACCAATTCTTTTGTTCCCGTATCGAACCGTGTCTAACCACTTCTGCATATCTACACGTCCAATGCGTCTTGCAATTTCTTGATAATAGGGCAAACAACTTACTTTAAAAGCTTCTCGCATATTCATGTCCTTATTCCATTCTGGTCTGTGACGATCTACGCCATCCCATGGAATTACTAAATTTTCATCCAATGCAATATTCGTTTCTAAAGCCACCAATGAATTGAAAATTTTAAACGTAGAACAAGGTGAATATCGTTTGCTACATCTTGGCAAATTATACAAATAAATTTCATCATGACTATTGTCGGATAATTCAAAGCAAGCCGAATCAATACCATGTGCTTTAAATATACTTGCCCATTGATTTTGGGTTGAAATATTATTACGTGAACATGAAGCTACAATCATGCTACAGAACAAAATAAGTAGAGTACTATTTTTCATTCGGCGAAGGTAATTATTCAAGATGCAATACAAGAAATCATTTTAGGAAATCTTCCCCACCAACTTTCCCATTGCCGATTCCGTAAGTCGATATACCTTCCACTCATCCATTGGTATTGCGCCCAAACTCTGGTAAAAATCAATGGCAGGTGTATTCCAGTTCAACACACTCCATTCCATTCGTCCACAATTTTCTTGCGTAGCAATCTGCACCAATTGCATCAACAAGGCTTTACCATAACCTTTGGCTCTATGTTCTGGACGAACAAATAAATCTTCAAGGTATAATCCCTTCTTGCCCAAAAAGGTAGAAAAATTATAAAAGTACAAGGCAAATCCAATGGGCATTTCCTCTTCAAAAGCAAGTAGACAATGGGCATTTTTTTCTATACATACATGTTGCAAAATCGATGCTGGTGTTGCAATCACATCTGCTTCCATTTTTTCATATACCGCCAATTCTTTAATAAAATCTAGAATGAGTTGCACATCCTCTTCTCTCGCCTCACGAATAAATAACTTCGACATTTAAGCGTTTTTTTTCATTTCTTCTTTGATGCCAAATCCAATACCTCCTAACAAAATAAGTAAAATAAGAACTGAAGAAATTAAACTAGCCGTGCCCCATTTAAAATAAATATCTGGATGAAATTTAAATTCAATTTTATGATTACCAGCTGGAATTGCCAAGCCACGCAAAACATAATCAGTCTTTACAATTGGCGCTTCTTTTCCGTCTATAAACGCCTTCCAGCCTAGGTTGTAGTAGACATCGGCAAATACCGCAAAGCCATCATTTTTGTTAGATGAAGTAAAGGACAAATCATTCAAACCATATTTGCTCAATTTAATATTGCTGGCGCTATCTGTAATAAATGTATTCATATTTCCAGTCCAATTTTTCTTCTGCACTATAGCCGTTTCTTTCGCACGAAATGGATTTTCTACTTTAGCAGTATCTCCTAAATTTTCTGCGTTCAATGCCACTATTTCTTGATTGGCATCTTCTACCAATTTCACCTGACGTACAAACCATGCATTGCCACAAGCTTCTCTATTTTGTTGTACAACTGGCTGACCACCTTGACCATTGAACAGTATATATTTTGTGTTCAACATATCCAATACTTGCATATTCATTTTGCCAGCTGACAATTGATTGTCGATTAAGTCTTGGTAAATTTCCATTTTAGCTGGATGATATCCGCCCACCATTTTATGATGATAAGCCCCCATGGCATCATTGTATGGATCGCTAGTTAAATCGTATACACGATAGTAAGGATCTGGGTCTTGCAAGATTTGTGTGTCTATTGGTCTCGCTCGAAACTGCGCTTCAAATTCATCACTAGTTTTATAATTATCAGTATTCAAATAACGCATACCAATTTGCAATAAATCTATGCTGATTAATAAACCAACTATCGCCATTGCCATGGTCATACTTAATTTCTTTTTTGCAAAAAACCACAAAGCAGCAGCCGCCATTAATATAAAGAACAAAGAACGAAATCCATCCTTCATCGCAATGGAAGATCGATCTTCCACAATGGCAGAAAATACTTTAGAACCAGCATCATTATTTCCGCCCATCATTTGTATCAACTGCGATTTTTGTTTGTCATCATTGTCGCCTTTATAGGATAAAAACATTTTGCCACCAACACCCAACAACAAACAAAGCCCACCAGTGATTAAAACTGATTTCTTTAAATAATCCAATAGTTTTTCGGTCGATAATTTTTCCGTAAAATACTCATGCAAAGCCCAAATAGCCGTTAAGCAAAATAAAAACCCAGGTATTACCATAGTCATACTTGGTGTACGAAACTTATTATACATGGGTAAATGATCAAACAAAAAATAATTGAGTGCGCTAAAGTTTTTCCCCCAAGACATCATGATTCCTAATACACCAAGACTTAGCATTACCCACTTCAATTTATTGTCGATAATAAACATACCAAGTACAAAAAGCAACATGATAATAGCACCAAAATAAACAGGTCCTGCTAAGAAAGGTTGTGGTCCCCAATAGGTTGGTGCATTCTTTGAAAACTGCTCTGCGCCTTCATCTCCAACGCCTAAGTCTTTCAAGGCTTGATACGTATTTGAGCTAGTACCAACATCTACTCTACCGCCACCACCATATAAATTTGGCACCAACAAAGTGAAAGTCTCACCAATACCCTGGCTCCATTGAAACGCATAATCTTTATCCAATCCGCCGTTCGTTTTCTTCTCCGCTTTTTTACCAATGCTCAATTCACTTTGTCCACCACGCATCGTTTGAGTAGTGTATTCTTTTGTAAACATGAGTGTATCCAAACTTGGTCCGACAGAAATCAAACCGACAAACAACATGATTACACTTCCAATCGCGAAATCTTTTAATTTATTTTCCTTGAGCATTTGAATAAAGAAGCCAATACCAAACCCTAGTAAAATAATAAATAAGTAATAATCTATTTGATACATCCCATTTGAAATCATGAGGGATAAACCCATTAATGCAGAACCAGCTCCTATCAAATACTTTTTTTGATACACCCAATTCATACCCGCCAGCACCAATGGCATATATCCGATACTAAACATTTTCGTATTATGACCTGCAGCAATAATTTGTAAATTATAGGACGCAAAGGCGAATGCGATAGCCCCAATAATAGCTGCCCATCTATTGATTCGCCAACTCATCATGAGTATATAAAAACAAATCATGGCGATTAAAAAGAATGGAATAGGACTTGGAATATTATCGGTCAAAAAAGCTTGAATAGGATAAATCAAATTTGTTTTACCGCGCATATAATGGGTTACAGTAGGCATACCACCAAACATTGAATTACTCCACATCGGATTCTCTCCTGTTTTTTCATACCACGATTTTGCCTCTTGGCTCATGCCCATCCAATGCACGGTATCCCCCGCAGAAAGTTTATTGCCTTGCAAAGCTGGATAACAAAATAAAAAAGAAATAGCAATAAATATACCTATCGCAATAAAGTGTTGAACAAAGGATTTTTTCATGAATACTTTTTTGAAGGGCTAAAAATAATACATAAGTGTGTAAGACAAGCTATTTTTTCTAATGAGCTGTAGCAATCAAATTTGCTAATTGAAATCCAACTTCACTACCAATAGCGATACCCATACCTCCCATACGAACACCAATAAAAATATGTTCGCTATGTTGTTGGATTATGGGTCGTTTCGATTGACCAAAAGCCATGATACCAGACCATTGCATGTCAATGTCAAATTCTTGATTTGGAATAATAAAGGAACGCAATTGATCTACAAGATTTTGTTGGATATTGTCATTCAATGCCAGCTCCATGGTGGTTTCTTTTTCAAAATCTGTATTACGACCACCACCAATCAATACACAACAATTATATTCTCGACAATAATAATAGCCTTGGTGAAAATGAAATATGCCTTTTAGTTTCAGTCCTGCAATGGGTTTGGTGATGAGCACTTGACCACGGCCAGGTACAACATCCATTGCTGGTAATAATTGCGTGGCGAATCCATTGGTACAAATCGTCAAGGTTTTGGATTTGAATACAATTTCATCAACGGCGAAAGAATTTAAACAGACCACTTCAGCACCATTTCCTGTATCCAAAAAAGATTTCACTGGGCAACCTGTTTTAATTTCTACACCCAAAGACATAACCATTAAAATCAAATTTTTAATCATCAAGCCTGTATCAATTTGTCCTTCACAACAATTCTCAACCATGGCTTTCACCTTTGTTTTATTCAAACCAAATGTTTCTATTTTTTCATTTCGAAGAACAAAAGCATCCGACTCTACTTCACTTCGCAACAGTTGATTAAGATAGGGTAATTGATCGATAACAGTTGTGTCTTCTTCGAAAAATAATTCATGGCTACCTTCTGCCTTATATCCCATAGCGGCATGACCTAAAATAGAGCTTAATCTTGTTAAACCATTTTTTCGCAAACGAAATAAATCCACCACTTCTTTTTCGCTTCGATGCGATAAATCATCCAACAATTCACTAGGCGAGCCCATGCATGCGAAACCTGCATTGCGCGTACTTGCACCGGTTGGCAAAAGCCCACGTTCTAGTATGAGCACAGATTGCGAAGGAAATTTTTGTTTGAGATAATAAGCGGTACTCAAACCAACAATACCGCTACCAATAATAATATGGTCGTATTGAATGAAGGCATTTCTTTCCCAAATGGATAACATGTCGTTTTATTTAATGGTTGAAAAAATGACCTGAAACCTCATCCCCAACCCTTCTCCTCTAGGAGAAGGGAGCACAAATTCTTGCTCTAAAATGGAGTTAAATAAATTAGACGCCTTCTTCATAAGATATATGGTTTCTTTTTTTTCGATTATTGAAGAGCATAAAAATAATCAGATAAGCATCAAGTTGTCAATTTTTTGAAACAAGAATTCAGGCTTATAAATACGCCAATTCTCTTCATCCAAAAAGGTAACATAATTTTTAATTCGTGCTTTTTTAAAATCATATTGCGTTTGCTCTGGAATATTAAGGGCAACTATCCAACCACCATGATCTTTAATATCCTCCACCCATTCTTCATAATAGTCATCCCCATCGCTGTGAAAATTAAGTACATTTTCTCCGATTAAAATATATTTATAAATTCGTTTTGCAATAAGTAAATCAATGATATTTCGTTTCAAGGTTTGAATATCATTTTCGATGGCATCATTCCATTCACCGATTAATTCAATGATGGCATAATTCACTTCATAATCGACCAAAAGTATTTTGATATATAAAGTTCTCGAGCCAATCTCATCCCATTGCGGATGTATGTAATAATTGTATACTGTATTTGAAAATTCAAACTCACTGTACACTCTCTGAAAGAAAGGAGATTTTTCATCTTCTTCCGCAGTATATAAATGCCGCCAATTATAATATGGTTCTATATCGTGCATAAAATTTTCCTTTATTAATGTCTGTTCTCTTAGGACAATGCTTGTTCTAAATCGTGGATAATATCCTCCACATTTTCTATTCCTACACTCATGCGAATCAGTCCGTCGGTGATGCCCGATTGTATGCGCAGTTCGCGTGCTACACCAACATGCGTAGTGCTAGCAGGATGTGAAACAAGTGTATCACAAGTACCTAATGAAACCGCATGTGTACAGAGTTGTAGCTGGTTAATAAATTTTTTACTGGCTTCAAAACCACCTTTGATTTCGAAACTCATCAATGCTCCTGGATGACGCATTTGCTTTTTACACAATGCATAATGTGGATGACTTTCTAATCCTAAATAATTGACAAATGCAATTGCTGGATGTGTGTGCAAAAAGGCCGCTACTTTTTCTGCATTGCTACAATGACGTTGCATTCTCAACTCTAAAGTCTTCATGCCATTGATCAATAAAAATGCATCGAAGGCGTTTGAATTTCCACCCAATAAACGAAAATGTTTCGTCACTTTGGTATTCATCCATTCCATATCTTTTCCAATCAAAACACCACCAATAGCAGTACCATGACCATTGAGAAATTTGGTGGTGGAATGCATCACAAAATCAACACCATATCGAAAAGGTTGTTGTAAATAAGGTGTAGCAAAAGTATTGTCTACTGCCACTTTACAACCATATTGATGCGCCAATGCCGTAAGCTTTTCCATGTCAACGCATTGCAATGTTGGATTGGCAGGAGTTTCCAAATACATCATTCTTATGCTCTTATCCTTTTGCAAAACTTCCTCCACTGCATCCAAATTTTGCATGTCTAATAAAACAGTTTGAATGTTCAAAGAAGGAAGCACTTTATCGACCAATTCTTGTGTACCGCCATATAAAGATAAATGCGAAATTACTTTCTCCCCAGCTTGAAGATTAGATAAAATTAAAGTAGTAATCGCAGCCATTCCTGAAGCATGCACGATTGCTTTTAACGCCAAGGGGTTCCCATGATTATCTGTAAGTCCAAAGGCTTCTAACGCCGCAATTTTATTTTCTGCTTGTTGTGTCGTTGGGCTACCAAATCGAGCATAAATATTACCTTTTTCTTCGCCAGTAAATAAGGCAACGGCATGTTCAGCACTATCTAATAAATAAGTACTAGAAGCATATATTGGCGTAAGGTGACTTCGGTGCTGCTCGGCTTCAAACCCACTGTGGACACAGCTTGAACCAAATCCTATTGGAATATTTTCTTTCATTTTTTGTATGTTGTTTGCAAATGTATTATAAGTGTGTCTTAATTCATATTGTTTGTAAAGTAGTCTAAATTAAATATTGAATAAACTAATGATTTTTTATGTTGGATGGATTGCGGCAACGATTGAAGTGGAAATCCTTTTTACTGGCTCTGCAGCAAAAAGATTGGAGCGTATAGACCGGATTCTGACATTTATCGTCAGAACGTGTCTGCCGCCCAAAATATTCTCATTACCTATTTGGTGTTGCATTTAATTGTTTCAAAATAACTAAATATTCGCAAGCAATAATTAGGTTTGCGTAAATTAATTCGAGACCATGGATCAACTTGCATTATTAAAAGATTTTCTCAAATTTGGTGATGGAAGTTTAAAGCGAAAAGGTAAAGAAATTTATAATCATCAACTTATAAAACCAATTCATTTTAAACAAGATAGTGAAGTACTTTTTTCATTTTCAGTGCCAAGTGCAACATCCAAAAAAATATATAATACCAGCTTAGAATTCACAATAGAAGATGAATACGAAGAAGCGGATGGAAATTGCGATTGTCCATATACGGAAGGCTACGGCAATCCTTGCAAACATCAATATGCGGCAGCCTACTTTTTACAAGATCATCTGAAAAAGGAATTAGCAAAAGGATTAAAAAAAGAATTAAATATTCTTCCTCTCACTAGAGAAGCACAGGAACAACAACATACTATTGTACTTGGAACTCATTTGAATAGAGAATTATTGACAAAATATTATATCGGGAACGTATATACATTGGAGTCCCAATCGTGGACATCTAGAAATTGGAAACCGCTAATAGACATAACGAACAAAAAAGTTAGTTTCTATTTTGAAAATAATACACTAGTTACCATTACGCATTTAGAAACTAAAAAACTTAGGGTTGATTGTAATTGCACCCAGATTTCCTCCACAAAAATATGTGTCCATGCAGTAAAATTGTTACTACATATCAAAATGAACCTTGGAGAATCTTTCTTTTGTCAATTTGATAACTTAACAGAATTGAAGAAACAATTATTAGCTAGACATGGAATAAGTTTAGATGATGCAATTTCTACTCATGTAGTATTTGGTTACGACTATTATGGAGAGTACGTGATCAAAAGCTTGCCAAAAAATTTAATTAAATCAGACAATCCATATGAGTGGAATAATATCCGAAACAAACTAAATCTAAACGGAACGGATACTCGTTTAAAAGACAATACGACGCTTGAAATTTATGATAGAATTGCATTATTATTCACAACGCATCCACAACAACAACCGTACACAAAATTTGAAATTCTGGCTATCCGTAAAAAGAAAAATGGTGCAGGTGATGTATATAAAAAAATTGCCATTCGGAATAAAACTTCACTGCCATTACTGCAAGCCGAGTATGCAAATATTATTCCTATTTTACAACCACTGAGTTATGATATTCTGGAGACACTAGCAAATTCTACTTCAGTAAATTGGGATTATCTATCCTCTCATATCAAAGCCGCTTGGATTAATAAAACACGTAAGGTCATACAAGAATTGGCAAACACCACATCGCCAATTCCAATCTATGAACAGATTGAAACGAAAGAATATAAAGAAGTATTTATACAATCCTATTCACCAAAACTCTCCTTCAATCTGCATGTACAAGGAAAGTTTGTAGAATTGCAAGCATTTATTTCTATCGCTGAACATGAAAAAATAAAATTAACAGATACCCAGTTTAGAAAATGGTTTATACTTCGGTACCAACAAAATATTTATCTGTTAGAAGATGATATTATAGACACAGTAGAGTTATTTGAAAGGGGTAATTTATTTTTTCCAATACAAGATTTCAATAAATTATCTGTCGATATTTTAAGTGAATTAGAAAAAAAATATGAAGTGATTTATGATGAGTCCATTCAGAATCAATTGGAAGAATCACCCATTGGTATACCTACTTGTAGAATACAAATGAGTGAATTAGGTACAGATTATTTATTGCTTACACCGGAATGGAAATATGGGAATAATATCCTCGAATTTAAAGGTCCGAAATTTGTGTTTGTAGAAAATAGAATTCAACAAATAGAGAGGAAGGTAGCAGTTGAAAATGAGTATACAGAATGGCTAAGAAACTTACACCCGAAATTTTCAATGACCAATCAAAACTATTTTTATCTGCCTTTTAAAGATGCATTAGCAGACAATTGGTATTTCGATTTTTTACAAAAAGCGCAAGAAAAAGAAATAGAATTATTAGGCGTTGAAAAATTAAAATACTTCAATTTCAATGCAGCAGTTCCAACATTAAATATGAAAGTTGGAACTGGCATAGATTGGTTCGATGTAGAAATTGAAGTAGATTATAACGGACTTGTTGTTCCTCTTTCTGAATTAAAAAAGGCAATTTTAAATCAACAAAAATATATCCCATTAACAGATGGTTCCTTGGGCGTAATACCACCAGAATGGATTTTGAAATACAGTTATCTTTTCAAAAGTGGAAAATGGAAAGACAATAAATTACAAGTTTCAAAATTTCAGTGGACACTCATTGATGAATTGTACAATGAACTCACAGATGAAAAAATTGGCGAAGAATTAAAACGAAAAAAAGAGTTATTACATAATATTGATAAACAAAATATTTACCCTGTTCCTAAAAAAGTAAAAGCTGTTTTAAGAGACTATCAGCAGGCTGGGTTTCAATGGCTATGCACCTTAGACAGTTTAGAATGGGGCGCTTGTCTGGCAGATGATATGGGTCTAGGGAAGACTTTACAAACACTCACTTTTCTTGCGCATTTGAATGCAAAAGAAAGGCATACACATCTTATCATTTGTCCAACCTCACTGATTTACAATTGGGAAAGTGAGATTTTAAAATTTTGCAAACACCTCAAATTCCATATTCATTATGGTGCAGACAGGGATAAGGATTTTTCAAAATTCTCAAAATTTGATATCATATTGACTTCTTATGGTATGCTTCGTTCAGACATTAAGGAGTTTGCAAGCACAGAATTTAAGTATGTGATTTTGGATGAAAGTCATTCTATCAAAAACCATCAATCACTAGTCGCGAAAAGTGTAAGTGTTTTAAAATGTAAAAACAGAATTGCATTGAGCGGTACGCCATTGCAAAATAATACGATGGATATTTATTCTCAAATGAATTTTTTAAATCCAGGCATGCTAGGTTCATTAGAATCTTTTAAAACAGAATTTGCAACACCTATAGACAAGCATGGTGAAAAAGATAAAATAGAGATGTTGCGAAAAATTTTATTTCCATTCATGTTGCGTCGAACCAAAGAACAAGTCGCGAAGGATTTACCTGACAAAACGGAAACTATACTTTGGTGTGAGATGGAAACAGAGCAAAGAAAAATATACAATAGTTTCAAAGATTATTATCGCAAAATGGTGTTAGGAAAAATTGATGAAATAGGGATGGAAAAAAGTGGATTTTATATTTTAGAAGGCTTACTCAAACTTCGTCAAATATGCGATTCTCCTGCCATACTCAATGAAGATGAACAGTATCCAAATGAATCGGTGAAGATTGAAGAATTGATTCGTGAATTGGAAGAAAACACAGGCGAACATAAAGCATTGGTATTCTCGCAATTCGTGACTATGTTGAGTTTGATAAGAATGGAATTAGAGAAAAAAGAAATTCCTTATGTCTATTTGGACGGCAGTACACCAGCCAAAGAACGCAAGAATGTAGTCGCTTCCTTTCAAGAAAATGCGGATTATAGAGTGATGCTTATTAGTTTGAAGGCAGGCGGAGTGGGGCTAAATTTAACCTCTGCTGATTATGTATATTTGGTTGATCCTTGGTGGAATCCGGCAACGGAGCAACAAGCAATAGATAGAACACATCGCATTGGACAAACCCAAAAAGTATTTGCGTATAAGATGATTTGTAAAGACAGCATCGAAGAAAAAATATTGCACCTCCAAGACAAAAAGAAATCCTTATCCGCTGATATTATTTCTGGTGAAAGTTCATTTGTAAAAAAATTGACGAGGGATGATATTCAATTCCTATTTAGTTAATCTCAAAAAATAAAATCAAAATGAGACTATAAAGTAAATTATAGTTACTACACCTTACGACTTACACCTTACGCCTTTCAACTTATGCCTTACGACTTATACCTTACGCCTTACATCTCACTACTAACTACTCAATACTAACTACTTTCGACTTTCTACTTACGACTAAAAACGCTAACACCGCCCCAAGTGTATCAAACACGCCATCCCAAACATCAAAGCTACGACCTATCACAAAATACATTTGGTAATATTCTATGCCAAAACCATACAACACAGATAAGAGTATGAGTAGCATGGAATAGAACTTAGTACGTGGGCAAAATAAATACCACCTTATATAAAATACAAAGAAAAATGTAAAATGGATTATCTTATCGAAATGCGGAAATGGATGTACGCTAGGTAGATTTTTACCTGGCATAGAACACCCCCAAAATATAATGCTAGTCCATAGTATGGCAGATAATAGTAAAAAATATTTGTTTTGTAAAAGGTTTCGCATCATGATGAAGAAATAGATAAAAAGTGTTTTAGCTATTTCCTTTTGCTAAATAATACATCGTAGAACATTTATGTTCAACCAAAATAGTATTGGCTTGCGCTTGTATCTCTTCTACCGTGACTTTATTGTAATTATCAAATTCTACATTCATCAAAGCAGCATCACCCAACAATTCATAAAATGCTAAATTATTTGCGCGACTCAGCAATCCCAAATCTTCAAAAGCAATCATACTTTCAATTTTATTTTTTGCCTTTTCTAATTCTAATGCGCTAATTTTTTCCTTCTTTATAAAGTCAATTTCTTCTTGAATAGCAAGATCTGCCTCTTCTGGTTTTATATGCGGCAACATTTTTCCTTCAATCACCAATAGTCCTTTTTCTACGCTGCCAGTATGATAGCAATCTATTTGACTAAATATTTTTTTCTCTTTCACTAGTTGTTGATACAAACGCGAAGACTGTCCTCCAGATAAAACTTCAGAAATCATATCATCTGCATAGTAGGTCTTATCACGCCTTGCCGACATAGGATATGCTTTATAAATAACACTCACAGGTACATCTTTATGCAATACTAAATGGCGCGCAGTTTGTTGTATTGGTTCGTCTGCAATCTGCCGTATATAAGGTTCTCCGGGCTCAATAGGCTCAAACCATTTTTCAGAAAGTTCCTTTACTTTTTCGGTAGTAATATTTCCAGCAACACACATAATGGCATTTACTGGTCGGTAATGTTTATAAAAGAAATTTTTGACATCCGACAATTGGGCATTCTCAATATGAGATAGTTCTTTCCCTATTGTCAACCATTGATATGGATGTTGGGTGTATACCATTTCTCGTAAATATTTCCATGCATCGCTATATGGTTTATTGATATAATGTTCTTTAAACTCTTCGCATACTACTTTACGTTGCACATCCAAACTCTTTTCGCCAAAGGCAAGCGTTTGCATTCTATCACTCTCCAACCAAAATGCTGTTTCAATATTTTGCGCTGGCAATTGAATATAATAATTGGTAAGATCATTGGTTGTATATGCATTATTCTCGCCACCAGCATTTTGTAATGGTTCATCATAATCGGGAATATGCACCGAACCACCAAACATCAAATGTTCAAATAAATGAGCGAATCCCGTTTGTTTCGGATCTTCATCCTTAGCACCAACATCATATAAAATATTCATGGCAACCATAGGCGTGCTTGGATCTTCATGAACAATTACACGCAAGCCATTTTGTAAAGTAAATTTATTAAAATTAATCATGGTCTATTTTCTATTCCTTTCTTTTTAATTCGTGAGTTTGCAAATATAGATTGCTTCATGCAAAAAGAATACAAAGAAAAATATACTGCATTCTTCATGCGAAAAGTTGCTTTATCAAACCTCATCCGCAACTCATTTCATATGGTATTGAACCGAAACACTTACCCATCAATGTTTTCGCTTTTTCCATTTTTTCATTTAGCGAAGGGCGTTGCCCATTGCTATGCTATGTCGCCCTTTCAGGGCTTGCGATACTTACGGCTTACTACTTTTTACTTACGACTTATGCCTTACGCCTTACGACTTTTTACTTTCGACTAACTACTTTTAAAAAAATAAAGCCACTCAATCGAGTGGCTTCATTATTTAAATTTTTGTATAGATTATTGCTTTGTAAACTTGCTAGAATAAGTTCCATTTTCTGTTTTAATAGAAATAGAATACATCCCTTTTGCATAAGCAGAAGTATTAATTGAAATAGTAGATAAACCAGAATTTAATTTACCTAAGTTAACTGTTTCAATAGTATTACCCATCATGTCAACTACTGAATAAGTTGTATTCATTCTTTCAGTTAAAGTCAAATCCAAATTGATAACATCCTTTGCAGGGTTAGGATAAGCAACTGCTTCGATAAATTCATTCTTAGCAATAGTAGAAACACCAGCAGGATATACATTAGTCATTTTAGCATTTAAGATTTTGCTGTTTGTACTATTTTTATCGATCAATAAAACTGCAACGCGCAATTTGAATGGATTTGTACCTGATGGTAAAGTCCATGTGAATGGATGAGAATAAGTTGTGCCAGCAGTCATAGAAGCAGGTAATGTACCAGTAGCTCCATCAAATCCACCAACGATATCTTTTGCTACAAAATCATAATACATAGTAGAAGAAGGAATAGTACCAGGAAGTGTGTTGAAATTATATTCCGCATTAGCCATTGGAGTTGCATTGCCTGAACCGCCTACTGCATAATAGTTTTTTTGATCCCAAGTACCACCAGCAGTGCTATGTACTCTGTCTTCCGTTACCACTAAAGCAAGACGATATTCACCTGTTAAATTAGTTGCAGGTACAATACTAGAATTAACGGTTAATGTAGATCCAACAAGAGTTGGTGTAGGTAAATTTACAGTTGCAAATCCGAAGTCACTAATATATTTTGTATACATCGTAAACGCATTTTGTGGATCAGCAACTTCTTTACGATCTACAACCAATGAAGGATAACCACTGATTAATGTACCTATACCAGCATCATAAGCAGTTACTGTCATAGGATCACCATTGTGAACAGATATTGGAACGACATCATTTGGATGTGCTTTGTAGATAGAGTCCATGTATACTACACCACGTACGCACCATCCGCACCACGTACCTGTTGGTTCTTCCATTACTACCGAACGAGCTGGCATAAAAGAAACACCAGTTATTGTGGTAGTTAATGTATCATCAGAATGATCAGTATCCCCAGCTAAAGTTACCCAAACTTTTAAATTATGAGCACCAGCAGAAGCGATATTATATTGCGTAGTAAAAGTTGTAGAATTATATGCAAATGAAGTTACAGAACCTGATACTGTTTGGCTTACTACTGGGTTAGCACCATCTTTATAATTAATGGTATAAGAAGTCATTGCTGACAATCCAGTATTTTGGATAGTACAAGATAATGTTTTATTTGAACCAACTGTACCGAATGCACTTGCATCTGTAGCTAGAGGAGAAACAGCTGTCATCTTAGCACTAGATGCTGGTAAAGTTCTTACACTGATATTGTCGAAATAAGCACGATCTTTATCGTTAGAGTTATCATGAAATGCAATACGAATATTTTGTCCTGCATATGCACTTAAATCAACGATACGTGTATACCAGAAAGCGTTTTCAGCACCGATACTTAATAAAGGAGTACCTGCAAATGAAGCTGCAGTAGTACCCGCAGTTGTAGATACTCTAATTTCATATCCTTCTTGATATGGAGCAGCTTCAGCAGAGGCAACATCCCAAACTAAATAATGACCAGCGATGGGTGTGAAAGCTGGAGTAATTAACCAATCATCAGAAATACCTACTGGACTATACCAAGAGGTCATACAAGCTGCTTTGCCGTGTGTACCGCCTGCATTGCAGGTTACAGCACCCAATGTACCAAAATTAAAGGCATTTAAATTAGTTGCGACCGTAAGACCATCACCATTAATTTGTACCCAGTTTGCTGGTAATGCTGGTGGCGTTACAGAAGTGAAATCCTCTGACCAGAGAATTTGCGCTTTAGCTACAGAAAAAGATGCAATAGCTAAAAGAGAGAATAATATTTTTTTCATCTATTTTTTTTAGAAGCCAAATGTAGTTTAAAAAATAATTAATATAAAAATTTATAAAAAATAATTGTTTTAACACAATAAATTGTACTTTGCGCTCAAATCATATTTACTATGAAAAGAATAATCCTTTCTTTATGCTTTATCGCTGTGTCCATGATAGGCTTTTCACAAGGCGTTATTTTGCATGATACTGTGCAAGTAACCATCACCAAAGATGGCGCTGCCGTGGCTTTGAACGACACAATATTTAATCCTTCTACTACAGATTCATTGTCTGTAACTTGGAGTAAGACAGACAATTTATCTAGCTTAACCGGTTGGTCTGGCACTCAAGTATGCGATCCACAACAATGTTATAGCTATGGAATGATTAATACCAATGTGTATCATCCAAAAATTGCACCAGGCAAAAATGGTGTATTCATTGTGGATGTAAAAGCCCTTCCAACTGCTGTTAATGGTACTGCATTTGTAACCATTGCAGTAACAGCTGGAACTACAGTTGGTAATATGGTTTTCAGATATGATGCAATTCCAACAGCAGTTAAAGATTATGAAAACAATAATATCGTATCTCTTTATCCAAACCCTGCTACTAACTTTATCAATATTACATTGAATGAAAGAAAAATTTCTACCATTCATGTGTTAAATGTTATCGGTAGAAGAATTGCTAGCTTTAATGTAGATGCCAATAAATCAAATCAATTGCGTGTACCATTAGATAATGTAGCAGACGGTATTTACTTACTTCAATTTGCGGATAATTCTGGTAAAGTACTTGGCGTGCGCAGAGTAACTAAACAATAATTTCTAAATACTTTTAATTTAAAAAGGCTTTCCAATTGGTGAGCCTTTTTTATTTTTACACAAATCAAAATATGAAAATAGTTTCTTACAACCTCAATGGTATACGATCCGCAATAAGTAAAGGCTTGCTAGAATGGATAAAAGAAGATCAAGCCGATGTATATTGCTTCCAAGAATTAAAAGCGAATAAAGAGGATATAGATACCGCTGCTTTTGAGGCATTAGGCTATCATTGCCAATGGTATTCTGCGCAAAAGAAAGGATATAGTGGCGTTGGTATTATCAGCAAATTAAAGCCTACTTCCATCGAATACGGTTGTGGTTTAACACAAGCCGATTTTGAAGGTCGAGTAATTCAAATAATGCTTGGCGATTTGCTTATTGTCAATACCTATTTCCCTAGTGGTAGTAGTGGCGATGAAAGACAAGTCTATAAAATGGAATTTCTACATGACTATTTAGATTTCCTTCAATCGAAAATCAAAAACACGAATACTAAATTAATTGTTGCAGGCGATTATAATGTATGTCATAAAGCCATTGATATTCATGACCCTGTTGGCAATAAAAATTCAAGCGGTTTTTTGCCAGAAGAGAGAGCATGGATGGATACATTTTTTGCAACAGGCATGGTAGATTCATTTCGACATATCAATCCGAATCCACATCAATATAGTTGGTGGAGTTTTAGAGCCAACGCAAGAAATAATAACAAAGGTTGGCGTATAGATTATGTGAATGTATCTGAAAATTTAAAATCACAAATCTCAGATGCCGCTATATTACCTGATGTAAAACATTCCGATCATTGCCCAGTTTATCTCACACTAAAAAATAAATAATCCTACATGTATATTTATAATGTAACAATTAAAATAAACCTTACTATCGAACAAGAATGGCTAAGCTGGATGCAGAACATTCATCTACAGGATGTAATGGCAACAGGAAAATTTGATTCGTATACATTTTCCGAATTAATGGACCATCAAGATGAAGAAGGTAAAACTTTTGTAGTCCAATATTATACTAGCACTAAAAGCCGGTATGAAGATTATATACAAAACCATGCACCATTATTACGTGACAAAGGCTTTGCATTATTTGGCAATCAGTTCATTGCATTTCGAAGTGTTTTGAAAGTAATTAGTAGTGAGTAATTAGTTAAAAGTAGAAAGTAGTGAGTAGTCCAAGCCCTGAAAAGGCAATATATGAATAGCGAGGTGCCATCGCCCCTCGATTATAATAATTTAGAATTTGGAATTTGGATTTTAAAGATTTGGAATTTTTCCTTGTTGTAACAAAATAAATTTACTGTTGATAATATGTGCAAATCCTTTGTGAGTGGGCATTTCATGAAAAAAAAAATTTTGGATTCTCATAAAACAAAGTAATTTAGCGTCTCAAATCATTTTTCACCATCAAAAAAATTAAAACACATGAACAAAGCTGAATTAATTGAAGCCATTGCAAAATCTGCAGACTGTACTAAAACTCAAGCAGGAGAAGCGCTTGACGGTTTTTGTAATGCAGTAACTGCTGCCCTTAAAAAAGGCGACAAAGTAACCCTAGTAGGTTTTGGTACTTTCTCTGTATCAAAGCGTGCTGCTCGTATTGGTCGTAATCCTCAAACAGGAAAAGAAATTAAAATCGCTGCTAAAAAAGTAGCTAAATTCAAAGCTGGAAAAGAATTGAGTACGAAGGTTGCAAAATAATTTTTGCTACCCTTGCCAAAGAAAAAAACCGAGTTGTTGCTCGGTTTTTTTTATACCCCTATCTCCTCACATAATCCCATAAATCACAGAAGCAATTAGCGCTTATTTTTTTCCGCAACTTCTGTGTTTATCTACTTTCTGTAAGAGAATTTTTTATGGATAAAACAATAAATGCTGCGATGGTAAAAGATTAAGTTATATATTTGTTTCCTAAACTAATTTATTTATGGGCAGAGGCGACAAAAAAACAAAACGAGGAAAAATATTCAAAGGTTCATTTGGAAAAATGAGACTTCGTTTGTCAAAAAGAAAATCAACGGAAAAGAAAGCTTAAGCTTTCTTTTTTTTATAGATTAATATAACGCATCAACATATTATAGTTCTGTTGCAAATCTAGCTCTTGCTGTTTGTCATTTGAAAACATATCTACAATAGTGTAATTATATCTTTCAAAAGTAGCGAGCACTGCCTGCAAATCTGTTTTATTCGTTTTCACGGTCACCCATTGCAATCCAAATTCATCTACCGTTTTTATATGCACACTAACAATACTAATATCATTGCTTTCACAAATTCTTGCAATTTCGGAAAGACTATAATTTCTTTCTTCCATTTCTAAAACAAAAATCCCACCAACATCTTTGATTCCTTTTTGATCAGCCATAAAAGAAAATAATCCTTCCATTGTAACGACGCCTACAAAATGATTGTGTTCGTTCACCACTGGTAATAAGGACAGATTAAATTCTTTGACCACTTTTATAGCTTCAAATGGATGCATTTGATCTACAACTGCCGGTCTAAAATTAATAAATTCAGCATAAGACAAAGGCTCTTCTGGTGTATCCCAATCCAATAAATCATCTTCCGAAATCAATGCCAAATAATTATCCCTGTCCACTAATGGTAAATGAAATACACGATACTCATTCATCAAACTCATCGCCCTATCGCCTGTATCTAAAAGAGACAACGTTGGTAAGCCAGATGAAATTAAACTTTTAGTATTCATAGTTCTTTAAAACGTAAATATCTATTAATAAGTACAAACTAATTAAGTATGTTTTTGTAAAAAATCATTCAAGATAATATTAAATTCTCCAGGCACTTCCATCATTGGCGCATGCCCACATTTGTCTACCCAATGCAATTCAGATTGAGGCAATAATTTTTTAAATTCTTCTGCAACCATGGGTGGTGTAATGGTATCATTTTTCCCCCAAATCAAACATACAGGCTGCTTAATATTTTTTAACTCTTCGCCTAAATGATGACGAATAGCTGACTTCGCTAAGTAAATAATTTTAACAGCTTTCAATCGATTATTGACAATATTATATACTTCGTCTACAAGCTCTTGTGTTGCCGAATTTGGATCATAAAAAGTAAGTTCCACCTTCTTTCGAATATAATCTTTATCACCACGTTTTGGATAGGTTTCGCCCATGCCATTTTCAAATAATCCAGAGCTGCCAGTAAGTGTAATGGTCTTTACTTTATCAGAATGCTTCAATGCATAAACCAAGGCAATATGACCTCCCAAAGAATTTCCTAATAAATGTACATTACTCAACTTTTTATATTCAATAAATTTGGCAACGTATTTGGCAAGTCCAGAAACAGATGTATCCAAATTAGTTAAATCATACAAAGGCAACATGGGAATATAAACAGTATACTTTTCTTTGAAACAATCTATCAAGTCTTTAAAATTACTTAAGGCGCCAAATAGTCCATGAAGTAATACTAAACTCTCGCCAGTTCCCTCTTGCACATATTTAAATTTACCTGCTTGTTTTATTTCGTATTGCATATTCTAAAAAGCTATACTGCTAAAGTAATTGAATAATTGAGAAAAGTGAAATAACTTGACTTTGTTTTCTACATCTTACATTTCAATAACAAAATATTGGTTGATGTACCACCACTTAACTATTTATCTTCACAATCATTCCAATTCTCTTCCACATAGAGTTCCATTTTTACTTTGCAAATTCCAGCATGCAAAAATCCAATTTGTTGCGCTGCTCTAGTGGTTAAATCAATGAGTCGTTTATTGTGTGCACCCATTCTATCATTCACCAAAACAACCACTGATTTTCCGTTTTCTAAGTTCGTTACTTTCACTATCGTACCCAACTTTACTTTATTACAGGCAGCCGTTAAATTTTCATTTTGAAATTTTGCACCCGTTGCCGTTTTATGCCCGTTAAACTTGACATGATAATAACTTGCCTTACCTACCCATTCGTGTTTAGGAGCTGCTTTTGATTGAGCAAGTGACTGCAGTGGAACAAAAAGACCGACAATGAAAATAATTAGAAGAACACTAAAAATAGACGGAGAATAGGTTGGGCGGCACACACGCTTTTCGTTCCAATCTTTTTGCGTCAGAGCCCGCAAAAAGGATTTCCACTTCAATCGTTGCCGCAATACATCCACCATAAAAAATCATTTTCTCATTTAAAATTTAGCTTGTCCTTCATCTCAAGCATTACCCAATCCAGAATTACAAAAGAACAAAAATAGAAGGATAAAAAACTAAATCATTTCAAATTTATATGGTGCTTATGGGCGTTTCTGAAACTCCAATGTAATGATGCACAACTAAATGACCTTGAAAAGTTTGGTGTTAAAAAAATGAAGTAGTCAGCAATCAAATCATCCCTGATAACTACCAAATATTGACCTCTCTCTCCAACTGAATCGAAAATTTTTCTTGCACAGACGAAATAATTTTCTCTGAAAGCAATAAGATATCACTTCCTTTAGCATGCTGATAATTCACCAATACAAGTGCTTGTTTATGATGTACACCAAAATCATTTTCTCTATAACCCTTCCAACCACACATTTCAATAAGCCATGCTGCCGGAATTTTTTTTCCGTTTACCGTATCATAGGATGGCAAGTCTTCGTATGTATTTTTTAACTGTTCAAATTGCACCAATGTAATTTCAGGATTTTTAAAAAAACTGCCTGCATTACCTATTTCTGCTGGGTTTGGCAATTTAGAACGCCGTATACGTATAACCGCATCCGAAACGGATTTAATCGAAACAGCATCCACTTTCATCTCATTCATTTCTTGTTGAATAGTGCCATAGGTTGTTTTGCAAATTGGCTGCTTTGACAAAGCCATGGTCACCGACAAAATAAAATAATTCCCTTTCTCCTTTGTTTTAAAAATACTATCGCGATAAGCAAATGCACATTCCTGATGTGTAAATATTTTCTTCTCTAAGGTACGTAAATGGATGGCTTCCAATTCTACAAAAACATCTTTCAATTCTACACCATAAGCACCAATATTTTGAATGGGCGCAGCACCAATCGTACCAGGAATTAATGATAAATTTTCAATGCCGCCATAATTTTTTGCAACACTCCAAAGCACGCATTCATGCCATACTTCACCCGACATACATTTCACATGCACAATATCTTTGTCTTCATACACAATTTGCATTCCCTTCAATTGATTGAGCAACACTAACCCTTTGATGTCGTGCACAAAAAGAATATTACTACCACCTCCAATGATGTGCAAAGCAGTTTGATTTTTATTAGCATAGTGCAATAATTCCATCAATTCACTTTCCAAATTGATTTGAACGAATTCCTCCGCTATTGTATCAATGCCGAATGTATTATAAGCGAGTAAATGTTTATTATGTTCTATATTCATGCAGGGCAAAGCTACTAATTTTCAAATTCCAAAGTAAAAATTCCAAATTCCAAAGCTGAAATATAAAATACTACGAATATGTACGAGGGGTTATGCCACCTCGCTTGTAAATACTACCTTTTCAGGGCACCACCACTTACGCCTTACGCCTTATGCCTTTCAAACTACTAACTACTCAATACTAACAACTTTTTTCTACTTTTTACTTTCTACTTTTTACTTTCTACTAACTACTCAATACTAACTACACTTATCAACATTCCTTATGTTTATATTATCTTGTTGGATTTAGAAAATTTTAGGTATATGTGGTTATATTTGTCCACTTAACTCAAATTAAAAATAAATAGTAATATGGCAACAACAGCAGATATGCGCTCGGGACTTATTATCAAATTGGATGGTAGTCTTTATTCAGTAGTTGAATTTGGTCAAAACAAAACGGCTCGTGCAGCCGCTAAAGTTTGGGCAAAATTAAAAGGTGTCGATAATAATAGAACCATCGAGCAAACATGGAATAGTGGTGAAACTATTTTCCCAGTTCGTGTAGAGAAAAAAACATATCAATATTTATACAAAGATGAAACGGGTTATAGTTTCATGGATGTAGAAACATTTGAACAACTAACGGTTGTGGAAAGCATGGTGAATGCACCCCAATATTTAAAAGATGGTCAAGAAGTTACGGTACTTGTAAATGGCGAAACGGATTTACCAATTGGTGTCGAACTTCCTGAAAAAATTGAAGTACTGGTAACCTATAGCGAACCAGGTATGAAAGGCGATACAACTTCTCGTGTAATGAAACCTGCAACGATTGAAACTGGTGCTACTGTCAATGTTCCATTATTTGTGAATGAAGGCGAAACTATCCGTGTCAATACCAAATCTGGTGAATATTTGGAAAGAGTGAAAAACTAATTGTACAAACTTATTTATTAAAATATTTTCAAACAAGATTTCCCATGGCTACAGCAAAAAAAGCAAACTCTAAACCAGTTGCAAAACCAAGTAAAAATGTCCCTGCCTCAAAAAAAATAAGCCCTACGCCGAATAAAGTAAGCCCTGCGCCGAACAAAGTAAGTGTAACAAAACCAGCTGAAAAATTGCCTTCTCCTATTTTTAACATCGGAGAAATAAATGACCTCATCAATGCGGTAAATCATTCCAATGTGAATGAGTTAAAATTAGAAAAAGGAGATTTCAAAATTACCATTCGTCAAGGTGGAACAGTAATCACTACCACAAATCAAGTCATACAATCAGCACCTGCTGCGCCTTGTGTTGCAGCACCTGCACCACAAGCAGCAGCAGCTGCAGTTGCACCACCACTTCCACCAGTAGCTACAGATAATTTAATCACGATCAAGTCACCAATGATTGGTACTTTTTATCGTTCTTCTGGACCAGGTAAACCATTATTTGTAAATGTTGGTGATGAAATTAGAGAAGGTCAAGTGCTTTGTATTGTAGAAGCCATGAAATTGTTTAATGAAATAGAAAGTGAAATCAGTGGTAAAATAGTAAAAATACTTGCAGACGATGCAAGCCCAGTAGAATACGACCAACCATTATTTTTGGTGCAACCATAATCAATGTGTCCATTTGTAAATACGATGATGTACTAATTTTTACTTTCTTTTAGTCATTTTTCGAAATTCAAAATTTCAAATTTTCAAATCGAATTTATGTTTAAAAAAATACTAATTGCCAATCGCGGTGAAATTGCGTTACGAGTTATTCGCACCTGCAAAGAAATGGGAATTCGCACTGTAGCTGTATATTCTACTGCCGATAAAGATAGCCTGCATGTTCGCTTTGCAGATGAAGCAGTTTGTATAGGCAAACCATCTGGTGCAGATTCTTATTTGAACGTGCCACATATTATGGCTGCTGCCGAAATTACCAATGCAGATGCCATACATCCTGGCTATGGCTTTCTTTCAGAGAATGCAAAATTTGCAGAAATATGTGGTCAGTATAAAATAAAATTTATTGGCCCAACTCCTGAAATGATTAATTCAATGGGAGATAAAATTACTGCCAAAGAAACCATGATAAGGGCAGGTGTACCTGTAGTACCTGGTAGTGCCAATTTGTTAGATAGCGTTGATCATGCAAAAAAGGAAGCTAAAAAAATGGGCTACCCTGTCATGATAAAAGCAACTGCAGGTGGTGGTGGTAAAGGAATGCGTATTGTATGGAAGCCTGAAGAAATGGAAAAAGCGTATGACTCTGCAAAAGCAGAAGCAGCAGTTTCTTTCAAGAATGATGGTATTTACATGGAAAAATATGTAGAAGAACCTCGACACATTGAAATACAAATTGCAGGCGACCAATATGGTAAAGCTTGTCATTTGAGTGAAAGGGATTGTTCTATTCAACGTCGTCACCAAAAATTAGTAGAAGAAAGTCCTTCACCATTTATGACCCCTGAACTTCGTCAAAAAATGGGTGAGGCTGCTATTAAAGCTGCCAATGCCATAAGCTATGAAGGGGTTGGAACAGTTGAGTTTCTAGTAGATAAACACCGCAATTTTTACTTCATGGAAATGAATACACGTATCCAAGTAGAACATTGTGTAACAGAGGAAGTTATCAATTATGACCTTATTAAAGAACAAATAAAAATCGCAGGTGGTGTACCTATTTCTGGTGCTAATTACGAACCAAAAATGCATGCCATTGAGTGCCGAATAAATGCCGAAGATCCATACAATGATTTTCGTCCTTCCCCTGGAAAAATAACCGTATTACATACACCCGGCGGACATGGCGTTCGTATCGATTCCCACATTTATGCTGGCTATACCATTCCACCTTATTACGATTCCATGATTGCAAAAATTATTGCCGTGGCACAAACTCGTGATGAGGCTATTAACACTATGAGTCGTGCATTAAGCGAATACGTGATAGAAGGTATCAAAACAACCATTCCATTTCACCAACAATTAATGCAGAACGAAGATTTCAGAACAGGCAACTTCACGACTAAGTTCATGGAGAGTTTTGTGTTGAAATAGGCGAATTGGGGATTTATTTCTTAGAGAAACTGCTAAACAAAATATGGTCCTGACTTATAGCGGATATTTCTAAGTTGGCTGTAATGCTCACACCACAAATGTCATGAAGAAATTTTTAATAATATTGTTAATCTTTATTTTGACAATCAAAGGGTTTGCTCAATACGGAAAAATTAATGGACATATATATGATACCGAGAAAAAAGAGAACTTGGCATATGCAAACATTAAAATCCTTGGAACTCAAATCAGAACGCATACCGATACAAATGGTAATTTTAAAATTGATAGCTTAGCAGATGGTGTTTATGATATTTATATCAAGTACATAGGCTACAAAGACACTACTATTCAGAAAATTAAAATTTTTGAGAATGCGGAAATTAATTTAAGAATAAACTTCCCCCCTCCTTATGTTTATAAAGGTGTAAGCAAGAGATGCCCTAAATGTGGACGTAAGAATAATGTTATCCCAATAGTTTATGGCTTACCAAGTTCTGGAATGCAAAAGAAAGAGAGAGACGGAAAAGTTAGGTTAGGAGGATGCAAAATGACAGGCTGTGACCCGACTTGGTATTGTAAAGGAGACCAGACAATCCATTAAACCTATGCCCCCTGCTCTCGCCGATTTGCAACCAGTGTCCATTCATCAACATAGAACAACAGCCCCGGCTGGCGAGGGTTTGCAACCCGTGTCCATTAATAAAGATTGAATATCCCACCCTACGCCAACTAATAAATCTCTTTTAAATTTCTTCCATACCCATCATAATCTAATCGAAAACCAACTACAAATTTATTCGGAATTTGAAATCCAACGTAATTCACTGCAAGGGGATCCAGTAAGATTTCTGACACTAAATATTTGCGAATTGCTATATCTTAGAGAAAGAAAAGTGAACTTCTAATTTTACAAACTATCTTGCTGAGAACTTATGCATTCGCACAAAATTCATAACGTAAAAACAATCCTTCTATTCTTTTAATAATTTATTAAGCACTACTTTTAGAGCAAAATGTCGACTTCATGAAAAAATGTATACTCTTTATCCTACTCTGTAAACTTTCCAACTATGTACAAGCACAAGTTGTGGTTAATGAAGGAAGCAATAAAAATTATTCAAGTATTGTTGATGAAGAAGGTGATTATACAGATTGGATTGAATTGTATAATCCAACTGGCAGCGTCATAGACTTGTATAATTATTCTTTAACGGATACGAGCAGTCAGCCTGCACAATGGGTATTTCCACATTTCAATTTATTGCCCAATTCTTTTGAAGTTATTTATTGTAGTGGTAAAAATTATATGGTTACTTCCCCATTTACTCCTGTCATAAATTCGGGTACTTTTAGTGCGGCTGCGGGGTGGAATACGCATACCTTAAGCACACCTTTTTATTGGGATGGTATCAGTAATGTACTCATTAATGTGTGTAGCTTTAGTTCTGCTGGGTATACTACCAATTCAATATTTAAACAAAGTGCTACCTCCTTTAATTCTTCCATATATGGATTTCAAGATGGGAATGCCGGAGCTTGTGGTTTTATTTATGGAACAACGGCTATGCAAAGACCGAATATGCGACTAAATGGAATTACAATAGGCACTGGCACTATTCAAAATGGACCAACTGATTATCCTGCTCCTTATGGAAATTGGTATTGGGGCGCACGAAATCAATTTTTAATTTTGGCTTCCGAATTAAGCGCTGCTGGTTTAAGTGCTGGTAATATTACAACCTTAGCATTTGATGTGGTGTCGCCAGATCCCGCCGTATACGACTATATTGATATTGGCATGAACCTCACATCCATTTCAAATTTGACTTATAAATTTGCACCGAATAGCGGTAATAATTTTCATACCAATTTTAAAATTTCTAATTCGGGCGAAACTATTTCATTATATAATCCTTCTTCCATATTACAAAGTAGCTTACATGTACAATGTGAATCCATAGATGCAAGTAATGGTAGCTTGCCGAATGCTTCATCGAATCATACTTTGTTTTACCCTGCTACACCTGGCTCAAGTAATAATGGCTCTATGGCATTAAATGGAACTGCCTTAGCGCCTACATTTACAGTTATCCCTGGCATGTATAATACACCCTTTTATGTAAGTATTCTCAATCCTAATGGAAGCAACTCAAGCATTCGCTATACAATAGATGGTAAAGATCCAACATCAAATTCATTATTATACACAGGCAGTCCAATCTATATATTTCAAAATACACCACTCAAAGCACGTGCCTTTAAAACAGGTTCTATACCGAGCTCCATTAGCAATGCCTCTTATTTATTTAACCTAAATCATAGCACCCCGATTTTATCCGTAATAACAGATAGCGCCAACTTATATGGTGCACAAGGAAATTTTGATAATCCTGGAAATGATTGGATGAAAGCAGCTTATGTAGACTATTTTGATTCGACCTCCTTGCATACATTACTTTTTTCGCAGCACTCAGGTATGATTCAGGATGGTGGATTTGGGGGAAGTCGATTTGCACCACAAAAATCGTTCAGACTTGATTTGGATGATGCGGTTGTAGGTGATGGTAAAATAAACTATCCAGTGATTCCAAACAAGCCGAACAGGACGAAATACAATAAATTTTATTTACGAAATGGTAGTAATCAATATTTAGAACTCCCTTATAAAGACGCTGCGCAGGTTCGTATGTTGGCAGAAGAAACACATAACTATTATTCTGCATGGCGTCCTGTTTCAATATATATCAATGGTCAATATTGGGGGCTGTATGAATTACGAGAGAAATTTGATGCTGACTTTTTCAAATTTCAAGATACCGCAAATATTAATACAGTTGATATTTTATCTAAAAGTGCCTACTATCAAGGCGTTTTACGATCTGTTGCAGGTAATCCGGTAGATACATTTCTTGCAGCATATAATTCATTTAATGCACTGAATGCAAACAGCCCATTGTATTGGGATAGTGCCGATCATTATTTTGATATGCAATATTACAATGATTACATTATTGGTGAATCGTGGATGGGTAACACAGATTGGCCTTCCAACAATATTAAAATTTATCGATCAGACAAAACGGCGAATCGATATCGATTCTGTATTATTGATCAAGAACTTGCTTTAAATCCAAATGGTTGGACAAATTGCACATTTGATCATATTGCTTATATGCTGAGCCAAAGTACAAACAATCCATACATTAATATTTGGTTGAAAAGTATGCAAAATCAACGCTTTCATAATTACTTTATCAATCGATTTGCGGATGTGATGAATACCAGTTATGATACATCAAGACTTAGAAGTATTAATACTTTTATGTTTAATCAAACCGTACTAGAAATGCCGAATGAGTATACACGTTGGGGTAACGCAGGTAGTATTCCTTCACAGATGAATGAGTTTTACAATAATTATTTAAGTTTAGATAGTGAACTGGTTTGCAGAAGTGCACAAGTTAGAAACCACATTCAAAATAATTTTAATTTACCACAGCAAATTGATTTAACTCTTGATATTTATCCAGCGGGAGCAGGTAAAATTCATATTAGTACAATCACCCCAGATACCTATCCATGGCATGGTGTTTATTTTGATGGACTACCTGTAAAAATAGAAGCCATTGCAAATCCTGGTTATCACTTTTTATATTGGGGAGCAAATGGACAAATAGCAAATATTCAAGATTCCGTGTTTAATGACACCTTGCAATCTAACTTATTATTTAAAGCCTATTTTCAACAATTACCAAATTTCATTCCAACTCTTGAAGATTACAAATCAAATTTTGTATTGTATCCATCACCAGCTTCTGATCAAATAACTTTATTCTGTGAGAACCTAGCAATTTTACAAGACGCAACTTATGAAATCATAAATACAACTGGCGTGAAGATGGCAGTTGGCATCTTGAATAAAGATCAACGAGAAACAAAAATTACAGTTTCAAATTTAGTTTCAGGTGTTTACTTTTTTATCATTCACAATAAAAAAGATGGCATGAATTGGAATATAAAATTTATAAAAATGTAAGTAAAAGCATTTATCCATTTGCTAAGTTTCTCGAGGCTGGCGCGGGTTTGCAACCCGTGTCCATTAATCAATATTAAATTACATCTACCTACTCCAACTGATAAATTTCTTTTAAATTTCTTCCATAACCATCATAGTCTAAACCAAAACCAACTACAAATTTATTCGGAATTTGAAACCCAACATAATCCGCTTCAAGAGGATGTAACAAAGCTTCTGGCTTTTGTAGTAGTGTGCAAATCTTAATGGAATTGGGTTGCTGTTTTTGAATCGTCGGCAAAAATTCTGAGAGTGTTTTTCCAGTGTCTACTATGTCTTCAATGAGTATCACATTTCTGCCAGTTAAATCTTCTTCTAATCCAATGGAAGTAATGACAGTGCCTGTTGAGGTAGTACCCTTATAGGAAACTAATTTAATAAATGAGATGGTAGAGCTTACTGAAATTTGCTTATACAAATCGGAAGCAAACATAAAGGACCCATTTAAAATGCCAATAAAAATTGGATTCTTGTCGGCATAATCCTCATTTATTTTCGCTGCCAATTCTTCTATCCGCTTTGCGATTGTTTCGGCAGATAAATAAGGTACAAATTTTTTATCTAAGACATGAATAGTCATCATTACTTTTTATTTTTCTTTTTAGCTACAGGCTCCTTCTTTTTATTCTTCTCTTTTTTCGCCTTATCATTCACCTCTTTCCCTTTTGCTTTCTTGGATTCTGCTTCCCCTTTATTTTTCTTTTTATTACGATCCGCATTGCGTCCCTTTTTCGCTTCTCTTTCTTCTAATTCCTTTTGTGCTGCAATTTTTTTAGCATTTCTAACTATGCCAGTTTGTGTTTTCTTGACATCATTTTTTTTCTCTTCCGCTAATCTTTTCGCTTCTTTTTCAGCAAGTGCTTTCTTGCTCTCTGTTCCTTTTTTTGCATCAGGTTTTGTTGCATTATTTGGCGTTGTTTCTACATTTGCTTTAGGGCTTGGTTCCACCTTTTTCCTTGCAGGTAATGCCTTATAAATAATTGGATCAAATCTTCGTTTTAATTGCTTAACTGTATCACTCACATTAGGCTCATCATATCTTCTTTCATTGGAAACCTTAACAGGCAATGGTTCTACTGCTTTCGGTGCACTCCCATAAGTAATGGACACTAGTTTTTCTCCTTTATCTAAAGCGGCAGTGTCTTTCACAATGACAGGTTGTTGTATTTTCACCAAAGTACTACTATTCAAAAGTGCCTCCATTCGTTTTGCTTTTTCAGCATCCAAAATGGCTTCATTATTGGTATCTACTTTAACCTCCATTTTTACTGGTTCAATAATCGCTTCTTGCTTTTTCTCTACTTCAATTGGGGGTGGATCTTGCTTCACTTCTGTTTGAATAGGCGTTGCATCTATAGTAGATTTTGGCGTTACAGTTTCTTGTGCACTTTCTATTTTCACTGTATCCATTTCAACAGGACTCTCTTTTTTCACAACCAAAACAGGGGTAGGTTCAGTTTGCTCTTTTACAATTTCCTTCTGTATCGGTGTAGGAATTGGAGTAGGAATTGTTGCAGGAATTGGCTCTGCTTTTTTTTCTACTTTAACCACTTCTATTTTAGGCTCTTCTTTTTTAATTTCTCGTGGTATAGTTGCCAAAAACTTTTGCTTTAATTTGGGTGCACTATACGCTCTATATTGCAAAGTCAATTGTTCGTTTACTTCTGGCTCTTGTCCAGGAATCATATTATTAAACAAAAACAGATTGTCTAACAGAATGGCTTCCTTTTGCGCAATGAGCAACATACTTTCATTTGGCTTCACGATATGAAATTCAACTGTTCCTACTTTTCTTTTTTTCTCTGTAAAAATAAACATGTCCGTTTCTAAGGGCTTGTCATCCAAATCATTCAAGCTCAACAATTTTGCATAGCGAATATTATTTTCAATGGCTTTGTCTAATAATATATCCCCCTTCTTAGCCCAAAATCCTTTGATTCCTTTATAAAAAGTAGATGGGTCTGATACGTTTTTCAAATTGGAAAAAGCATCCGTATTTGGTACCACTTCTCCAGCAACTGGAATTGATCTTCCTAACGCCTCATAGGTATATTGCTGCAAATTATATTTCTCTACCAAATTGTATAATCTCGAAACATAGTCTGGTCTTGTTGCGTAGCCCGCACGCTTTAAGCCACTAGCCCAGCCCATAGCATCGGTCATTTCTAATTCAAATAAAAAATGATAGCGATTACTACCCTTTAAAAAATCAGAATGATCGATATATGATTGTTCTGCACTAGGGTATTTTCTAAAACACTCTTGCTTTTTATCGTCGTCGTGTAATATGGTTTCACCTGTCCAGGTGCTTTTACATTTGATCCCAAAATGATTATTTCCTTCGATAGCCAAAACGCTTCTACCAGCATCACTTTCATAAATTCCTTGTGCCAGTGTAATTGCCGCCGGAACGCCAATACGCATTTGCTCTTCAATAGCTAATCCTTTAAATTTTTCAATATAAGCTTTTATATCTTGGTCATCTTGTGCAAATGATATTAAGCTAAAAGTGCAGAATGCAATTAATAATAATGTTTGTTTTATATGCATAGTTTATTCCTTATTTTTTTCTGGATATCATGATACCATCCCGAAGCGGTAAAAGTACAGAATCTAATCTTGAGTCGTTTACTATTTTTTCGTTATAATTATGCATTGCCTTCGCATTTTTTCCAGCCGATTCGAGATGCAATATTTCTCCATTATACAAAACATTATCTGCCAATATATATCCACCGCTTTTCACTTTATCTATTACTAAATCCAAGTAGTTTGTATAATTAATTTTATCCGCATCAATAAATACCAAATCAAATAAACAATCGAGGGTTGGTATAATCTCTATTGCATTACCAAGCAGCAATTCTATTTTGTCTTTATGAGGCGATTTCAAAAAATATTCTTTCGCTATTTCCGCTTGTTCTGCATGGTTGTCTATTGTAATTAATTTCCCATTTTCTTGTAAGCCTTCAGCCAAACATAAAGCCGAATAGCCTGTGAAAGTGCCTATTTCCAATAAATACTGAGGACGGATCATTTGGCTTATCATTTTCAAAACACTGCCTTGCAAATGCCCCGACAACATAATAGGCAATTCGGTTCGCAAATGCGTTTGTCTATTTAAATCATACAATAATTCATTTTCTTTTGTGGTATGATTTTCACAATAATGGTGAATAGCTTCCGAGGTAAGTGCATGTTCCATTTATAAAGCTGGCGTATTTTTTTTAGAAAATAAAAAGAGAAATAAAAAGGTTAAAAGTCCATTGAAGATGAGTAACTCATTTCCAATTTCATATTTTCCAAAAAGTGCCGCTTGATTTTTATCTAGTAAAAAACAAATCAATGGTGCAGCAATACATAGGTAAGGAACTATATTATCCTTGACAACTCTTTTCGTCACAATGCCGAATGTAAATAAACCCAATAAAGGACCGTATGTATATGTTGCAATTTTTAAAATTACATCGATCATGCTGGCTTCATTGATCATTTTAAAAATCAAAACGATGATTAAAAAAATACCTGCAAAAGTCAAATGCACTCTTTGACGAATTTTCTTTTTTGCAACCTCATCCATATCCTTTCTTCTTTGAATCCCTAAAATATCGATACAAAAACTAGAGGTCAATGCAGTGATAGCGCCATCTGCACTAGGAAATAAAGCGCTAATCAATGCTATAATAAAAATGATACTAAATGCAGGAGGCATATAATGAAGTGCCATTGCTGGAAATAAATTGTCTTTACCGACATTGGTTGAACCTATTGTAAATACATCGTTCTGCATGAAGGCGCCATTACTTTCTGCGAATAAATACAATAAGCCACCGAGGAATAAAAATAATAGGATAACCCCTAACATAGTAACCGATAAGGTCAGCATATTTTTTTGACTACCACCCAATGTTTTTACACTAATATTTTTTTGCATCATTTCTTGATCCATACCAGTCATTGTGATGGTGATAAATGCACCAGCCAGAATTTGCTTTACGAAAAATAATTTACTATTTGAATCTGTAAACCACACCTTACTATACCCTTTCACATTCATTTGTTGAATAGCAGTGCCAATATTCAAATCTAATTTTTGCAGAATGAAGCAAACACAAATTACCAAACCTGCCAGCATGCAAAGAGTTTGTAAGGTATCCGTCCATACGATGGTCTTTACACCACCTTTATACGTATACAATAAAATCATACCCAAAATAATTGCAGTGGTCATCCAAAACGGAACGCCCATATCTTGTAAGATGATAGTCTGCAAAATATTGACAACTAAATACAAACGAGCCGTTGCGCCCAATGTTCGACTGAGTATAAAAAAACTTGCGCCTGTTTTATAACTTTTCAAACCAAGCCTCGTACTCAAATAATGATAGATGCTCGTTAGATTGAGTTTATAATACAATGGCAATAAAATAAATGCAATCACTAAGTACCCCAACAAATAGCCAACCGACAATTGAAAATATGCAAAGCCATTTTTTAATACACCACCTGGTACACTCACAAACGTCACACCACTCAATGAAGTGCCAATCATACCAAATGCAACTAGCATCCAATTCGAATTTCTATTGCCGATAAAAAAGGATTCATTATCACTTTTTCTGGAAGTAAAATACGCCACCAAAAGAAGTAGTCCAAAATAGGCAATCACGAAAGACAATAAAATAGCTGATGACATAGGGAAGGATGTAATCGGTAAAAATAATATTAAAAATGAGAAATCAATACGACTTAAAAATAACCGAAATACTCTTTCGAAAATGTGGCATACTCTAAATTAATTTCATCACCCACCAACAATTTATCAAAATCTTTTCCTGCAACTTCGATGCTGAATTTTATTTCGCTATCGGTATAGAAGTGATAAGTATCGTTCAAGTGCATATATTTTTTATCCGTAACAATAGCCTTCTCTATGGTCTTCATTTTCTCTTTTGCATCTTGGTTATACTTCCCCAATTTGAATCGATACAACATAAACGCAACAACGCTAAAAAACAAAAGCGAGAAACACAACACAAAAGCAAACACGCTCCACATCAGTGTTTTATCGCCAGTACGTGCATAGACTACTATTGCCCACACAGTGGAGACAAGTACACCCATTGCCATCATAATTTTGGTTGCGAAAAGATAGGTTTTACTTTCCTTTTCCTTTTTTTGTAGAATAAAAGTAAGTTCATTATCCTCCATGTATTCTTTTGAAAAACGATTTGTCAATTTCTTTTTAAAATAAAATTAAGCATTCCTATGTTTAATTTGGCAATTATTTAAATAAAAGTATACATTTGCACCTCATCAAAAATCACACCCAATTGCGGGCGTGGCGAAATTGGTAGACGCGCTAGACTTAGGATCTAGTGTCTTCGACATGGGGGTTCGAGTCCCTCCGCCCGCACAAAAAATCAGAGTGAGAACGAGAACGGAGAGCGTAGCGACCTGAACGAATTCTCACTCTGATTTTTTTTCTTCGCTTTCGCTCTGATTTTTTCACTCTTTCTCTTTCCGTTTCTCTTTCTCTTTCTTTAATATCAAGGGGCTTCACCCCTTTCTGGAAAATGTCGCCCTTTCAGGGCTGGGGGCACCGACATTCTTGCTATGTTTCACCAACAAATATTATGATGTATAATTAAAAACCTAGATTAACTTTAACTTTTATTATCGAATGAAAATGACATGCGCCTCCACAAGGATTGCAAATCTTTTGATATTGGTTCGGGATTAAAAATCCAGAGCAGAGTGCAGTGCACATGGGTTTCATTGGTTTGGAGAAAAATAATGAAGGTAAATGAAAGCAATTATTTATATTATTTTAGTGGTATCATTACTTTATTTTCTCGGTTATTTAGGTAAGATAGATGCAGATAGGGGAAATACAAAAATTTGGAAAAAGATAGTTTTTAATAATATTTAATGATTCTGTCGAAGTCTGCCACAACGTAAGCTGGTTATGTAGCTACTAGTTTACTTTGTATTCTAAACTAAGAATATGAACATACTAGATTTCAGTACACTCTACACTGACAATGAAAGTTGTATAACCCATTTCCGAAAAGAAAG
>CAMDVD010000041.1 GCA_945878115.1 Chitinophaga pinensis | reverse complement strand
CCCTTTCTGCTTCGCTGGCTTTTCGTTCCAATAGATCAGAAACCGTGAACGTGGTAAGGTGTGAAAGTTCCTTTGCTTTGCTGCTCCATTTATCAAACCCGTTGAGGTCGGGAAATAGGGTAACGGTTCGACCTTTCAATACAGTACATTTTTCAGCGTTCAGGTTAGTAAGACTGCCAACGGCTAACCAAATGAACTGGGGCAAATAAACGCTGGCAATTACAGCCGTTTTTTCGCTTTCAACTATTGCAACGGGTTTTGTTTTATCAATTAGTAAGTGTTCACCAAACAAACATTGCCTTAACTCAAATTCAGGCTGTTTAAGGGCTTTATGTACCCAGTAAACAGGTAATTTAAGGTTCTTTACTCTTTTGCCTGTGGTGGGGCTGTAAAGCATTATTTTGCCCGTTCTTACTTTGCCCTGTGTATCTATTTGCCAAAATACCGTTGCACCGTTCCAATGTTTTGAGGTCGCAATAAAATAACGGCTTACCAGTTGGCTGGCAACCTCAACCCCGAACAGGTTAATAAGGAACTGTACAAAGTGGTTTGTTTCGTGTGCTTTCAGGCTGGCTTTAAATACATCAACGGGAATAAATGAAACGGGCTTTGGTTTAGGTGTAACTTGTCGGGGCGTGTATGCTTTTAGTTGGGGTTTATCAAATGAAATATTGTTATCCTTAAAATATTGATTCGGGGTATAATGGTGGCCGCAATTACTTTCACGGTTGCACCTGCCAACGGTGGGGTGTATGTGGTCGCCTGTTACCCTATCAATATAAAGGGAAAAGGTTTTATCCCTTTGCTGGCAAGTAGGGCAATGGTAACGGGTATTCGTACCCTTGTATGGTTCTAATATGTATTTGTATTCACTCATTGTTTAGTTTTTAGTGTAACAGGTGTAACAGATGTAACAGGGTGTTACAAGTGTTACAGTGTGTTACAGTCCTTTAATATTCTACTTACTTTCATGTGTGAAATACCTAATTCAATTCCTATTTCCCGAAGGCTTCGCCCTTGCTGCTTTAATTCGCTTACCTTTTCGTTCAGGTTTTCTTTGTCCTTTTCGGTGTGCTGTTTCAGGTGTTCCCATTCCTTACCGAAATTCACAAACTCAAACAATAGGAAATTGAGGGGCTTATCAATTTGACAAACACAAACATTTTCAGCATCGTAAATTTGTTCGGTGTTCCGTTGCTTAATCTGTTTCAGGTAGCGTAAATTTTTGTCGCTGTGGCTTTCACCTATTGAAAAGGAACTATCACAAAAGTTTATTAGCATCTTACTGCCTTGTAAATCATTTCGGGTAATTGGTTTTGATAAGTCCCTTTTTGGTGTGTGTGCAAGTGCCAAAATAGAAAGCCCGTATTTGTTCTTTAATGCTTTCAAATGTTTCATTAAGGGCAAAGCATCTTTAGCCTTTTCAGTTTCATTTTTAAGGTAAGTAAGGTTATCAATAATTAAAACCTTTGCCCCTGTTTCGTTAATACTTCGTTCCAATGAATGGTTGAGGTAATCCTCAAAGGTTTGGGCTTCGGGTATGGTGGCATCGGGGTTTATTTCAACCCTTATAAAGTTGTTATCAAAGTTGTAATGCTGTTCAAACTTTATTGAATATCGGTTTTCAAATTGTTTGTCGCTTAACTCAAAATCAAAATACAAAATCGGTTGCTTTGGTGTTTCCAATTTAAAGCCCCGTATCTGTTCGCCCTTGCTTATACTGTTACCAATTTGCACGGCTAAAATTGACTTACCTAAATTGGTGTCGGCAAACAAAATACATAGTTCACCCTCAAACCAAAGTTCACCAAAAAGCATTTGCGGAATAGGTCGGGTTTTCGCCTGTTCAATCCAACGGCTGGCTGTTTTCACGGTGAACAGTCCTTTACTTTCTTTGGCTTCATTGCCTTGCTTTAAAAGTTGTTCAGCTTCGGTTTTAATATCCTCAACCCCTATACCGTATTTATCAAATTCAAACGCTGGGGTAATGGTGTTTAAATTTGTATCTTTGTCCCCGTCTTTAGTGCTTAACTTATTTGGGGTGTTGTTATGTTCCTGCATAGCTTACCCCTTTTTAGTTTTACAATATTGTTCGGCTTCGCTGGCTGTTTCTGCCAACGTCTTTTTTCTGCCTTGCCTTAACCAGGTATCAATTTCCGATTTTAGAAACCTCAATTTTTTACCGCCTTTGTGTACGGGAATAGTACCAGCGTTCACCCAGCCGTAAACTGTGGGCTTACTGGGTTTGTCGGGGTGGTAAATACAAAGTTCGTTGAGGTCAAACCAACGGTCGGTTTCGGTTGGTTGTTCGTTACTCTTTTCAAGTAACAGCCTTTTTATTTCGCTTACTTCATTGGTAAGGTGTGTAAAGGCTTTTGGTAGTGTTTCAAGGGTTAAACCCTCTGTTAAATTTTCCATTTGCTTACAGTTATTTATTAAACTTTCAGCAAACTTATATTGACTTTAAGCCCTCATAAAGAGGTTAGTAATGTTAGTATAGGTTTCGTAATTTTCGTAATGAAATAGTAAACTGTTTACCTTTTTGTTTTGTAATCCCTTGCCCAGTTTGTTTGTATTATTTTGGTTTTATACCCTTCAAAAAAATCACCTAAAAGGGCTGCATATTCTTTTTGCCTTTCGTGTTTCTTTTGCGAAATATCTTTATAGTAAATATAAAACACGGTGTAAATTTTCTGCTTTGTCGGTGTGTGTTTCAACTTAAAAGGTGTTTCAGGTTTTGTTTTCAACTCAAACGCTGCTTTCAAATACTCATTTAATTCCTGTTCGGTTAAATATCCTTTCTCAACTAAACCAGCTTTAAAGTGTTTATAAATTTCAGTTGGTTTAATGTTATCAAAGTTGTTTGTAAAAGTTGGTGTTTCCGTTTCGGGTTGTTGAGGTGGTAAGGCTTTTACTGTTTTGTTATTTCGTTCAATGTATTCAAGTTGTTCAGCAATATGTTTTTTTAATATTCCAAAATCGGGGTGCTGTTTGTTGTTTATTATGTTTCGCCCTATGTTTCGGGAAACCTCAACTAAATTTTTATAGTCTTCACTTTGATAAATAATATTTTCAAGGTATTCAATACTTGTATTTAGGTTGCTTTCGTATTCATTTTTGATAAGCTGCAAAACCTTTTCTAAATAGCATATACCTAAATACAAATTGAAAAAAGGGTTATCGGGTACAAAGTCCATTTTTTCAGCAAGTGAATTTTGAACGCTTACTAAAACATTTGAAACAATGGTTTCGGCTTCGGTGTCTGCTTTTGGAAACCCTACAAACTCACATTCATTGAAAAGCTGAATAAGTATTTTCGTTTGTTCGCTTAAAAGTAAATCCAACGGGTGAAAATCTTTGCCCTGTTTTCTTAACTCCAATTCTTTATTTATTTCAAGTACGGTATTGTACCAGCCCTTTGGTTTATTCATTTGTTTTTAATGCTTAATAGGTTAAAAATCTAATTGTATTTTGTCGGCTGCTTCACGTTTGGTTTGGTCTATAATCTTTGCGTAAATCTGTGTGGTTTTTAGTTCACGGTGTCCCAGCATTTTTGAAACGGTGTAAATATCTGTTCCCTTTGATAGTTGCAAGGTGGCAAACGTGTGCCTGAAACAATGAAAGGTTATATCCTTTGTTATTCCTGCTGCTCCAATCCATTGGTACAGGTGTTTGTTTTCGTATGCTGAATAGGTAAGCCCCTCAAATACGTTGTTGGTG
This sequence comes from Chitinophaga pinensis, assembly GCA_945878115.1. Taxonomy (GTDB): domain Bacteria; phylum Bacteroidota; class Bacteroidia; order Chitinophagales; family Chitinophagaceae; genus OLB11. The sequence goes on along the minus strand of CAMDVD010000041.1, from coordinate 33,661 downwards.
GGTTCTTTGCGTTCACCCAGCAAGCTGTAAGCCTGTTCAGAAATAGGCATCATTTCAACCCCTTTAGTTTTTTGTTGTTTGAACTGAATAAAATACCCGTTGTTTTCAATGTATTCCAGTTCGCCCCAAACAAGGTTTTTAATATCTGAAAACCTCAACCCTGTGAGGGCTGAAAATAGGGCTGCACGTTTCAATAAAGGGTTGTTACATTCTGTTTTTACAAGGCTGTTCAGTTCCTCAATAGTTAAAAAGTTTCTTTGTGTTTCTGCCTGTTTAACGGGTTGTATTTTGCTGTTCAGGTCGCTGGGTAAATACCCGTCTTTAAAGGCTTGCTTTAAAGTTGCTTTCAGTTTATTGAAATAGGAAACGGCTGAATTTTGGGCAAGGGTTACTTTGTTGCTCTTATTGCTTTTTGTAGTGAGTAAATACTCTTTGAACTCATTACAAAATTTTTCGTTGAGGTCGGCAAACTTCAAATTTCCATTAGTAAATGTTTCAAGGTAATTGTATGCTGAAACCCAATTATCGTGGTTGCTGGCTTTGCGTTTGTCGGCAAGGCTTTTAAAGTAGGTAACAAAATTCTGTTCGCCCTGCTCTTTAATTTTTAGTTGTTCCTTTTCGTAACCTGTGTAAATTTCGGGCTTGTTTAAATAGTTTTCACGTTTCTGCCTTATCTGTTCAGCAAGTTGTAAAGTTTCTTTGTTGCCTTGCTTATCAATAGGGTTCTTTGCCTTATCAAAAAGGTACAGCCCTAAAAATTCCCTTCGGGTTGGTTCGCCTGTTTCGGGGTGTGGTATGGCTGGGTAAAAATCTAAATACAAACTTTGCCTGTTCCCTGAAATTGCTTTTTGTCTAAGTTTTACTTTTATACTCATATTCTAAATGCTTTTAAATAGGTTATCAATACAATACTTTGAATAGTAGGTAATACCATTCTTTTTTATTCGTTCAATATTATGCTTGCCTACATAGCCATAAATGGTATTGGTAGCTACATTATATTTTTGGCATAATTCTGCCATAGTGTAACAGTTTTCAATGGTTAATATATCAGGTTTCACAGGTATAGGCTGTTCAAATAGCTTTTCAATATCTGTTCTTTTGATGCGTGTTAGGTGTTTTAATAGGTTTACAGCATTGAGTTCACCGCTTTGTATCATTCTATAAATGGTATTTTTACTACAGCCAAATAAGGTGGCCACTTCTACTACTCTTAAATATTCCTTATGTTTAATCAATTCAATATTTATAGTCCTTACTTTGGGTGCTATTCGCCTTATACTTTCCTTTTCGACTTGCTTTTTAGTATCAAGGCGTTTTCTTAGTTTATAGTTTTGGGATGAACATTTATGAGTGCAAAATCGGGTTGTACGCTTTTGCGCTTCAAACATTTTACTACAATTCTCACATTGCCTTAATATGGTAAAATTTGCTGAACTCATTTATCCCTGTTTTTTGTACGTTATAGTATTCTATTGTATTTATTTGTATTGTTTTGTTGCTTTATTTCGCCTTTTGAGGTACAAAAAAAGCCGAAAAATCGGTTTTTTTACTTCGAGGTACAACAAAGGTACAAATATTTCATTAAATAACAGGTAATAACTAATAACAAGCATTAAAGTATAAGTATAAAAAAACCCTTTATTTACAAGGCTTTTAGTTGTTTTGTGTAAAGTTTGTATAAGGTTGTTTTGTAGTGATTACTTTCCGATACAAAACTTACCGAAAATAGTTCCCAAAATATCTTTATCAACTTCTACAGCACCTGTTATTTCTCCTAATGCAGATAATGCCATTTTGATGTCAATGGAAATTAAATCGCTGGTTTTATTTTCATCCATTCCTTGTTGCACTTCAGCGAGCGAATGATCAACCCGTTTTAACGCATCAGCATGACGTGCATTGCTTACTATAGTCGCTTGCTGTAAAGTTTTATCAGAATGAAACAGGTTTGCAATTTTTGCCTTCAGCTCTTGTAAACCCATTCCTTTTTTTGCCGAAATCACTACATAATTACTTGGCATTTTCTTTAGTTCAAAATCTATTAATTTGTCGCAATGATTTGCAACTATAATCAAATGAATGGATTGTTGCGCAAAGGCTTCAATGGCTTTTTCGACGTCTTCTTTGGTATCTGTTTTAGCATCAAATACATATAATAACACGGCAGATTGCTGGATCTTTTCATAGGTTTTTTCTATCCCCATCTTTTCGATTGCATCCTTTGCATCTCTAATTCCAGCCGTATCAATAAATCTAAATTGAATGCCATCAATAATTAACAATTCTTCAATCACATCCCGTGTGGTTCCTGCAATTGTACTAACCAATGCCCTATCTTCATTCAGTAACGCATTAAAAAGAGTTGACTTTCCAGCATTAGGTTTACCTACAATAACTACTGGTACCCCTTTTTTCATGACATTACCCAAAACAAAACTTTGCAATAAAAATTGTACTTTACTACGAATTGTTTCAATGAGTATAATCAAGGAAGTTCGATCAGCAAATTCTACATCCTCTTCACCAAAATCTAATTCTAATTCTATCAAGGCGGCGAAATTTATTAACTGTTCACGAAACTGATTTATCTCCGATGAGAAACCGCCGCGTAATTGATGCATGGCCATTTTATGGGTAAGTTCACTTTGAGAATGTATCAGATCAGCAACTGCTTCTGCTTGACTCAAATCCAATTTGCCATGTAAAAATGCTCGCATGGTGAACTCACCAGGCAATGCCAATCGCGCACCTTGAGCACAACATAATTGCAATATTTTTTGTACAATAAAGCGTGATCCATGACAAGATATTTCAATAGCATCTTCCCCAGTATAAGAATGCGGTGCTCTAAAAATACTAACCAGAACTTCATCTATAAGCTCTTCTTTTTCTTGTAGTGTAGATACTATTTTACCAAAATGAATGGTATGTGAAGGAACAATATTTAAGTCCTTGCCTTTGAATATTTTTTGTACTATCGTAAAAGATTGGCTGCCACTTAAGCGAATGATTGCAATGGCTCCTTCTCCTTCTGGAGTAGCTAATGCGACTATAGTATCGGTAGAAATGGCGTAAGGATTAGTCAAAATAAATTATTTTTTTCGACGCAAAATTTCTTTATTGATTAATGTCAATTCGCGACCGGTTTGACCTGCCACAGATGTATTTTCTTGTGCGCGCCGCATTAAGTAAGGGATTACATCATGCACTGGTCCGTAAGGTAAGTACTTAGAAACTTGGTACTCTTCTTTGGCTAAATTAAAAGATATATTATCACTCATGCCAAATAGTTGCGAAAAGTAAACATGCGCTTTAGAAATTTTATTATTCCCCATATATTCAATGGCTTTGTAACAACTCAATTCATTGTGTGTACCGACAAATAAATGATTGCAATCAATATGTTCTAAGCAATACAAAACAGCTTCATCATAATCCCTATCCGTTGCTTCTTTTGTAGCTTGAATGGGCGATGGGTATTTTTTGTCAATTGCCCTTGCCCTTTCTTTTTCCATATAAGCCCCTCTAACCAATTTCGAGCCAAGTATAAAATTTTCAGTTGACGCAAGTTCTATTTCCTTTTTTAAAAAAGCCAACCGATCATGTCTATACATTTGATACGTATTAAAAATGGAACAACTTTTCTGATTATATTTTCGCATCATGTCCAACGCCAATTCATCGACTGGTCCTTGTATCCAACTTTCTTCGGCATCAATCAATATTTTCAATCCGCAATCGATTGCATTTTTACATATATCGTCCAATCTTCTCCTTACCCTATTCCATTCATCTAATTCACTTTCACTTAAATCATGTTTAGCATCTAGTTGTTCAAGCAATTCAAATCTTGCAAATCCTGTTACTTTGATACTGATGAATGGTATATGTTTTTTATTTTTTGCGAATTGTATAGTTCTAATAAACTCGGCTGTTGTCGCATCAAATTCCGTTTCTGTTTTTTTCCCTTCTACACCATAATCTAAAATTACGCCAACACCATATTGAAATATTTTTTGTGCTGAAATACTCGCTTCATCTAGTGTTTCTCCGCCACAAAATTGATTGAAAATTGTTTTTTTGATAATATTTTTAATTGGCAAATGAAGTTTGAATGCTAAATAAGTGCATTGTATACCAAGACTTGTAAGCCAAGGCTTTGCCATTGAAGAAAATAGAAAATGTGCTTTGTTCAAATCTTTGGTTGACTTTGGCGCAAAAGCAATTTCAGTATTATCAAAATTCATGTGTTAAAAATTATGGGGCAAATGTAGCAAAGTTGATAAGTTAATATTCATTTTTTTGGTTGATTAATATTATTTATCTACTTTGTTGAAATATATATTTCAAACAAAATAACAAATCGAAAAATGAAAAAGATTTTACTTGCATGGAGTGTAATGATTTTCGCGATTACCTCCTTGAATGCGCAACAAAAACAAAGCCTTTTAACACCTTCACAAGGAAGTGATGTTAAACCAATTATTATCAATTATCCTTCAACGGATGTTATTAAAAACCAGCATTCGAAGACAAGAGGTGGGTCAGTATTTCTTTCTTATCTTGATTTTGTTGCAGTTCAAGAAAACATAACTGCCGCTAATATTAGTCTCAACTCTTCTTTGAATTTTATGTTTCCAGATTCATCTGTTAGATTCAATCCACCAAATCTTGCATATGGCATTTCGTTTAAATCTATTGGTCAAGTTCTAGATCCAAAAGCGCCTGTATTTACAAATAATATGCCCGCTGGTACCATTGTTTTTACGAACACAAATGCTTATACTTTAGATTCAGTTTTTGTATTAGGGTCTTATGCCAAATTGAGCAATGCAGTTGACACATTAATTATTTCTGTTTTGCAAAGTGCTGGCAATAATTTACCCGAATATTATTATTCTAATCAATCTACTAATTGGGGCGTAGATACTACAAGATTCTTGGCCATGTTTTATACCCCATCTAATTTTAATGTTGGACCTTATCAAGTCAATGCAACAGGAGGTTCAGCACCATTGATTATTAAGCATGTTTTGACAAATAGCGATTCCAGTAATCATCAAATTGGATCGAATCAATATTTTACGAAATATTTAGGATTTAGTACCAATTCATTTTCTGTTCCTGCTGGTGAAAAAGTGTCTGTGAGTTTTACATTCAAACCTGGATTTACTTATTCAGCAGGAGATTCTATCGGAAAAAATAACCATTACCTATTTATGTCCACACAGCCTAATGGTTCAAATACCTTTATGCCATATTATCCTGGCGACTTTAATCAATCTACTATCATTACTAAAGATTCTTCTAATGGATATTCTGGATTTTATATTCCAAGTTTAGCATTTACAGCACCTTACCAAACTGAAATGCACAATATCATTTTTAAAGTGTCCTGTCCTACATGCAATCCTCTTTGTAATTATGCTCTTTCTGTTCCCAATTATTTATGTGCTACAGGTGCTGCTAATACATACAACGCGATTTCTAATGTAATAGCCGATACTGGCTGTCCGTGGACTGCAAATGTAACAAGTGGAGGTACTTGGCTTACTTCAACTTCCACTGGTGTAGGTAATGGTTCAATTTCAATTACTGTGCAAGCTAACACTACTGGCTCTTCTAGAACAGGAACTATTTTAGTGGGTAGTCAAACACTCTCAATTATTCAACCTTCTCAACCTATTGGTATTGTTGAAGTTGAACAAGAAAATAGCTTTACCCTATATCCAAATCCATCAAATGATATGGTTATGATAAATATAAAAAAGGAATGGATAGGTTCAACTTTTAATATTACAAATCTTGAAGGAAAAATAGTAATACATGGCAATATTTCGTCCACTTCAATGCCAATTGATATTCGACACTTAGCCCAAGGTAAATATTTAGTTCAAATCGCTGGTCTACCTTCTATTAAAAAATTAATCAAGAACTAAAATAAATTTTGTAGTAAAATCTATCATCGAAACGCATAATTCTATTATCCAATTGCCACTTCTTATTAATTATTTTTTTCTGCTTATTTCATCTTGGAAAAGTTAATAAATTAATACTTTTTTTTGGCTGATATATAAAATACATATACTTTTACTGCACAAATTAAAAAATTAAAAAAATGAAAAAAATTTTACTCGCAATGAGTGCGATTGTTTGCACTTCTGGATCTATGATGGCGCAACAAAAACATAACTTAATCACTCCAGTAGGAGGTGAAGTTAAAAATACTATTTCTAATTTTCCATCAAAGGACAAATTCAAGAACGAGCATAAAAAGACACGTGGTGGTTCTTTATATCTTTCTTATCTTGATTTTGTAGCTGTTCAAGAGGGTATTTCACAAACAACCATTGATGCAAATTCTGGTTTGTATAGCATGTTTCCTGATTCTGCTATGCGATATAACCCACCTTATCAAGGATATGGTATTCAATACAAATCTATAGGTCAAGTATTAGACCCATCTGCTAATGTAATAAAAAATAATTTAGCTGCGGGGGATCCGTATATTAGCACTACAAATGCTTATACTTTAGATTCAGTATTTGTACTTGGATCTTATGCTAAATTATCTAGTGCAGTAGATACACTTATCGTGTCAATTGTACATAGTGGTGGACAAAATTTACCAGTTTATTATTATACTGGACAAGCAGCGGATTTTGGTGTTGACACCACTAGATTTTGCGATATGTTATACCCAGCATCTCAATTTAATATTGGACCTTATCAATCTAATGTAACTGGTGCACCTGCTGCTTATACATTTAAGCATGTATTGACCAATTCAGATTCAAGTGATCACCAAATGGGAGAAAACAGTTATGGTTTAAAATATCTAGGGTTTAGTGCAAATTCTTTCGCAGTTCCTGCTGGTGAAAAAGTTGCTGTAAGCTTCACATTTAAACCAGGCTTCACTTATGCAGCTGGTGACACAATAGGTAATAACAATCAATATCTATTTATGTCTACAGAACCTAATGGCGATAATACTTTCATGCCATTTTATGCTGGTGACTACAACCAATCAGAAATTATCACAAAAGATTCATCTAATGGATATTCTGGTGCTTATATCCCTACAGTTGCTTTCTCAAACACTTATGGTCCTGAAATGCACAATGTAATTTTTAAAGTTACTTGTCCTACTTGTTGGTCAGTTGGTGTAAATGAAGTAAATAATTTCGCGGCTATCACTGCTTTACCTAATCCTGCAAATGATGAAGTTAAATTTTCAATTAATTTAAATCAATCAGCTTCCAACGTTACTGTCGAATTGACAAATACTTTAGGTCAAGTTGTAAAAACAATCAATTTAGGTTCAATGAATGCAAATGTAAATCACACATCAACTTTGAATGTATCTGATTTAGCTACTGGACTTTATATCTATACAGTAAATGCTGACGGACAAAAAATTTCTAATAAATTAATGATAAAATAAGTAATATTATTTGATGATAAAAAAACCCCTTTTTAGGGGTTTTTTTATTTTGTAGAGTAATTCTATTTTTTTCCAACCAATATTTATTAATTTGAGTCTTCTATCAAGAAATACTCTATAAAATTGAATTTAGCTTTGAGTTACATAGGTACCCAACAAGATGAAGAAACACTTGCACTGATTAATGGATGCAGGGAAGGGGATCGTGTATCGCAAGAAAAATTGTACAAGCGATATTATCCAAAAATGATGAGCATGGTGAAACGTTATACGAATATTCATCAATATCATTTAGCGGAAGAAATTTTGAATAATGGTTTTTTAAAAGTATTTCAAAAAGTGGATAGTTATAAATTTGAAGGTTCTTTTGAAGGTTGGGTTAGACGAGTTATTTATCATTCCATTTTTGATTATATACGTCAACACATGAAGTATAATGAAAAAGTAGTGTTTGTTGAAAAAGATGAATCTGTGCACGCGGATTTTGCATCTGGTATGCATTACGATGAATTGATTAAATTAATTCAAGAATTACCCCAAACAACTAGATATGTTTTTAATATGTATGTAATGGAAGGGATGACACATAAACAAATAAGCGACCATTTAGAAATGAGTGAAGGTACAAGTAAATGGCATCTTTTTGAGGCGAGGCGATTATTGAAAATAAAAATTGAAAAATTAAATAAATAGGTAAATAAGATGGAAAACAGAATTCCAATTGATGAACTTTTTCGAAATGGGCTTGCCCATGGAAAGGAACAAATGAACCTAGGGGCTTGGGCTAACATGGAGCGCATGCTAGATGGTAAAAATCCCTATGCGAAGGAAAAATCTAATCGCAAACCATGGATATATTTTATAACCAGTATTCTTCTTTTAGCTGGCATGCTAACTGCTGGATATTTTGGAAAAACGAATAGCAATTCCATTTCCTCAGGTATGCAAACTAATCAGTTAGCCAATGCGTCAAATACTTCAGCAAAAATCGCCCCTCAACCATCAAACAATAATACAATTTCAAACTCCTCCCATCCAACTACCTTAGAAAACCAAATCAAAAAAACCACAAGTCAAAAAACTAATATTCATGATGAAGATATAGTTACAAGAACACAAACCAAAAAAAAGAAAGTTCCTACAAAAAACGTTGTGTTGAAATCTAATCCTACATCAACAAATATTCCTGAATTTTCTGCTTCTACTAATGAAAATATTGCACACAAAGAAGTGATAAAGGGTAAACACAGTACTTCAATTCTTGCTAGTTCTAATAAATCAAAACCGAATTCAATCATTCCTTCACATACGCCAACAGAAATTGAAGGTAGTAGTAATGCAATGGCAAAAATGGATAATGCGGATGTGCATACTAAATATGACAATTCTACCTTCAATAAAAAAGATTCAATGGCTCAGTATATTGTTTCTGAAAAAGTTGCACGACGCAGAGACGGCAGTGTTAAGCTCATAGAATATGATACCATTAATAAGAGCAAACAAGCTATAGAAACTACTGCTAAGGTAGAAAGAAGCAACTTAAAAGACGAGGCCACATCCTCTCATTCCAATATGGAAAATATTTTTCAATCTTCCAATCCTCGATATGTGAAAGTTTCTAAAGAGGAAGAAGAAAAAATGACTACTTCTCAAGAACCCATTACCAGAAAAAAAATCCAACTTGAAACTAGAAATAACAACAACAACATTGCACACACATCAAGTAGTATTACACCACCAACAGACAATGGAAAAAGTAAAGAATATCACACATCTTTCTTTCAAGATATGAATAAATTTACTAGAGATACTTATCATAAATTAATCACTGCAAGTATTGGGCTCTTTCATATGAAAATTCCAATTTATTCAGGTATGACTGTTGGAATTAATAAATCTATCCTGAATGCAACTCATAATTTTGGCGGGTTCCAAATTGGAAGCACTGGTTTAATTCCTATCAATGATTATTTGAGTTTATTGACGGAGGCAAAATTCTTTTACCGTAATAATAGTGGTTATACAATTGCTGATATTTATTCTAATATTTTAAATACCTCTGTTGATCAAGTTAGTTTGCAAAATCAAAATAAATATATCTACAATTATCAAAAAGATTCTTTAGTTAAGACATACAATTTTAAGCATTTTATGTCATTGGAATTACCTATTTTGTTACAAGCTAATTATCGATCATTTGCTTTATATGGCGGTGCTAATGTGGCTTATAATTTCAAATTAAATATTAAAGAAATTGATAGAAAATACGTGATTGATCAAACAGATACTGTTGATAAATCAGTAACGTATAATTTCCCGACAAGTCAAGGGCAGCAATACGCAAGAAATGATTTTGCAAAACGTTTTGGCATTGGATATGTTTTTGGAGGGTCTTATAGTTTTAATCCAAATTTATATGTAGATTTGAGACTTACACAGAATGTGTGGGACAATACAAAAACAAATGCCGCCAAAGAAATTTCAAATGGATTTTTCAAAGTCCCTTATATCCAATTCTCATTGGGTTATCGCTTCCGAAAATTCACACCAAATAATTAATCGTTTTTTTTAGTTTCCATTTATCAAATAAAAGGCATCGATTATTTCGATGCTTTTTTATTTTTACACAAATAACTGATCATGACCATCAAAGATATAATCCAACCCATTGAGCAAATAGCTCCTTTGACTTATCAAGAAACATACGACAATAGCGGTCTGTTAGTTGGCGACAAACAGACTAAAGTATCAAAAGTACTCATAGCTTTAGATTGTACTGAAGAGGTTTTGGATGAAGCTATACGTAACCGTTGTCAGTTAATTATAACCCACCACCCTATTCTTTTTTCTGGATTAAAATCTATAACAGGAAAAAATTATGTGGAGCGGGTCATCATCAAAGCCATACAAAAAAAAATAGCCATTTACGCCGCTCATACAAATTTAGATAATGCCTATCATGGTGTGAATCATAAAATAGCAGAAAAGCTTGGATTGAAGCATACTAAAATACTTGTCCCTGCTAAAAATACTTTGCAAAAACTATATGTTTATGTTCCGAATAGTCATGTTGAAACTGTGCAACAAGCCTTATTTAATGCTGGTGCTGGACAAATTGGTAATTATAAAGAATGTTCTTTTTTGCAAGAAGGAATAGGAACATTTACCCCATTAGAAAAAGCAAATCCATTTATTGGACAAATTGGAGCGCGCTCAAACGAAGAAGAAACGAAACTAGAAGTATTAGCACCTAAACATTTACAAGGTGTTATTTTAGAAGCAATGCGAAGCAGTCATCCATATGAAGAAATAGCGTATGAACTAATTACATTGGAAAATACGAATGCTTATATAGGTGCTGGTATGATAGGCGATTTGCCAAACCCAATGCAAGAGAAACAATTTTTAGCTTACCTCAAAAAGAGAATGAAAACAAGTTGTATTAGACACAGTATTTTATTAGATAAAGAAATAAAGAAAGTGGCTGTATGTGGCGGTTCTGGGGCTTTTCTATTGCCTTTTGCTATTCAACAACAGGCAGATGTTTATGTAACATCCGACTTTAAGTACCACCAATTTTTTGATGCTGAAAGCAAACTCGTCATTGCAGATATCGGACATTATGAAAGTGAGCAATTTACAAGCGAAATATTTTATGAGCTACTCTCAAAAAAATTTCCTAATATTGCGTTCCTTTTAACATCGGTAAATACTAATCCGGTACAATATTATTAAAACTATGGCTGCAGTAAAAGAATTTTCAGTGCAAGAAAAATTAGCATCTATCTGTACTTTACAGAAAATTGATTCCAAAATAGATGATATTAACAAACTTCGTGGTGAATTGCCAATGGAAGTAAAAGATTTAGAAGACGAAATAGAAGGGTTCAATACGCGTATAGCTGCTATTGACAGCGAAATAAAAATAATCAATGACGATATATTGGCAAAAAAAGCTCTACAAGCCGACTCTGTTGCCTTGCTAAAAAAATATGAAAAACAGCAAAATAATGTAAAGAATAGTCGTGAGTTTGAAGCCATTAATAAAGAAATGGAATTGCAAGATTTGGAAATAAAAGCTTGTGAAAAGAAAATAAAAGATGCTATTATTGAAATTGCAGATCAAGAAGTGTTTAAAGGCAATACACAAAAACAAATCAATGAAAAGCAAGAAGTATTAAAGCTAAAGAAAACCGAATTAAAGAAAATAACAGAAGAAACAGAGAAGGACGAAAAGGATTTGTTGCTTACGCGAAAAAAGGCAGAAGACAATGTAGATCCTCGTTTGCTTTTAGCTTACAGTAGAATTAGATCTAATTACAGAAATGGATTAGCAGTAGTACCTGTTGAAAGAGACTCTTGCGGTGGATGCTATAATGTAATACCACCACAACGCCAATCGGATATTCGCTTGCGCAAAAAAATGATTGTATGCGAACACTGTGGTAGAATAATGATAGACAGTGAATTGAACGATTCGGTAAAAATATAAGAAGTCCACTTCTATCCTAACAAAAAATAATTATAAAAAATCATCCAAATATTGGGTGATTTTTTTTGTTATGTAGATGGAGTGCAAGTTGTGCTTTTAGTGGATAGGTCATTTTATTTGGATTAATAAAAAAAATGACAAGGCTTGTGATATCCGAAAAATAACTACAACCCAAACTTTGATTTGCCAATGTTTGACTTTGTAGCAAAAAAAAACCTTATTAAAAACAGTTTTTCCCAGCCTCGAGCATACCTAAAAAAAAGTGGAAAGATGTTGTTGCAATTGGCACTAATTCTTAGGCAATGCATACCGTTACAGCCTTGTAATATTACCTATATATCATTGTTGGTGCTGGTGTTGCCTGAAATTGATTCGGATCTATGATTGGTAGTACGGCGTTATGTAGAAATGTGCCTTTAAAAGTGGCAAACATTACCCCTCTTGTAGTAGAAATAGAAATACTATTCAAACTTTCCACTAACATTTGAGGTATTTGCAATTTGCCATCTGACTCCACCTTGATGTGTGCTGCAAAATCCGGAATTTCATATATACAACTCACCGACAATGCGCCTAAGGCAAGGGATTGATCATCATTTCTAATTTCAATATGCACAATCACGAACATCAATTTATTAGGCGCATCGCCTCTGCTTTCGATATTGATATTAAAATTAAAATTTGTTATTGCTGTGTTCTGTGTTGCAGGCAATTGAAGGGAACAGTTCAAGAGTTCTATTGCTTTTAATTGCATGTCTATTTTTTCTAAGTGTTTAGTCATTTTTATTCTTTGTAAGATTGATTAATTGGGTTTACTGTCTTTTGATTTCCACTGTATAAACGATATCTATAATTATCATCAACTTGCCCCATTGACGTAGTTAATGAAATAGTGGGTTATGCACCCACTGTCTTGATTATAATTTCTTTTAAAGGCATTTAAATTGAGGGACAATAATAAGAAAATATAGCGGATATGAACAACAATTCTTCATTATACTAATATCAAGAATTGAACTTAGCTCTTTGATAAACATTACTCATTTATTTAACCAAAAAAAACTAGATATATTCATCACTTAGGATAAATTTGCCAGCAAAAATAATTAGATGAATCAATTCCCTTACGTGCCTTATGGAACTACTGTTCATGGCGAAGATGAAATAGCAGCTGTTACCCATGTATTGCGCACTACTACACAAATGAGTAAACATGTGCGTGAGCTTGAAGAAAAAGTTGCCGTCTTGTACAATAAAAAATATGGCATTGGAGTCAACTCTGGCTCTAGCGCACTTTACCTGGCTGCCGATTTATTGAATTATGATGCGGGTGCAGAAATTATAACCCCAGCACTTACCTTTTCAACAACCGTAGCACCAATAGTGAAACGCAATTGGATACCTGCTTTTGTAGATGTAGAAGAAGGTACTTATAATATAGATGCCAATAAAGTAGAAGAAATGATTACGCCTAAAACCAAGGCCATGATTATTCCTAACTTAATAGGCAACTTACCACAATGGAAACAACTTCGCGAAATTGCAGATAAACATAATTTATTTGTTCTGGAAGATAGCGCTGATACACTTGGTGCCAAAATAGATGGTGCAAGCAGTGGCCGCTATACCGACATGAGTACAACTAGCTTTTATGGGTCACATATTATCAATTGTGGTGGTAATGGCGGTATGCTTTGCGTTAATACGGACGCACATCTTAGCCGTGGCAAATTATTACGCAGTTGGGGACGATCATCTTCTCTTTTTGTAGAAAGCGAAAAAATTGAAAACCGTTTTAACGTGGAGGTAGATGGTATACCGTATGATGCTAAATTCGTGTTTGAAGAGCCAGGCTACAATATTGAACCTTCAGAAATGGGTGCTGCTTTTGGATTGGTGCAGTTGAGTAAATTGGGAAGTAATATTGATTTACGTACACAACATTATATTCGTTTACGTAAATTTTTTGAGCAATATGAATCCTATTTTATTTTGCCAAATCAATTACCAAATTCACGTACCGCATGGTTGGCATTTGCAGTGACTATAAGAGATACAGCACCATTTAAACGTACTGAATTGCAAATATTTTTAGAAAAAAGAAATATACAAACACGTACTGTATTTACTGGTAATATACTTCGTCAACCAGGGTTTAAAAATTGTGCCCACAAAGCGAGTGCTAGCGGCTACCCTGAATCAGATAAAGTAATGCGAGGTGGTATGTTGATGGCTTGCCACCATGGTTTGAACGAAATACAAATTCAACACATGATGGATAGCATTACGGAATTTATGTCTACGCATGGGTAGGAAATAAGTTGAAAATCTTATTGTAAAAACGCAGTCGTAACGCGATTTATCAGTCCTATTTCTTTCTGATCAATTGCGAATACTGCAAACCTTTCGCATCTGTCACTTTTACCAAATAAATTCCTTCGCTTACTTCTTGTAGAGATATTTTTTGATGATTATCGCCAGCTAATAAATGGGTTTGTACGGATTGTATGGTTCTTCCTGCTGCGTCCATTATTTGAATATCGACGGTTGTGGTATAAGGGGTATAGATAGCAACACCTAGTTCATTTTGCACAGGATTAGGATATACTGTAACTACAGTTTTTGATCCAAAATAAACATCATGCACATCACTATAGCGTTGACGTTTATCTAAATCAATCATTTGCAAACGATAATAATTGTGTCCATTTTTAGGTGATGGATCGGTGTAAGCATAATCTAAAGGTGAAGCACTGTTTCCATTTATTGCCTTACTAAAAATGGCATCCGAAATGGCTTTAAATTGAACACCGTCATAACTTCGCTCTACTATAAAATGACTATTGTTGATTTCACTCGCAGTAGTCCAATTGATGTAAGTTTGCTCGCCTAATTTATTTGCAGCAACTTGTAATAGAGTTACAGGCAATGGGAAATTATTTAGATTTTGCGCATGTAAATAAAAATAAGAAAAGCTGCTCACCGGAAAGCAAACTGTCCATACCGTAGTGATTGGATCATAGCTCGTCGAGAGCATAGCATTCGGAATGACAGACGCAATATGCCCTGGTGTATTTAAATCTCCATTGTCCACTTTAGTCACACATAAATTACTCGCATAGGCCGGAAATAAAGCAGTAGGCAATTGAGGCCAAGAAGGTGTAGCACTAATTGCATCTGCGTTATATTGTGCAAAGTCATCATCTAATACGTAAAGGCAAACATATCCGCTATCATTATTCGTTGGGGTAATTTGAAAATGCCGATTCAAGTATGGTTGTCCATTATGAAAAGGTGTACTTGCTTCAATGACTTCACATACAGAAGTAGAACCTAAATTAGTGCCATCCACAATATCGAGTACCGACGCCACTCGCCGACAATCGGTAAACGTATGATAGGTTTCATTAACTGCATCTGATAATAGGATATTGCCGCAAGCAATGTTACCAGGGTTAGAAGTATTCAAATTTAAATCTTGATTAGCAATATAATTTGAGTAAGGTTGAATATTGATATGCTCAACCAAACTATCCTTACACGCTGGAAGTGTGTTGGTCACGAACAAAACATACACAGTATCTGCCACTGAAATACTATGCGGATTTACAAAGGGAATAGTATATAATGAATCACTAAAAAATAAAGTATCGGTACCAAGAGGCACAGTACAAAAAGGGTTAATTAAACTTGACGCATCTAAAGTAATTGGACTACAAGCATTCGCATCCACCAAATTAGATACAAAATCTGGTTTAGGAGTTACGGTTAATACAACCGAGTCGGAAGCAAAACATCCATTGGTAATACTAACTTTTGAATAGACAACAGTGATGGGTGAAACATAATTTGAAGGATTATTGATGATCGTATTCAAAGCTATATCTTGATAATAAGCAACTGTAGTATTCGGCACATTATTAGACACAACACCGTTTCCAGCAGTTAAATCAAAGATACCAATTCCACTACCTGAAACCACTTCACAATTGCCAATAGTATCTTGAATAGCAATCGGAGATTCATTTACCTTAAAACTTACTGGCACTCTACAACTTGAATCAGAACTACATGCTGCATAATAGGTATATGTATTAACAGAATTCGTATTGCTTATACCAGAACCGCTTGTCAATAAAGGATTAAAAGCGGATGAATTGAGTATGGAAGATCCACCAGAAGCAACTGTATACCATTTAGCAAATGGTAAAATATTATATTCAACGGTTAGCGTAGCGACGGTTGGGAAAGTCTGTGCATTCAATGTTATATCCGAGCCTGCTACATTATTATTGGTTTCCCAATATCCTATATAGAAAGTTCCACCACCACCGATTGCAGTGTACATATTATTTATTTGTGCGCTACTTAAAGTAGAAGAATAATCTAAATTATACACTGAGAAATTTAAAAAATTGCCATTTAAACCAGGTAAAAAAGGATTGCTAGGACCATTGGGTGCTGCACCATAAATATTAAATCGCAATTCGTTGCCAAACGTGCTGGTCGGCACTGCATTCAAATTGCTAATAAATAATTTTGCGCCTGTTAGTACCGCTCCTGTTGGCAATGTGGGTAGCGAACCTATTGCAAATTGCCCTGCTGTTGCGTCACTTGTACCATCAACCGTACCAGATACAATAGCAGTTGCAGTTACAGATTTATGAATGGTTTGGCAACCACTTGCTGTGTATCCTGCAAAGACTGAATTGTTAGAAAATTGACATACAGAATCACTCAATGGGCTGACATTTGGTTTGTAATTTGTGATGGAATCTTGGGCTATATTATTTGCTAAAGTGGATTCCGTGAGGCCCGCCAGAGTAGCCGATGCGGTAATGTGATAATCGCCTGGTTGAAAAAAATTCACCCCATTCATAATTGCATTGGTACATCCACAAGGAGGTAAAATTCCACTATTTAAAACCGTTGATGAAGTTTGTGGTGCACCCGGACCAGTAACATTAAAATTGACCGTAGCATTGTTGGTTCCCAAATTCAAATTCTGTGTTCCTTTATTACATATGGAAGCTAATATAGTATTACTGGTAAAATTGCAAATGGATGCGGGCTTTGTAATTCGTTTTACTTCTATATCATTGAACGTATTTGCAGGAGCAATAGTTATACTGCCATCGAAGAAATAAGGTGTTCCTGAATTGCCTATATTTTGCCAACTAAAATAGCCAACTTGACCACCAGGCGTTGTATTATTTCCAACAAATAAATTAACCCCACCACCTGAGAAGACATTTGGTGTAACCCCTCCAGCCACTGCCGTGCCTTTGCTTCCTTGTAAGGCGAATCGATAAGTTTGTCCTGCCGGAATCGTTAATCCCAAACAATTGAATGGGCTGACATAACTTATAATGGTAGAGGTAAATGGATCGGAAGTAGCTAGTAATGACCATCCAGCTGAAGATGAAAAAAGTGTTGGTGCACCAAACAATGAGGTACTGGAATACCATAATGAATACACATTATTTTCATATAAGTTAGCTTGCAAATTAGTTAGGCCAGTAAGCACAACTGGAAATGCATTTGTGTTTTGTACATCAAAAGTAATATAAGTACTACCTGTACTAAAAATAATTGTATTTGTAACATAACTTGTTGTAATGGTAGTTTGCGAAGATGCAAAGAATGGTAGTAGACTAAAAAGTAATAGATATATTTTTTTCATACAATTATTTTATACATAGTTATAGAAAATATTTCACAAATAATAATTAAAATTAGACTTTAACATGGGCTAATATTTTTTTACATTTGCGACATGAACTTTAATTTACCACAAATACCAACACGAACAGCCAAACCAAGACAAGATGGATTAACTATGGTTATGGACAAAGGACTTAGTAATCAAGAAGTGATTAATTTTTTATCTGTAGCAGGCCCTCATGTTGATATTGTCAAACTAGGTTTTGGCACTTCCATGGTCACGCCTAACTTAAAAGAGAAATTAGCAATTTATGCAGCACATGATATGCCAGTCTATTTAGGTGGTACATTATTTGAAGCCTTTTTGATTCGAGGATGTTTTGATGAATATATTGGAATGGTGAAAGATTTTGGTTTAACACATGTGGAAGTTTCGGATGGTTCAATTACCATTCCTCATCCAGAAAAATGTGGCTATATCGAAAAATTAGCCAAAGAGGTAACTGTTCTGAGTGAGGTTGGAAGCAAAGATGCAACCCATATTATTCCGCCTTATATCTGGATAGAATTAATGAAAGCAGAATTAGAAGCTGGAAGTACTTATGTTATTGCCGAAGCAAGAGAAGCTGGTAATGTAGGTATATACAGAAGTAGCGGCGAAGTACGTGAAGGATTGGTACAAGAAATCTTGACACAAATACCTCAAGAAAAAATTATTTGGGAAGCACCACAAAAAGCGCAACAGGTATATTTTTTAGAGCTTTGTGGTTGTAATGTGAACCTTGGGAATATTGCACCTAATGAAGTAATTCCTCTTGAATCTACTAGAATTGGGCTTCGTGGCGACACCTTTATGTTTTATTTAGATAAAAAGTAAATAAATAATTTCTATTGAAAAAGTATGGCTTAATTGGTCACCCATTGGAAAATTCTTTTTCAAGAACTTATTTTTCGAATAAATTTGCAAAGGAAAATATACAAGCAAGTTATCAAAATTTCGAAATGATTTCCTTGGATTCCTTACAAGAAGTCATTCAAATAAATCAATTAGATGGACTTAATGTAACGCATCCATTCAAAGAAAAAATTATACCATTTCTACATCAATTAGATTATACAGCCTCTCTTGTAGGTGCAGTAAATTGTGTACGAATAAGGGATGGAATATATTGTGGCTACAATACGGATGTAATCGGTTTCGAAAAATCTGTAACACCCTTTTTCCTCCCATCTACTCAAGCATTGGTTTTTGGAACTGGAGGTGCCAGCAAAGCAATTCGTTTCGTTCTCCAAAAAAATAATATCCCATTTTTGATAGTGAGTCGAGAAAAAAACAAGAACGCCATACAGTATGAAGAAATTAATGCCAACATAGCAAATAATTATAAGCTCTGGATTAATACAACACCTATAGGGATGCCACCTTTGGAACAAATTGTCCTACCCCTGCCTTATACACTTTTAAATGATTCCTTTGTAGCATATGACTTAATCTACAATCCTGCCAAATCCCTTTTTTTAGAAAATTGTGAAAAACATGGAACAATAATAAAAAATGGATTTGAGATGTTATGTTTACAAGCTGATGAAAGTTATACTATTTTTACGTCTTAAAAATATTTCAATGAAAGTCTTGTTTGTGTTTTATGTATGTCTATTTTTTTGTTCCTGCAATTATACCTATGAAAGGAACGTTGAATTAAATGCTGATATGCATACCTTTTCTAATTTTGAAACTGTTACTTGTAAACACTTAGATTGGAAAGCCAATATTAATTTTTATACGAAACAAATTGATGGCGTGGCTACATGGACTTTTGAAAATAAAACGAAAGCAACCGTTATCATATTTGATACCTATGATTTGAATATTCATTCTGTAATTGTGAATAATAAAGAAACCGCATTTTCACTTGGCAAAAAAAATGAAGTTTATGGCAGTTCATTATCTATACCAATTTTAAAAACTGATACTATTGTAAGTGTAACTTATACAACTGGTAAAAATGCAACTGCCTTGCAGTGGTTATCACCTTCACAGACAGCGGGTAAAAAAATGCCATATCTTTTTACACAATGCGAAAGCATACAAGCACGTTCCTTATTACCATGCCAAGATGTACCAGCTATCCGTATCACCTATAATGCACATGTGCAAGTACCAAATAAAATGATGGCCGTGATGAGTGCAAAAAATCCTGTTGTAAAAACAGAGAATGGGCATTATGATTTTGAAATGGAATTACCAATCCCAACCTATTTAATTGCATTGGCTGTAGGTGATATTTCTTATAAAGCTATAGATGATAGATGTGGTGTGTACACTGAGACTTCATTATTAGATCAAGCAGCAAATGAATTGAGTGATATTCCTGCCATGATGAAAGCCGCAGAGCAAGTTGGCGGACCATATAAATGGGGGAAATATGATGTTCTTGTTGCTCCTCCTTCTTTCCCAATTGGTGGTATGGAAAATCCACGTCTTACGTTTGCGACCCCAACAATTATTGCAGGAGATAAAAGTTTAGTTTCACTCATTGCACATGAAATGGCGCACAGCTGGAGTGGGAATTTGGTAACCAATTCTACATGGGATGATCTTTGGCTGAATGAGGGATTTACGACTTATTTTGAACGTAGAATTATGGAGACTATCTCTGGCAAGTCTTATACAGATATGCTTTGGGAATTAGGCTATCAAGATATGCAAAGCGATTTACAAACTTTCGGTTTGAAAAATCCAGATACAAGACTTCGTGTTGATGTGAAAGGAAGAAGTCCTGAAGACGCTTTTAGTAATATCCCGTATGAAAAAGGTGCAGTATTTTTACGCTTTTTAGAAGAATCCGTAGGCAGAGAGAAATTTGACAAATATCTAAATGACTATTTTAGCATGAATGCTTTTCAACCGATGACCACAGAGAAAGCATTGGCATTCATGAACGAACATTTATTCGACAAGGATACTGTACTTCGTAATAAATTAAAAGTAAATGAATGGGTATTTGCACCAGGCTTACCAGATAATTGTCCGCATACATTACCAGACAGATTTGTTGCAGTTGACAATTTGCGATTGCAGTTTGAAAAAAACGGCGTAGTGAATATGCCTTCATTTGCCAAATGGAGTACTCATGAATGGTTGCAATTTCTACGTAAATTACCTCATCCATTAGACATTGAAAAAATGAAAACCTTGGATAATAAATTCCAATTGTCTATAAGTAAGAATAGCGAAATTGCGGATGAATGGTATAAGTTAAGTCTCCTATCCAATTATGAAATGGCTTTTCCTTCGATGAAAATTTTCTTGACAACTGTAGGGCGAAAAAAATTTTTAGAACCTCTATATCATGAAATGATTAAAACAGAAAAAGGAAAAAAAATGGCATTAGAAATTTTTGATATGGCGAAGAATAATTATCACCCTTTAACTGCAAAAAAAATACAAGAAATTATTGAAAAATAATTTAACAAGATTTGTGTTTATCTATTCTTCTTGATAATCCAAATCTTTATGAAATGACTCATGCAATTTGGTTGCTCCATAAAATGCGAGAGCACAACAAATTATTCCAGTTACCAAGGCACTATTTAATTTTGTGATACCTGTCCATTGAAAAAATATATACAATAATGTGATAGGAATTAAGGAAGCGCGAATAAAATTAGGTACTGATGTTGTTACTGTTGCTCTAATATTTGTGCCGAATTGTTCCGCTGCACTCGAAATTAATACAGCCCAATATCCTGCGGCAAAACCGAGTGCGGTAAATAAAAAATAAAATTCCTGTACTGTTCTATTTGCCATACAAAAATAGGCTATCACCATCAGCATAGTAGCAGCAATATAGTATTGCAAGATTTTTTTTCTACTTTGTATAATTTGGCTCCAAATACCTGATGATAAATCGCCAAGAGTGACACCAGCATAACAATATAAAATGGATTTAGGTGGTTCAATAATTCCTATGATACCAAGTTCTTTTCCTAATTCAGGGCTTAATGTAACTAGTATTCCAATACAATACCAAATAGGTAATCCTATCAAAATGCAATGCAAATAAGTGACCAATCTAGCCTTGGATAAAAATAACAGCTTCAAACTTCCTAAACTGTTCGCTTTTTCTTTCGCAAGTTGATACATGCCAGATTCAAAAACTCCAATCCTTAATAATAACAAACAAAGACCTAATACACCGCCAACTATATAACACAATTTCCAATCTTGAAAGTAAATACCCATGAAGCTTGCAAACATGGCACCTGATACACCTACAGTAGCAACAATAGTAGTACCCCACCCTCTTTTTTCTTTGGGTAAAGATTCCGCAACCAAAGTAATGCCTGCTCCTAATTCGCCAGCCAAACCTATTCCAGCAATAAAACGTAGTATCCCGTACTCAGTTACATTGGTGACATATGCATTTAAAATATTTGCAACAGAATATAAAATGATGGATCCGAATAAAACAGAAAGCCTTCCTTTTTTATCACCTAATACCCCCCAGAATATACCACCAATCAACATGCCTATCATTTGGATATTTAATAACCATAATCCACTGTGCTCAATTTGTTCAGGGTTAAGACCTAAAGCTTTCAGACTAAGTTTGCGCACAATACTAAATAGAACTAAATCATAGATATCTACGAAATAACCTAAGGATGCAACAATGACTGGAATGGTTAATATGCGTGAATCTTTCTGCATGATAAAATTTTTGTAGGTCAAATGTAATTCATCGCATTCAACCTTTCAAAGTAGAAATGACGACAAAATAAAAGTCGAACATTTCTATTCGACTTTTATCCATAAGCGTGTTACTTTATTTAAAGTTCCTTTTTTGCATTTCGAACCAATACTTCATCTACCATACCATATTCTTTAGCTTCTTCGGCAGTCATCCAATAATCTCTATCACTATCTTTTTCTACTTTGGCTAATTTTTGACCGCTATGCAATGCAATGATTTCGTATAGTTCTTTTTTCAATTTTCCTATTTCGCGAGCTGTAATTTCAATATCACTTGCTTGTCCTTCAGCACCACCCAAGGGTTGATGTATCATAATGCGCGAGTGTTTCAATGCAGTTCTTTTTCCTTTAACACCTGCACACATTAGCACTGCTGCCATACTAGCGGCTATACCAGTACATATCGTACTCACATCTGGTTGTATAATTTGCATGGTATCATAAATGCCTAGTCCAGCATATACACTGCCACCAGGACTATTTAAATACATTTGAATATCACGAGTACGATCTGTGCTTTCCAAAAATAACAATTGTGCGGTTACAATATTTGCTACATAATCATTAATACCTTCCCCAAGAAAAATAATTCTATCCATCATTAGGCGAGAAAAAACATCCATAGATGCAACATTCATCGGACGCTCTTCAATGATATATGGCGTTAAATTTGTGACTTGTTTATTCATGTGAGATGTAAAGTTGTGCAAGGTTCCACTGCTAATGCCATGGTGCTTCACAGCATATTTATTAAATTCGTTTGAGTTCATATTCTTTAAAAGATTGATTAAATTCAAATGTAGGATAATAATTTTAAAATGTCATAACCCGAATTTAATTCATGACATTACATGTTGAATTCTGGATGTGATGAATCCAATTGACCAAGATTAAAAGGCAAGGAAGCAAATACATTCAAAATATTTTGATTCAAAAGAAACCTAAAAAAATATTGTGCGTTTGCATTTAATTCCAGTTATTATCATTTTAGGATATTTTTTTTCAATTACTACAATAAATCAAATTTCCTATTATATTTGTACCATACTTCTTAGTTGTTACATTTTCATTTAGAGAACATAACTTGGAAATCTAATTAATTTTTTAAAGCATTTAGGAAAGTATATCATAAAGAAAATTCTTTAAAATAGTCAAAATAATAAACTAAATTATATGAATGGTCTTATTCAGAATTCGTTTTATATTTCCTTAATTATTATTGGGTTTTTATTGGTTTGGAAATTGATTATATCCTTGACTAGCTCTAGGTTACGCTCTAATGTCAAAAACTTTTTTTGGTTCGACGCTGTCTCTATTTCTTCTACAAGTAATAACGAAATAAAATCAAGTAAAAAACTATCCAATCGAATCTCATTAGCTATAGTAGTTGTAATGTCATTGGAGTTTGTTTTGATTGCTGCAATCTTGTATTTTAGCTAGTCCGTTTTCACTTTTTTCCTTCGATTTTTTTTTGAATAATTATTAATCAAGATAAAAAATTTCTTTTTGTTTAAACATCTTATTTTCTTGAATTGCCTTTTTTATTTGGGTAATAGAATGCGTTTCAAAAATTCCGTATAAAGTACTTCCACTTCCACTCATCGAGCAATAGATTCCACCTAATTGATATAATTCACTTTTAATATTCTTTAAATCAGGAAATTCTTTAAAAATTGGAATTTCAAAATCGTTAATTAATTCTTCCTTCCAAGTCGATATCGGCTGTTGGACTATTTCATGTGGAAGTTTTAGAGGTTGACTGATAGTCAATTGTGAAAATGCCCATGCTGTTGAAATATGCACAGATGGCTTAATTAAAACAAAACTATATGCACTGAGGTCTAATTTTATTTCTTCTAAAATCTCCCCTCTTCCAGAACCTCGACAAGGCTTATTCTTTAGAAAAAAAGGACAATCGCTTCCCAATTGAATGGCATATTGTTGTAGGTTGGAATCTGTAAGTTCCAGTTTAAAATACTCATTTAGCATCTTCAACATAAAAGTTGCATCAGAAGAACCACCGCCTAGACCTGCTCCTGTAGGAATTTTCTTCAATAACTGGATATGTAATAATGGCAATTGAGGAAAATCTTTCTTCACCAAATCATAAGCTTTCACAATAATATTATCTGCTGGATGAACATCCATTGAAATGCCTGAAGTACTTATTTGAAATGCCTGAGCAGGAATAAATTCAAGTGCATCTACTAAATGAATTGGATAGAATACAGTTTCTATATCATGAAATTTATCTTGGCGCTTCGCCATTATTTGCAATCCAAGATTTATTTTGCCATTTGGAAATTGAATCATATTGGTAAAACTAAACCAAAAAAAATACCCTCCAAAACGAAGGGTATTTTTTATTAATGAGCTTCTACTTGTTTTTCTTTAAAGCCTTTTATTTGTGTGATTAAAGCTTTTAGTGCTAAATCAAAAGATTCTTCAAAACTTTTAGATTCGTGTTTTACAAAAAAAGTGTGCTTCGGAATATGCACTTTTATTTCGGCAATTTTGTCCTTGATTTGATGTATCACATTATCTACTTTTAGGTAAACTTCTACATCAACAATGTTATCATGATAGGTTTTTAATTTATCGACTTTTTCATTGACATGCGTTAAAAGTTTCTTGTCAGCATCAAAGCGTTGTGTGCGAATTTGAATATTCATTTGTCTAAAATTTAATTACAGGGTTAATAATATAAAGAACTAGTATGAAGGTACAAAGAGAATTAATAAAACAAAAAAAAGCTTAGTATTTTTTTACAATTATTCGCATTTTTGTTATTGTTTTAACATTATTAAATTGAAAATTTAGAATGTGGAAATTAAACAAATTAATTGATAGCGTAGCTTAGCGGAAATTTGTAATGAACGTCTTCTATTTTCAAAAATAATTTTACCATTAAGGCAAGCAAAAGAAATTACGTAGGATAGAAAAAAATGAATAAGCTTCACTATTTAAAATAGATTCATGATATTTGAACATAATAATCAAATAATGATTGCAGGAATAGGAACTGATATTGTTGAAGTATATCGAATCGAGGAGAAATTGCAAAAGAATGAACGCTTTAAGACACATGTTTTCTCTGAGGCAGAAATTTCCTATTGCGAAAAACAAAAAAAACCGAACATTCATTTTGCCGCAAGGTGGGCAGTGAAAGAAGCTTACCTTAAAGCGATTGGTGTGCAATTTATTGGGAATCATCGCTTGCCTGAAATTGAAACTTTGCATCTTGAAAATGGCAAACCGTATATCCATTTACTGGGCAATGCGAAACAAAATTTTTTAGATCAAAAATGCAAGGCAATTCATGTGAGTATTTCACATACTGAAACGAATGCCATTGCATTTGTGCTTATTGAAGCAGATGCTTTCTGATACAAGAACAAATGCAATTTGCTAATATAAAAACTTTAATAAACTATCTTATAACTACACATTATCAACAGATTAAATAATAAATAAATTTACAGGGGCAATAAAAATAATTATGGAAAAAGTAAGAATCGATAAATATTTATGGTCGATAAGATTGTTCAAAACGAGAACTTTAGCCAGTGCTGCTTGTGAAAGTGGGAAAGTTAAATGGAAAGGCGAATCGATAAAAGCCTCTAAAGCTGTTATCTTAAATGAAGAATATGAGGTAAGAAATGAAGAAAAAAAAATACTGATTAAGGTAACTGGAATTATTGCGAATCGAGTCTCTTATGAAGTTGCCATAACTAACTATATTGACATTACCCCTGAAAGTGATAAAGTTGAAAATGAATTTCAGGCTTCGAGCTTTTATACCGGTAAGCGTTTGAGTAAAGTAGGTAGACCTACCAAACAACAACGTCGAAATATGGATGATTTTTTGGAAAGTGAGTAATTCAAAATAAAAATTATTAGCCTCATGCCTTTTTTATTCGGTTTCCCTTGCCGTTAAATTCAAAAAAAAAATTACCTTGCCTTATAAATTTACTTTCTGATGGAACAACAACTCAAACTCGAACAAATACAAGATTTTAAAGGAAAATACCCAAAGCAATTATGGTATCTATTTTTTAGTGAAATGTGGGAGCGATTTTGTTTCTATGGAATGCGCGGTATGCTTACTTTTTTTATGGTTCATCATTTAATGATGAATGAAAAAGTTGCCAATTTGCAGTATGGTGCCACTCAAGCCTTTGTTTATGCATTTACCTTTCTTGGTGGTTTGTTTGCAGATAAAATTCTAGGATTTCGAAAATCATTATTTTGGGGAGGACTACTCATGATCATCGGCAGTTGTATTTTGGCTTATGATCCTTTGAAATTTTTCTTTATTGGCATAAGTTTTACAATAATAGGTACTGGCTTTTTCAAACCGAATATTTCTACGATGGTAGGTAGTTTATATAAAAGTGGCGACACACGAACAGATGCTGGGTTCTCTTTATTCTATGCCGGAATAAATGTTGGTGCTCTCATAGGTGGTTATATTTGTATTGCCATAGGCAAGGGAGAAATGTTACAAAATATCATTCCTGCTCATCTTACATGGAATGTCGCCTTCGGATTAGCCGCAATAGTGATGACTATCAGTTTAATTACTTTTATTTTTACAAAAAATTCATTAGGACCTATTGGACTTTCACCAATGCGTGACATGGAGGATGGCAACAAAAAACAAATCATAGAATGGGCAGTTTATTTAGGTTCTTTAGCAATAATTCCATTAATCATGATTATGGTTTCAAAAACGGAATACACGGATTATTTCATGTATACCATTGGACCTTTAGTACTTCTGTATTTATTTTATGAAATGACAAAATGCAATAAAGATGAACGAAATAAACTACTTGCGGCATTGGTATTCATCCTCTTCTCCGTTCTATTTTGGGCATTTTTCGAACAAAGTGGTGGCTCATTAAGCTTATTCGCAGCTAATAATTTGGATAGTAATGTATTAGGAATCAAGTTGGATCCAAATGGCGTAAACAATTCAGCTAATTCATTATTTGTTATCATTTTCGCTGCTTTATTAGGCTTATTGTGGGTTTGGTTGAGCAAGCGAAAAATGGAACCAAACACTTTAGTTAAATTCGGATTGGGTTTTTTATTCTTAGCCCTTGGTTTTTATATTTTTTATTACACAAGATTCTTTGCTGATGCAAATGGAGTCACCTCACTCAACCTATTCACTTTCGGATGGTTTATCATTACCTTCGGAGAATTAAGTTTATCACCTATTGGTTTATCCATTATGACGAAACTATCCCCTACTCGTTTGAGTGGTGTGATGATGGGTATGTGGTTTTTGGCAAGCGCTTATGGACAATACGCTGCAGGCATATTAGGAGCAGGCATGGCAAGTGCAGATGAACATGCATCCTTAGTAACAAAATTAATGGCATATACAGATGGCTATAAACAATTGGCAATCTATGCTTTGATAGCTGGTGTCGTATTGATCGCAATTTCACCTTTCGTCAAAAAGCTAATGGGAGAGGTTAAGTAGACCATGAAACAAAAAAGTATTCAAATCCAGAAGCTATTGGTTCTGGTTTCCCTCGTTCTTTTTGTATGTAAACTTTTTGCTTGGTATATTACTGGTTCAGTTGCCATTCTCACGGATGCACTAGAAAGTACGGTTAATGTAGTAGCAGGTTTTATCGGATTATACAGTATTATTCTTTCGGCAAAACCTAAAGATAAAGAACATCCTTATGGGCATGGCAAAGTAGAATTTATTTCAGCAGCAGTAGAAGGTATATTGATCAGTACCGCAGGATTCATTATTATTTATGAAGCACTCACCAATTTAATTCATCCGCATGCACTACAAAAATTAAATATTGGTTTAATTCTTATTGGTATTACTGCCTGCATCAATTATGTTGTAGGCTTTTATTGTGTCAAAAAGGGCAATCAAGAAAATTCTCCAATTTTAATTGCTGGTGGTTCTCATTTAAAATCAGATACTTATTCCACAATAGGACTTATTGTTGGCTTATCTATTGTATGGATTACTGGATATAAATGGTTAGACAGTATAGTTGCCATGGTATTTGCCTTCATTATTATTTTCACAGGTTATAAAATTATTCGAAAATCAATTTCTGGCATCATGGATGAATCGGACGAAGCCATCATTGAAGAAATCATTCAATTATTAAATAAAAAAAGACTGGCCAATTGGATTGATGTTCACAATATGCGAGTCATTAATTATGCCGGGTTCTATCATATAGATTGTCATTTAACAGTCCCCTATTATATCAATGTATCCGAATCACATGACATTTTGGATACGCTCACAGACATTTTAAAAACCCATTTTAAAGATCGTGTCGAATTTTTTGTACATGTAGATGGATGCCTTCCTAAACAATGCAGCTTATGCAACGTTCAACCTTGTGCATTTCGCCAAAAAGAATTTGAACATTCCATTACTTGGACAATGGATAATATTTTATTAGATAAAAAGCATGTATTGGTTTGATTTTAAACTACCAATTGAATGTTGACTCCTTGTTATATTATCTGCATATAAACCATCGCTTAATTGCATTTGATTTATATGCAGTGCACAAAGTGCAAATCATTTTTAGAAATTGATCATAATTGCATCCAACTCAATCCATCCTACTAGCTACAGCCTGTTGTGGTGCCGCAATTTGGACACATATAACAAGTTCCATTTCTTAGTGTAATGTTTCCACAACTGCGACAAATCGGAGCGTCAGCACTTGTACCCATCATTTTCTTTTTATCCAATTCCGACATTGCACTAGCTACATTTACTTTTTGAGGAGCTAATTCAGAAACAGGGCTTGGTTTACTTGGTCGAGCTGAAAGCGAAGTGATACGTACATTAGACAATTCTTGATCTTCTGTTGGTTGATCCCACTCATCATGACCAGTGCTACCTGCCGTAGCTTGCACATGCACAAGATCTGTTCGCCCTAGATATTCATAACCCAATGCTCGGAAAATATAATCGACAATGGAAGTTGCGTTTTTAATATTTGGATGATCTACAATTCCAGCCGGTTCGAAGCGAGTGAAGATAAATTTATCTACAAATTCTTCTAAAGGCACACCGTATTGTAAACCAATGCTGACAGAAATCGCAAAGCAATTCAACAAACTACGAATTGTTGCACCTTCTTTGCTCATATCAATGAATATTTCTCCCAATGTACCATCACTGTATTCACCGGTACGAAGAAATACTGCTTGTCCACCAACTTTTGATTTAATAGTATATCCTCTACGTTTTGCAGCTAATGTTTTACGTTCAACGATTCGAGACAATTGACGTTTTAATTTTGTATCTGGACTCGCTTGTACTCGTTTATTGACTTCTTCCAATAATTCATCAATCGTTAATTTATCCAAATCATGAATCACATTCTCTGCAATTTGCTTGATTTCTTCTTTGATATTTTCAGGTTCTGATACCTTTTCTTTTTTATCACTTTTATTAGAAAGTGGCTGACTCATCTTACTTCCATCGCGATATAAAGCGTTGGCTTTCAACCCCAATTCCCAACTTAATTGATAGCATTCTTTAATCTCAGCGATGGTTGCTTCATTCGGCAAATTAATCGTTTTGGAAATAGCTCCAGAGATAAAAGGTTGTGTTGCACCCATCATACGAATATGTCCAGTATGGTGAATATATCGCTCACCTTTTTTACCACATTTATTGGCACAATCAAAAATGGCAAGATGCTCTGGTTTAAGATATGGTGCGCCTTCTAGCATCATAGTTCCACATACATAATCATTCGCTGTATTTATTTCTTCCTCTTTGAAACCTAATTCTTCCAATAAGTCGAAAGTAGGATTCATGTATTGTTCTGGTTTGAATCCAATTCGTTGCAAACACTCTTCGCCTAAAGCATAATGATTAAATACAAAAGCGATATCGAAAGCACTTTCAACAGCTAAGTCTAATTTTTTTAATTCCTCGGCAATAAAACCTTTTTCACTTAATGATTGATGATTGATGAAGGGAGCACCAGCAAACGTACCATGTCCTTTTGCATATTTTACAATCGCATCATTTTCCTTTTCAGAATAACCAATATTTCGTAAGGCTGTAGGAATGCTCTGATTGATTATTTTAAAATAGCCACCACCGCTTAATTTTTTAAACTTCACCAATGCGAAATCGGGTTCTACGCCTGTTGTATCACAATCCATCACCAATCCTATTGTTCCAGTTGGTGCAATTACCGTTGCCTGTGCATTTCTGTATCCGTATTTTTCTCCCATTTGCACAGCATCATCCCATGCTTTTGTAGCAGCTTTCAACAAATAATCAGGACAATATTTTGCTTGTATTCCTTGTGGTTTGATATCGATACTTTCAAATGCGTCTTGCGCATCGTAAGCCGCTGCACGATGATTACGCATCACACGAAGCATATGTTTTTTATTCTCTTCGTATTTCGCGAAAGTGCCTAAATGATGTGCCATTTCCGAGGATGTCTTATAAGCAACACCTGTCATAATTGCGGTTAGAGCACCGGCAATACCTCGTGCTTGTTCACTATCATACGGAATTCCTTGCACCATTAATAACGACCCTAAATTGGCATAACCTAAACCAAGGGTTCTATAATCATAGCTTAATTGAGCAACTTCTTTCGCTGGGAATTGTGCCATAAGAACAGATATTTCTAAAACAACTGTCCAAAGTCTGGTTACATATTCATAACCGTTCACATCAAATTGATTCGTTTCTTGATTATAAAAACGACGAAGATTCATGGAGGCTAAATTGCAAGCTGTATTATCCAAAAACATGTATTCGCTGCAAGGATTTGAAGCACGAATTTTTCCACCTTCAGGACAAGTATGCCATTCATTGATAGTTGTATCGTATTGTGTTCCTGGATCTGCACAACGCCATGCTGCGTAGGCAATTTGATCCCATAAATCTTTAGCTGGCACTTTTTTCATGACATGCCCATCGGTACGCGCTTTTAGTTCCCAGTCCGTTCCATTTTGTAAAGCATAGAAAAAATCATTCGGTACACGAACAGAATTGTTAGAATTTTGTCCGCTTACTGTTTTGTATGCTTCCCCTTCATAATCGTGGCTATAACCAGCAGCTATTAATGCGGCTACTTTTTGCTCTTCTTCTACTTTCCAATTGATGAATTTTTCGATTTCTGGATGATCTAAATCTAAGCAAACCATTTTTGCTGCACGGCGAGTAGTACCACCACTCTTGATAGCACCTGCTGCACGATCGCCTATTTTCAAAAAACTCATTATACCACTAGAAGTGCCGCCACCACTTAATTTTTCACCTTCACCTCGAATGTTAGAATAGTTGGTTCCAACACCACTTCCGTATTTAAATATTCGGGCTTCACGTACCCATAAATCCATGATTCCACCTTCATTGACTAAATCGTCATCAACGCTTAAAATAAAACAAGCATGTGGTTGAGGACGTTCATAGGCATTGGTAGATTTACTTAATTCTCCAGTGCTTGGATCTACATAATAATGTCCCTGTGGTTTACCCGTAATGCCATATGCAGAATGCAATCCTGTATTAAACCATTGAGGAGAATTAGGCGCACAGCTTTGGTTCAGAATAGAATAAACTAATTCTTCATAAAAAATAATTGCATCATTTGCACCATTGAAATAATTGTGTTTTTCCCCCCATTGCTTCCAACAATCGGCCATACGATGAGCCACTTCTTTGATAGATGTCTCTCGTCCTAATGTACCGTCAGCTTGCGGTACACCTGCTTTTCTGAAATATTTTTGGGCTAAGATATCAGTCGCAATTTGACTCCAGTGTGAAGGGACTTCTACATTTTTCATTTCAAAAACCACTTCTCCATTTGGATTGCGAATGACTGAAGTGCGCAAATCATACTGAAATTGATCATATACACTAATTGTGTCGGTGGTATAATATCGGCTAAATAATAAGCCAGATGTTGGGGTGTTTTTTTTACTCATGGGGGTTCGAATTTATTGGGTTTCCCTCTATTTCAGAGTGTATTCTCTTCTCAATTAATTTATGATTCAATGTTGCCATTGTCGTAAATTAAAACTAAAATGAAAATAACCTCTTTGGAGTGGATTGTAGGACGAAGATATTTTTTACAACTCGGTTTTGGTATTTTCTTTATTCACAGTTTGTGTATATTCTGCCTATTATTTGGCATCACATAGCAAAATCAATATGTATATCGTTGTGTATAAAAAAAAATATTTATTTTGGATAAATGGCAAAATAAACAATTTGGATTTTTACAAATACAATAACCCAACTTGGAATAAAACAAAACAATAATGAAAACATCCTTTTCTAGATAAAATCTAAGTGTTTAGATAACAAAGACCAATTATCGGATAGCGATCATGGATATTTCAACATTCACATTTCTTGGCAAACCAGCAACCTGAACGGTTTCACGAGCTGGAAAATCCTTTGTAAAGTATTTAGAATAAGTAGTATTCACTGTAGAAAAATACGCCATATCACTTAAGAAAATAGATGTTTTTAATACATGATCAAAATCAATTCCAGCCTCAGTTAAGATGGCTTTTAGATTCTGCATCACCTGCTCTGTTTCTTCTTCAATACTATCTAGTATTAATGTATTTGATTCTGCGTTCAAAGCAATTTGCCCAGAAATAAATATAAAACCGTTTGCCTCAATGGCTTGATTATAAGGGCCAATTGGTGCAGGGGCGTTTGTCGAATGAATAATTTTTTTTACCATCTTGCAAAAATAAGATTTGAATTACATTTGCGTGCATAAATGAGCTATATATTATATATTGATACCAGCGGAACTGATTCCCTTCTCTTTCTATCACAAGATGAAAAAATTATTGCCACTAAAACAAGTGCCCTACAAACAAATCATAGTCATTTAATACATATTCATTTGAATGAGTTACTGTTGGAAGAAGGAATTAAATGGAATCAAATACAGGCGATTGCGATACAGAATGGCCCTGGTTCTTATACCGGATTAAGAATTTCACTATCTGCCGCAAAAGGAATTTGTTATGTGCATTCCATTCCATTATTTCTATTTAATCATTTTGAAATAATACACTATTGCATTCCAAATAAAAATAGGCCTATAGGCATTTTATTATTTGCTAGAGAAAATGAATTTTTCTTTTCTGCCTATCATCCACAAGAAGGAATAATTCAAGACCCTTCATTGATATTAAGAAGTGATTTAGATTCATTTATCGAAGAAAAAAAATTAGAACTTGTAACTGTGGATGCTAAATTGAACGCTTATTTTCCTAAGATTGAACTAATAGA
>CAMDVD010000040.1 GCA_945878115.1 Chitinophaga pinensis | reverse complement strand
TTAGGAAAGAAATTCAATCAATGAAAAGAAAATTATTCATCGTCATATTCAGTCTTGTTTTTCATCATTCCTATTCACAAAATGAAGGTCGTGTAGGAATTTTTGCTGGTATCAACCGCACTTCACTTTCCAATGCGAAAGACAAAGCTGCTGGTGATTGGATGCCAACATTCAAACCATCCATCGGTTTAGAAGCAGGCTATTACTATACTTTATTTAAAAAATTACCCATGGGTTTTAATACCCAAATTTCTTATACGCAGTTGGGCCAAAACTATAATGGTGATTATGCAGATAGCACCAGTTTTTATGCCTACTCCCGATTGAATTACTTGCGAATTGGGCTTGGTATGCATTTCGGTTCCAATATGCGCCGACAAGTTGCTTTTACATTGGACGCTGGCGTTAATTACGGCATGCTGCTCAATTACCAAGAACGCTATGAATTGATTCGCTACAATAATGATCGATTTATTTTAGATGCCCAAAACACAGATTTCAATGTTTACGATACCGTTTCTCGAGTTGGTACACTTACAGCACCACTCTATAACAAAACGGATTTGACTGTATACGGAGCTTTAGGTTTGGATTTTTTATTATCAAAAAGAATCGTATTTGGATTCTGCGGTCGTATGGACATGGGAATGAATACTGTCGAAAATAGTGCAACTAAAATTAATGTAAATTACAATTCTAACCCACCGCAAACAGAATCATTTGCACCATTCAATACACCATCTAAATTTAGAGGTCCGGTGGATGCAAAAATTAAAAGAGACAAAACTACCAATCAATATTATGGTATTTATTTCTCTTTTAAATATCGTCTCTTCAATGAAGAAAAAATTGAAGATTGGTATAAAGAACATATTTTTCCTTAGTAGGAAAATGGATTCCCATATTATTATTAAATATAATTACTAGCATATTCAAAAGGCTTCGCGTTGAGTGAAGCCTTTTTTAATAATTAGAGAATATTACTATGCTTTTGATATATTTGAAAAAAAGATTTCGTGCAACTGGATTGGACAACTACTTCAGAAATGTATGTATCCAATTTTAAAATAGAACAAAGTAATGATGCCATCCATTGGAATGCCATCGGACAAGTAGAAGCATCGCGAAATAATGCGCTTGAAAATGAATATCACTATAACGATGTGACAAACTTTACGGGTACTATGTATTATAGAATTAAACAACTCGATATAGATGGAAAATATACCTATTCTCAGGTAAGAAAAGTAATGCGTGAAACCTCTATCGACATATCCATTTATCCTAACCCTTGTACCATGTATTTACATATTTCATTACCAAAAACACAAGAAAACACCTTGATTGAAATTTATTCTCTCGATGGAAAAAAATTAATAACAGAACAAACCAACAATTTGACACATACCATCAATACAGAATCCTTAACCAAAGGAACCTATCTATTGCGTGTGTCGAACAGCGAAAAAACCTACACAACTAAATTTGTGAGAAAGTAAATTTGTTAGAAAATAAGATTGTTCGGTGTGTTTTAAAATTGCATCCTGCTTTGTAGGATGCTTTTTTTATTTTACTTAAAAAGGCTAGACAAGAAAGTTTCTGATGTGGGCGGCGAACACGCTTTCCGTTCCAATCTTTTTGCTGCAGAGCCAGCAAAAAGGATTTCCACTGCAATCGTTGCCGCAATGCAGTGCATCATATGAAGTTCTTGTTTTATTAAAGTTTCTTGCTTCTAAGTTGCGCTGTTGAGATTTTAGCGCAGCGCATCTCGAATCGAATGGTAGATATAAAGCGATTTTTAATCGCATACAAGCAGATGGTAAATCTGCGATTATCTATACTTCGACATACCCTGCGGAACATATTGAAGAGCTATGATGACATGTTTAAATTAATAGGTATATAATGAAACAATAAAATTTACAGTAAATAGCGTATTAGCAAAACATTAACCGGAAAATATCCTGTAAACTTCAACCCAAACAACTCGTAAGAAAGGAAGCAATTTCATATGTAACTATTTATTATTATTTATTATTCTATTTTTATATCATTGATATTGTACTATTTATAACCATATTCTCTGTTATAATCCCATAAAGTCCTCTTAGATGACGGTGCTAAAATTTAAACGAAAATTACTTATGACACTACCATGACAAAAAAAAGAGATTTTATTTTTTTAAAACAAACGCATCGTCATATCATTGCGTCTTGTTTAAGTATTTACGTAATTATCTAAACAATTTAAATTAACTCTCACAAACAAAACAAAAAAAAAAAAATGAAAAAAATGAAAAAAAGAATCGTAACGTTAAGCTCATTAGCTTTCCTATCAGTTGTAACCTTATTCTCTAGCTGTACAAAAGACGACGTCGTGGATGTAGCTGATCCAAAGGCCAAAATCCAAGTTGTCCATGCCTCTCCAGATGGTCCGGAAGTGGATATTTTAGTGGACAACCAAAACAAAGCATCTCTTGCTTATTTAAGTAATACCCCCTATGTAGAAGTTGCCGAAGGAACTCGAAACATTAAAGTAAATGTAAAAGGAACCACTACCACTGTTATCAACGCCGATGTGCCATTTGTTGCTAATAAAAATTATAGCATCTTTGCCATAGATTCTGTATCTAAAATTTCAGCAATCGTATTAAATGATGATTTGACCACACCTGCTGCAGGTAAAGCTCATGTACGATTTATCCATTTATCACCTAATGCTCCTGCAGTTGATGTAGCTGTAACCGGTGGAAGTGTATTGTTTCCAAATCAGGCATTCAAATCTGCATCTGCTTTTACTCCAGTAGATGCCGGAACGTATAACTTAGAGGTACGTTTAGCTGGAACAACAACAGTAGCCCTACCCTTACCAGGTATCGCTTTAACTGCCGGTAAAATATACACGGTTTATGCTCGCGGATTTGCTACAGCATCTGGTGCTACAGCATTAAATGCATCCATCATTGTAAACAACTAATTCCTTCCCACTCATCCCCTACCTTAAAATACGGTTGGAAATTAGAGTAGGTGTAGAATAGAGTCAACGGTCTTAACCAATCAGTGTGTAAAACGATTCCTAAATTGTTTTACACACTTTTTTTTAGCCAAAAAGCTATGGTCCATGATTAACCGCTAATTATTCACATCGTTCATCAAGCCCTTGAACCTGATTTTATTTTACGTTTCACTCGCATCCAATGAAAACAACTGATATAGCTAATTGGGCTATTCGAGATGTTAGCGCAGCGCATCTCGAATGGTAGATTTAAAGCAATTTTTAATCGCATACAAGCAGATTGCAAATCTGCCATTATCTTTACTTCGACATGCCCTGCGGAACATTCTATACAGCAGTTTTTAATAAATTGAAAATCAACAAGTTGAAAACTACTATTCTCGGGTTTTAATGATGCAAGCTTAATTGAGAGAAAGTCAAAGAGCTACGTTCAAGACAAACGAGAAATGCTGAATGTAAATATTGTTGAACGAAAAAGGAACATTTGATTAGTTTGCTAAAAGCAAAAGAATGTTACTTCGGAGCGAAGGACACTCCGAAGAACGGATATTTTAATTGGTATTTCCAAATGACTTTAATTGTATTTTAAGTGGCTTAACTCATTTACAAGTTCACTCCTTTTTTTTCCAATTGGTGTTGTTTTTAAAAGTTGTTCGATTTCTACGAACCGATTTGCTTTGTCTAAAAATATTCTTGTTTGTAATTCTTCTTCTATCCAATTTGCAAAGTCAACAAAATCTGTCCTGTTTTTGTCATAGCGATAATGGTCTTTTAAACTTTGGTATTCCCAACTTGAACTTTCATTTTTATCTAGATCTAAAAACTCTTTTCCGAGAAATTTGTCAAGCAAATAGGTGTTTGAGAAAAAAGTTTGGTGAAGTTTTTTTTCTGCATCTTTTCGTAAGTTATTTTTATATAAAACAAATGTCCATTCAAATAGAAAAATTGGATAACAACTATCGTCTTCAAAATTTTTATGAAACCAATTAAAGTATTTAAGTGCTCCTTTGTAATCTGCAATTTGAATATAAAGTTCAGGAATTAAATAACGAATTCCTTGTCCGTCGTGATAATAGCCTCCCCAATATTTTTTGTCTGACGCAAGTGCCTTTTTGTACTTGTCAATTTTCAGTTTAATTTTCTCAATTTGTTTGTCTGTCATAATTTATGGACTGTCCCGGTAAAATTGCCACCAAATTACTTATCCCTGATACAAAACTTTATAAGACAACTCTACTGTATCGCAAATTGACGGAGATTAGGGTTTCGTAAGCATTTTTCAAAAATAGTTAATTTGGGTTTATATTATGTTGATTTGAAGATTTATCTTTTGCATAGAAAGTTTGCTTAGGAGTGTATTATTGGATTGTTCGAAAAAATAAAAATTGTTGGTGATAACACCAACAAGGGCGTAACGGACATGTTGCTGAGCGGAAGATGTGGAACAGCATGAAACTTTAATTTCGGTTGGTGGGACACCAACCGATAGGAAAATAAGCTCCCTTTACTTTTATTATCTGTCCTATTTGATTTGAACTCTAAAATCACCACTCACTCTACCCTATCTAGTTTCAAACAAACATCTTAGCTGCGGCCTTACAAACCGCCTCAACTCAACTTATCGTAAAAGCAATAAATCTCCTTGCAATGAATATTCTTTACCACTGCTTAGGCACTGGTATTTGATGAAATAATAGTAAGTCCCGATTTCGGCATCTACGCCTTTATAACGACCATTCCATCCATCTTCTAGAGATAGGGTGCGGAATACTTCATTGCCCCAGCGATTATATATTTTGAAGTTAATTAATTGTATACCAGCTGCATTTACAATTCTAAACTCATCATTTTTGGCATCGTTATTTGGCGAGAATACATTGGGAATAAAAATATTTTCACAACAAATTTTTTCACTCACAAATAAAATACTTCTTGCAGTACATGCATGATTGTCTGTAACTGTTAAAGTATACACACCCGCATTCACTGGAGAAAAATAACCTGTTGTGTTGGTCGCGGTAATGGGTGCAAGTTCGTAGATATAAGGAGTAACGCCACCTGTAGCGTGGGCAATTGCATGTTCAGTAATATTGGAACCACAAGTACCAAAAACCGTGTAAAAAGTATCAATCACTAATTTTTCAGGTTCATATATACTCGCATTGGTAGTAGCAGTGCAAAGGTTGGCATCGCTTACTGTAATGACATAGTTGCCAGCAGACATTGCAGAAAATAGACCTGTACTGTTTGTACTATTTGAAGGTGTAATAGTGAAAGACATCGGCGTGGCTGTTGCTGTTGCAGAACAAAGAATACTCCCATTATTATCACCAAAACATAAAGCATGTGTTACTTGTACTGAGCTTATTTGTGGTCCGTTGGGGTTTTGCAAGGTTATACTGGATGTAGCAGTACATCCATTTGCATCCTTCACGGTGATGGTAAATGTGTTTGCCGTCAAACTAGAAAATTGTGCTGCATTGGTAAATGAGCCGCCCATAGAATAGGTTAATAGTCCAATGCCACCAATAGCGGAAACAGTTGCTGTACCATCATTACCGGGTGAACAACCTGGTTGAGTGATCAATATGTTTGTGATGGTAACTTTACTAGGTTCCGTAAGCGTAACAGAGGAAGTTTTGCTACAACCATTCGCATCCGTTCCGGTGATGGTATACGTTATAGCGGATAATCCTGTAAAAATACCAGTGCTATTGCTAATACCGGTTGGATTGATGGTATAAGTAAATGAACCAGTACCACCTAGGTAGGTAGCCGATATTTGTCCGTCATTGCCGCCATTACATTTTACATTGCTTACAGCAAATGAACCAGTAGTTATCAGATTCGGCTGGCTAATACTTGTAATCGTTTGAATGGAACAGCCATTCACATCCGTTGCCGTTATAGTATAGCTTCCAATATTGAGGGGTGAAAAATTTCCACTGCTATTGGAGATATTACCCGGATTGAGAATATAATTCATTCCACCAGCCCCTCCTGTTGCAGATGCTTGGATACTTCCATTTTGCAAACCATTACAAGTGATATTTGTCCTTAAAAAATTGGACCAAGTGATTGCAGGAGGCGTAGTTAAAGTTACGATATTACTCAAGCTACAGGCATTGGCATCAGAGGTTGTAATTGTATACGTATTACTCCCCAGCGAATTAAACACACCAGAATTATTAGTAATTCCATTTGGTTGTAATGTAAATGTGGTGAGTCCAAAATTGCCTGTAGTGGAAATAATAATGCTTCCACTGTTGCTATTACTGCAAGTAGGATTAGTACCCAATGCACTAGTATTCAATGTAATAAGATTTTTTATTAAAGTTGACGTTGCATTACAAGGACCAGAGACTGTAAGAGATACGTTGTATATTCCTGGTGAAGAAAATACATGCGTTGGGTTAATATTATTGCTGACATTATTTGCTCCGGAAGCCGGGTCACCGAAATCCCATTGATTCAGCGTAGCACATAAAGGAGAAGTATTGGTAAATTGATACTCCAAAGGATTGCCTGTGCAAGCGAAGGAATAACTTGCATAATTGGGTGGTGCATTTCCGATGGTAATATCATCAAAAGCGAAGCCATCAAAATTGTTGCATATAGTTCCAGAACCAAATGCGAATCTAAATTGAACGGATGCTTGCCCTGATAGATTGGACATACATTGTTGCGCCGTTACCCACCCCATACTTCCACTACCACCTAAGCACCCACCACTGGAGGAAGCGGAGTTACCAGCCCATCCATGTTTTGGATTGGCAAGTGTATTCAATCCACTAATATTGGTTTGGTTATACCAGTTTTGGTTCAAACAATCTATTGTACTGCTGGCATTGCCAACATTATTCCAAGTATTCCCATTGTTTAAGGAATATTGAAATACAGCGCCATCATATTGATTTTCACTTTCCCAATAAATTTTCATTTTGACATGCGGATAAGAAAGGTTCGTAAAATCAAAGCATGGACTTACGACATAAGACCTTTCGCCATAATTATAGAATGAACCATTCAGCCCACCAGTAACCCAACATTTAGTACCAGCACCTGCTGCTTGAATAATAGATTTATTGGGTACTCCCCAAGCCCAGTCATCGCCAATACCGCCATGTGTCCAGCCAGCAGTCCCTGACTCAAAACTTTCTGTATAAGGAAAGGTGCTGATTGGTGTGCCGCATTGCGAAAACCCTTGAAGGCTTAGACAAAGGAATAAAATGTAAGGGATTGTTTTCATCTGCTTGAAAATGAGAAGCGACAAAAGTACAGTATCTTCTTTTCTATTAGAGATACTAATATTAAAAAAACAACAAGTATTTTTAGGCAAGTAATTTCTCCAATAATACCACATGACAATCTAACACAGAAAAAAGATTCATTCTAATCCAGTAGGTAGCTTTGGAATTATAGAAGAAAGTGAACGAAATAACAGACTTATTTTTAAGAGAACTATACTTGATTTATACTGTATAAAAAATCGCAAATAGCTGGTTTTGATATATTTAGTTTAAAATATATAATTTGACAGTTTAATTATGGCAATGAGAATTTTGTGTATGTGAATGGGAAGGGAAGGAAAGGAGAAAGAGAAAGGGAATGAAAATGAGAATGAAAATGAGAATGAGAAGGAGAGAAAAGTTGCACAATGAACAATTTACTCAAGGGCTGCGGGATGGAAGTGGTAGCTTCGACTTGCTTTGAAAAAGCACATTATAATTACCCCAATATCTGGCAAGGCGAACTACAAACGGACAGCCCGAACTAAAGCTTGGATGAAGAGCCTTCAGCTGACAGCCCCAAATTTTCAGAAAATTAATCTGACATTTTAAAGATATTATATTACTTTCGCACCCTGTTTTCCGTGGCTACATTCAATTTATACACTTATCGACCAACCAATTACATCAACTAATGGGCTTAGTTGCACTTTGTATGTGTTCAAATGTAAGTAATTGAGATACCTATACATATTGAGTTTTAGCCACTCACAACGTTTTAAATCCAGTCATCCTATTCATGTAGCCACATGTTTTTGACGGATCTTAATCATGTTGTGCGGGTGTAGCGCGTGAAACCTATTTTTTCGATTCAAGATATAAACACAAAAAAAAATCCAATGAGTTTTAAAAGAGAAAACAAACCAAAACCGGCTTTCAACAAAATTACAATCACCTTAGCATCGCCTGATTCCATTTTGGATCGCAGTTTTGGTGAAATTTTAAAGCCTGAAACCATTAATTATCGTACTTACAAGCCTGAACGTGATGGTTTGTTTTGCGAAAAAATATTTGGGCCAACCAAAGATTACGAATGCTATTGCGGTAAGTATAAGCGTATTCGCTATAAAGGTATCGTCTGCGACCGTTGCGGCGTGGAGGTTACTGAAAAGAAAGTTCGTCGTGAGCGTATGGGGCATATCAAATTGGTAGTTCCTGTGGTTCATATTTGGTATTTTAAATCCTTACCAAATAAAATTGGTTACCTATTGGGTACTGGTTCCAAGAAATTGGAGATGATTGTTTATTATGAAAGATATTGTGTAATTCAAGGTGGTGAAGGCGATGCGATGATTCGTTCTGCTTTGACCATGAAAGAAAATGAAAATACTTATATGGCACTTATCTCTGAAGATGAGTACCTAGATATATTAGAAAAGTTACCGAAAGAAAATCAAATGTTGAGTGATGATGATCCAAATAAGTTCATCGCTAAAATGGGTGCAGATGCTATTCATATGCTATTGAATAGAATCAATTTGGATACACTATCTTATGAATTAAGAAACGCAGCAGCATTTGAAACTTCGCAACAACGTAAGGCAGAAGCATTAAAAAGATTAAGTGTAGTAGAAGCTTTCCGTGAAGCAAATTCGCATATTGTGAATAAGCCAGAATGGATGGTGATGCAGTATATTCCTGTAATACCACCAGAACTTCGTCCGTTAGTTCCTTTGGATGGCGGTCGTTTTGCATCTTCTGATTTGAATGATTTATATCGTCGTGTGATTATTCGTAATAATCGTTTGAAGCGTTTATTAGAAATCAAAGCACCAGAGGTTATCCTTCGTAATGAGAAACGTATGTTGCAAGAGGCAATAGACAGTTTGATGGATAATTCACGTAAATCAAATGCGGTAAAAGCGGAAGGTGGTCGTGCGTTAAAATCATTATCAGATGTATTGAAAGGTAAACAAGGACGTTTCCGTCAAAACTTATTGGGTAAACGTGTGGATTATTCTGGTCGTTCGGTTATTGTGGTTGGACCTGAAATGAAATTGCATGAATGTGGTCTTCCAAAAGACATGGCAGCAGAGCTTTTCAAGCCGTTTGTTATTCGTAAATTAATTGAAAGAGGTATTGTAAAAACAGTAAAATCAGCTAAGAAATTAGTAGAGAAAAAAGAAGCTGTAGTTTGGGATATTTTAGAAAATATTTTGAAAGGTCATCCGATATTATTGAATCGTGCCCCTACCCTTCACCGTTTGTCTATACAAGCTTTCCAACCAAAATTGATTGAAGGTAAAGCGATCCAATTACACCCATTGGTTTGTTCTTCGTTCAATGCGGATTTTGATGGTGATCAAATGGCGGTGCATGTTCCTTTGAGCAATGCCGCTGTATTAGAAGCACAATTATTGATGTTGGCTTCACACAATATTTTGAATCCACAAAATGGCACACCAATTACCCTTCCATCACAAGACATGGTATTGGGTCTTTATTATATTTCAAAAGGAAAGAAAAATTTACCTGGCGATCCTGTAAAAGGAGAAGGTATGATATTTTATAGTCCTGATGAAGTAATTATTGCTTTGAATGAAGGCATCGTTGATTTACATGCTTATATCAAAGTAAAAGTAAATGTTAGAAACGCACAAGGTGAAATTGAAAATAAATTACTAGAAACTACGGTAGGACGTGTAATGTTCAACTTGAACACGCCACCAACAGTTGGTTTTATCAATGAAATATTAACTAAAAAATCATTACGTAATATCATTGGTGATATTATTAAATTGACAGACATTCCAACTACCGTTAAGTTCTTGGATGATATCAAAACATTAGGATTCCGTACTGCCTTCAGAGGTGGACTTTCGTTCAATCCAGAGGATTTGATCATTCCAGATTTGAAACAAAAAATGTTGGAATCTGCTAAAAATGAGGTGGATGAAGTTTGGGAAAATTACAACATGGGTCTTATCACGAACAATGAGCGTTATAATCAAATTATTGACGTTTGGAGTCGTGTAGATACAAAAGTTACAGAGACTTTGATTCGTGAAATGGCAACAGATAAACAAGGTTTCAACTCGGTTTACATGATGCTAGATAGTGGTGCGCGTGGTAGTAAACAACAAATTAAGCAGTTGTCTGGTATTCGTGGATTGATGGCTAAACCACGTAAAAGTGGTAGCACTGGATCGGAGATCATTGAAAATCCAATCTTGTCCAACTTTAAAGATGGATTGAATGTATTGGAGTATTTCATTTCTACCCATGGTGCGCGTAAAGGTCTTGCGGATACGGCTTTGAAAACGGCGGATGCAGGTTACTTGACACGTCGTTTGGTGGATGTTGCGCAAGACGTTATTATTCGCGAAGTAGATTGTGGTACGCTAAGAGGCAACGCTACATCGGCTTTGAAAGAAAATGATGAAATTGTAGAACCATTGTTAGATCGTATAATGGGTAGAACCTCTTTACATGATGTAGTTGATTCAGAAGGAAATGTTATTATTGAAGCAGGTTTAGAAATAACCTACGACAAAGCAGAAGCTATTGATAAAGCAGGAATTGAAACTGTAGAAATTCGTTCAGTTTTGACTTGCGAAAGTAAGCGTGGTGTGTGTGCAAAATGCTA
Source organism: Chitinophaga pinensis (assembly GCA_945878115.1). Classification (GTDB taxonomy): domain Bacteria; phylum Bacteroidota; class Bacteroidia; order Chitinophagales; family Chitinophagaceae; genus OLB11. The sequence continues at coordinate 26,885 of CAMDVD010000040.1, read as the reverse complement.
TGGCGTAAATTTAGCAAATGGCAAAATGGCACAGAACGGAGATGCAGTTGGAATTATTGCAGCGCAATCTATCGGTGAACCAGGTACTCAGCTTACCTTACGTACTTTCCACGTGGGTGGTGCGGCAAGTTCATCGGCTATTGATTCATCTATGCTTTCTAAATTTGATGGCAAAATAGAATTCGATAGTGTACGTACAACAAAATATACAAATAAAGAAGGTGAAGAAACAATTGTAGTTATTACTCGTATGGGTGAAATGAGAATTGTGAATGATGAAGGTATAGTGCTTGTTACCAGTGAAATTCCTTATGGTTCTACATTGAAAGTGAAGAACGGTCAGAAATTGAAAAAAGGGACAGAGATTTGTTCATGGGATCCGTTTAATGCGGTTATCATTTCTGAAGCTACAGGTACGATTCGCTTTGAAAGTATGATAGAAAGTATCACTTATCGCGAAGAGGTGGATGAGCAATCAGGCTTACGTGAAAAGGTAATTATTGAAACAAAAGATAAATCTAAATTACCAGCAATCATTGTAGAAGGCAAGGACAATAAAACGTACAATGTGCCAGTTGGCTCTCACTTGATGGTAAGCGATGGTGATTCAATTCAAAGTGGTCAAATTTTAGTAAAAATTCCACGTGTGATGGGTCGTTCTAGAGATATCACCGGGGGGCTTCCGCGAGTTACAGAATTGTTTGAAGCACGTAACCCATCTAACCCTGCGGTTGTTGCAGAAATTGATGGTGTTGTTGGATTCGGCGGTGTAAAACGTGGTAACCGTGAAATTACCATCGAAAGTAAAGATGGTGTCATTAAGAAATATTTAGTGCCTTTGGCAAAACATATCATTGTTCAAGAAGGAGATTATATCAAAGCAGGTACACCATTGAGTGATGGTTCTACAACTCCTTCTGATATCCTTTCTATCAAAGGTCCATTTGCGGTTCAAGAATATTTGGTGAATGAAATTCAAGAAGTATATCGTTTGCAAGGTGTAAAAATCAATGACAAACATGTGGAGGTTATCGTTCGACAAATGATGCGTAAAGTAACTATTGAAGATGCTGGTGATACTAAATTCTTAGAAGGAGATATCGTAGACAAATTGGAATTCCAAGATGAGAACGATTGGATCTTTGATAAGATTGTAGTAACCGATGCTGGTTCATCTGTAAAAATGATACCAGGTCAAATTTCTACTTTACGTGAAGTTCGCGAAGAGAATTCGTTGTTGCGTAGAAATGATAAGACTTTGGTACAATATAGAAATGCACAACCTGCAACTTCTAGTCCTAACTTGTTAGGTATTACCAAGGCCTCTTTAGGTACTTTCTCTTGGATATCTGCAGCATCGTTCCAAGAAACAACTAAGGTATTATCACAAGCTGCCATTGCTGGTAAATCAGATTATATGTGGGGCTTGAAAGAAAATGTAATCACTGGTAATTTAATCCCAGCAGGTACAGGCTTAAAAGAATACGAAGATATCATTGTGGGCAGTAAAGATGAATATGAAATCATGATGAACTCGAAGCAATCCCTTCAGTTCGATGATGAAGAATAGTTTTATAAATTAATCCAATAAAAAATGCTCAGCAATCGCTGGGCATTTTTTTTGATACAAAGTCCAAAAGCAAAATCCAAAAAATAAAATCCCAAATTCCAAAAGCCAAAACCATAATACTTCGTAGTTGGTCTTTGTCATTTTATTTATTTCATAGTTTCGGGCGTAAAATTTCTTTGTACGGGTGCGAGATGCGTTTTTGCAAAGTCAAGAAGTCTTTTGCAGGATGCGAGATTTCTTTTTACAGATGCGAAATTTCTTTTTACAGATAACTTATTCCTAGAATAATATGATAGTTTGCTGAAAGCAAAAGAATATTACTTCGGAGCGAGCAGATGCTGCGAAGAACGGGAGAATAATTTATACAATATTATATGGCTCTGATTAGGCAGTTTGCAGAACCGCCGATAGAAGTTCGAGATTGCAAATCTCAAACAGATTTGCTCTTGTTATTTTGAACATTTCGAATAGATGGAGAAAATCTGGATTAAGAAACCAAAAGAAGAATAAAGAAAAGAAGGATAGAAAAGCTACTCAGCCCTGCTTGCTTGTAGGCAATGTTATGCCCACGTTCTTGTCTTTCGTTTATGTTTTACTGTCAATTAGAATGCTTGTCCAATACCAAAGTAAATTAGTTTGTCTTCTTTTGAAATACCATAGTCAAATGAAATAATCGTTGATTGATTCCATGCAATTCTCACACCACCGCCAAAGGAAGTTTTAATATTTGAAAAACTCAAGTCTTGCCAATTGTCTCTAACTGTTCCTGCATCAAAGAATGGTGCAACGCCAAATGCAAAGCGTTGTTTTTTTAGTTTCATCTCTGCAAGTCTAATGCGCAATTCAAAGTTTGCAAATGCCAAAGAACGTGCTAAAAATCTGTTGGCTCTATGTCCACGAAGTGATTGTTTACCGCCCAATGAATTTATACTTCCGTCTGGGCTCCACTGGTCCTGAAATTCAAAAAATGGTGCATACTTTCCAAAAATATTTCCTAGGCCAACCCGTCCACCAAAGATAGTTCTTGGGCCAACTGGGATTTTTTTATAAACTCGTCCTTGTATAAATAGCTTGTTGAAGTTGAATTGAGAACCAATAATTTTATTTGAAAATTCGTTTGCAATTTCAAGATAGCATCCACGAGTCGGGTCGGGTTCAAAATCTCTTGTGTCAAAAATTAAAGCTGTTTGTAATAGAGAAACCCAACCTCCGTCAAGTCCTGAAATTAAGCCTTGTTGAAAATCACGTCTTAGTAATGAAGTTCCATTTGGTGCTTTAATTTTTTGTCCTGTGTTTGCGTCTATGGCATCGGCTTCTGTACCTTCAAATGTTTTGTAACTCAAATGTTGAATTTCATAACCACCCAAAATTCTCCATACTCCTTTTTTGCCAAGCGCGTAGTCTGCTTTTAAATTTAGCATAAATTCAGTTTCTCTAAACCTGTTTGATAAAGCGTCTGTTACAAAACTTGCCTCTCCAATGCCACCAGGTCGTAAAGTTTTCCTTGCTTTGTCAAAGGATGCATAAGTTGAAAATGTTTGTCCACCGTTTGGTGTTGATGGGAGTCTCAATTCTCCAAGTGTAGATTCATTAGAGCCAAAATATAAGTTGGCTGGATTTTGTTGAGCCTTAAAGTCAATTTTAAAACGCCAACGTGTGCCATTGTAATATGGAACGTCCAGCGATAAAATTAGTTCTCTTGCATTTGATGTGTAGTAGGCAGCATTGGCTTTAAGCTTAGCAAGGTAAGGCGTGTAAGCAAAAAATGGATTGGCTCGAGTGCCGTTCCAATAGATATTTGTTCTAACCCCAAGACCAAAACCTATTACGGGATCTGAAGAAAAATCGGGAATACCTGTTAAAAATGTCCCTTCCCGTTTTTTTGCTAAATCTGCATCCGACATGCGTTTTGATTGAATGAACGAAATAGTGTCTGATGTCTGCGCCGAAATATTGGCTGTTGTTATTATCGTAAGAAGTATTGCTAAAAGTCGTTTCATTTAATTTTCTGTTCGTTATTATCGTGTTTTGTGTTCGCCATGGCATTGGGCATAACGTTCCGCGCATAGGCCTTGTGCGGGCATTAGAAGAACATCAGCTGGGTAAAAGTACTAAAGATAAATAGAATTCCAAATGTTCAGTTACTTCCTCAAGCCCGCATTAGGCTTATGCGCTATTATAGCTAGTAAATCACATTTAGGAGATAAATACGCTAACCTTTGTGTCCACTTTTGTCTTGAAACAAAAGTTGAGCAAAAGTTCAAGCCTGTTTTTGATGAAGCTAAAAATTGATTCATACTGCTAAAAGAAATTAGTCACAGCTATTCCTAAATCTTGGCACTAGAATGACGGTCATCTTTATTTCTTTATTCAACGATCTGCAAGGAATTTCTTTCTTAACGCAGTCTTCATCAATTTTCTTAACGCACATCAAAAAAGGGCAACCCTAACAACTAATTTCCGTCTCCAAAAATTATCCAATAACAAACGAATATAAATTACAGAATAGAAAATCGAACGAATAAATGGCAATAGCTTCCCATAGCTTTTCAGCGCTTGCTTTGAAATTTATTCCCCACAAGCGCTGAAAATCTTTAGTCAAGGATAGAACTTTGCGTTCTCACTTTCCTTTATTTTCACTCATGTTTTATGGGACAATAATTCGGAAACGGTGATTTACGTAGCGCCGATTTATTAGCAATAACTTACTTATCCCCGATACAAAATTCTGCGAATACAATTCACCATATTGCAGATAGCAGAAGGTTGGAGTTTCGTAAGCATATATCAAAAATACGTAATTAAGATTTTATTGAATGAAATGGAGTTTTATCTTTTAACAAGGAAGTTTGTTGAGGTCTGAATTATTGGATGGCTTAACTGTTCAGAGCACCAATATTATATATAGTAAGGCATACTGCAGGGCGGAACAAGTGCATAGCATAAACTTTAATTTAGGTTGTTGATACTCCATCTGATAGGGAAATCTAATATATAACTACAGGCAATAAATAAGCATCAGCATCGATACTTACCTTCACCATATAAGTACCGCCAGCATATCCTTTGATATTAATTTCTTCACGTAAGATTTCGGTTTTTATATCTATATGTTTTTGGTAAATAACCTTAGCATTCAAATCGTATACAACTATGGTAATATTTTCACTCGGTTTCTTGAGAATTGAATTTAAAGTGAAGCTACCTGCATTTGGATTTGGAAAAATCTGAATAATATCGTCACGTAAATTCATCATCGCACAATACAAATCTTGCGTTTGAACGACACTGTTGCAATTACTTCCGATGGCTCGTGCTGTTACTCTATAAAGACCATTGTTTAAATGCTCAAATATTGGAGAGCTTTGAAAAGCACCATCATTCAGAGAATATTCCATTGGATCAGTTCCATTAATGCTGGAACCGATTACTAATTTGCCAGCATCTTCTACACTATGACTTGTACAAAAAGTATCTATGGAACTTATTGCTGCAATACCAAATACCTTCGCATTAAAATAAAACGGCGTTGAAGCACAACCATTTATCAATTGTTGAACTTTGTACAAGCCCGACATGGCAATGCTCGCATTGGGTCGTGAAATAGTAGTACCTGTTGCGGTAAAATTGCTAGTGGTACTTGTCCATAGATAAGATCCAATTCCAGGATTATTCATTCGAATTGAGAAAAGAAATAACTATGGTTAGCTCTGAAACTCCATTGATAGGGAACAGCATATTTAAAGCAATTAGTTATAGTACCAAGATCGAGAAACAGGAAAAAGCCATCGCCATGTTACAAAAGCTAAAATTGAAATTCGCTGAAGATGATCTGGAAAATTTACAATTCAAAATAGAAGATGGTGGGAAAAATTTATCTTCAGGCCAACGTATATTATTGCAATTTGCTCGAGCATTTCTAACGCGCAAATCAATTATATTATTGGATGAACCATTTAATTATCTCGATCAGGAATCCATAAAAATAATAGTGACTGAACTCAATTTGTTGAAAAAGAAAAGGAATATTATTATTGCAACATCATTCATTCCGGAAATGCTTGAAGTAGATAATATAGTTTATATTTAACGAATTGTTAATACTTGAATGAACTCAAAATACCCTTTCTTTCTTACATAAAATCTGAATATAAAAATTGTGAATTAAATCTTTTGTATCCTATAAATCTACATCACATTGCGTCTGCACTCCTATCCCTCAAAATTGTTTTTTTTTATCCTTTTGTTATGTCCCTTAATTACTATGGCTCAGCACAGAAATAAGTCAATTGATACAAGTTCTTCCAAGCATCATGCTGTTGCTTTAGCCATTCATGGTGGTGCTAGTAATATCAAGCTTGCTGAATTGTCGGAAGAGCAACAACAAATCTACAAGCAAACTTTATCTACATCACTGGATAGTGGCTATGCTATTCTTTCAAGGGGCGGAACAGCAGAAGAAGCAGTAGTCGCGAGTATCCTCATTCTTGAAAATTCGCCCTTTTTCAACGCCGGTAAGGGATCCGTTTTTACAAATGACAGTACTATTGAAATGGATGCTGCTATCATGAGTGGTAAAAATCTCAAAGCGGGTGCTATATGTGGTGTTCAAACCATCAAAAACCCTATTACAGCAGCTTTTCAGGTGATGAAGCATTCTAAATTTTTACTACTTTCTGGTGCAGGTGCTGAGAAATTTGCAAGAGAGCAAGGTTGCGAAATGGAATCACCGGAGTATTTTAAGACAGAATTCAGATGGAAACAATTTATGAAATTGAAAAATAGCGATAGTGTCCAGCTAGATAACGATAGTAAAAGCTATGTGCAGCCAATTGATGAATCAAAGACTGAAAAATATGGTACGGTAGGTTGTGTTGCCATAGATCAATACGGCAATATTGCTGCTGGCACATCGACTGGTGGGATTGTCAATAAAAAATACAATAGAATTGGCGACTCTCCTATCATCGGAGCCGGGACATACGCAAATAATGAAACTTGTGCTATTAGTTGCACAGGTAAAGGTGAGGATTTTATGCGACTGGTCGTTGCACATGATATTTCTTGCTTGATGGAATACAAACATTTTAGCCTTTCAAAAGCAATGGAAGAGGTTATCCAAGTAAAACTTAAGGCACATCATGGACGTGGTGGATGTATTGGAATTGACAAGCATGGCAATATTTATCAATCCTTTACAACAACTGCGATGTTCAGAGGAATGATAGATCGAAAAGGAAACAAACAAGTTGCTATATTCAAATAAAGGAATTGCTGTTAATAGGTAACTTTTTTTTTATTTCCTTAAATGAAACAAAACCAAGTATTAAGGAATGGTAATAGTGACAAGCAGTATAAAAAAATAGAGTAAAACGCCTAGGTTTTTATTGGTTCTTTCAGCACAAATAAGTATTCTATCATCGTTACAATTTGGGTAGACTACAAGGTTAATAGTACCAATTCTTTTTATAGTCTATAATGGCTAAAATATCAATTGGAATAAAATAGAAAACAGAGGTTATAGTGCGTCCTCCCCTTCTAAATCTGATTTCTCATTAGAAACAGTGATTGCAAGGTAAAACTTAAATACGCTGGATTTCGTTGCGGTTTAAATGTATTAATTTTAAAACTCTCAAAGTAAGAATCATGGAGATTGACGCAAAAAATAGAGTGAGTACTGGTCGCTTTCGCTATTTGCACTCACTCTGTTTTATTGTACAAATCGTCATTGAGAAGTCGAACTTGAGGGAGAAGGATTTAGGAAAGATGGAAAACTTTTGAATAGGAGGAAATTTCTCACAGCAAATCTGAAGAAAAAAAACCTAGTGAGAGTAATGAAAATTTTGTTAGAATTGTTAGGTATTCACTAATCAAGTTCTCAGAGAGCGAGAAACAGGCTCAGAGAGCGAGAAACAGAGTGAGAGCGAGAAAAAAAATCAGAGCTCGAACATCGCTCTCGCTCTGTTTCTCACTCTGATTTTTTGTACAAAGCATTATTGAAAAGTCGAACTTATGCGAGGAAGATTTTGTACGGGTTGAGCAATATAGAATCGTACCGTTCCGAGTCTAGCTTTTTATTGACTTTTTCTTAATTAAAGAATAATCCATTATTTGTTATGTACTTTAAACAAAATTCTGGAGTAACATTATACTCGACTGTCCACCATTGCCCAGTATGTCTGAAATAAGCAAGGTTGTATTTATTTGTTTCAACAAACTCAAGTCTTGCAAATTTTTCCTCAAACCCATCAAATCTTCTGCCTTCATATTCTGCTTTATATTCAGCACACAAATAAAAAAAACGACTGTAAAATTTACTATAGAAATTTACTACATAATTTTCTTGCTTATTGGGTTTAGCATTAATAAACTTTGCTTTGTAATCCGCTATTAAAGGTTCAAATAGATTCGTTAACTCTGCTTTATCTTTTTCTGTAATTTTTTTTTGAGATGTAAACACCCAAGCTTTTTTAGTTGGCATTTTCTACGTTTATGATGTTTCCGCAATTTTATTTAGCACATTATGAAAGCCTTGCCTTGTTGGAGGTTTATTACCCCAGTAATTTATTTCGTTCTATCCTTTCTTTAGCTTCTATTAAAATACTGTGTATCTTTTTTTCTAATTGTTTTTTTGGTGGTAGCTCTGTCCAGTATTCTGCTACCATGATGCCGTCTTTGTGCATCTCCAATAATTCTATTTGCTCCTTGCTGCTTTCGGCACATAGTATTAAACCTACCGGTGGTAATTCTCCTTCTTTCTTATCATACTTATCCAGCCATTTTAAATACAATTCCATTTGCCCTTTATGTTCAGCTTCAAACTTCCCCAATTTTAATTCTACTGCTACTAAGCGTTTTAAATTCCGGTGATAAAAAAGAAGGTCTAAATGAAAATCTTCTCCATCAATTATCATTCGTTTTTGGCGTTCTACAAAAGCAAAGCCTTTACCTAATTCCAATATAAACGCTTCTAACTCTCGTAAAATGGCTGCTTCCAAATCCTTTTCTAAATAGGTATTTTGCAGCCCTAAGAAATCTAAAAAGTATGGGTCTTTAAATGTGTTGTGTAAGGCAGGATTGTTACCAGTATTTTGCAAATTAGCTATGCTGCTTCGTTCAAAGGTCTTGGTGCTAATTTGTTTGCGTAAATCTCTTACGCCTAATGTTTGGGTGGCAGAAACCTGAGCATAATACAGTTTGGCTTCTTGGCTTTTGAGTGGAATTAATACCAAAAAATGTGACCAACTCAATTGTCGTGACAGTGTAGCGACAATTGAGTTGTCAGGGAACTGTTCAGCAAACTGTAGCATCCTCCTTACATTTTTCTCCGTAAAGTTCCTTCCGAACCTTTCCTCCAATTGTGCCGACACTGTCGGCACAATTCGTTTGCCATAATCTGCTCGTTTATTTTGCAGTATTTCTTTATGGATACGTTTGCCAATATGCCAAAACAATAACGTAAGGGTGCTATTAGCTTGCGAAACTATTTGCTGCTGACTTTGTTCAATGAGATGAGATAACTCCGTTAGTAATGCTTGTTGAGTGTTTGCTAAAATATTATTCTTTGCCATTGCGATGAAATTATTTATTGAAGTTAAACTTCATAAACCACGTTGTATTTGATACTAGTAATGATGCTGTGCATTTGCTTTATTCGTTCTTGTTTAATTATCATAACAAAAAATGTGTACAGTTTAAAAATTTCAAATATTCCAAACGAAAGTAAATAAATTGATCAACAAATAAGAAATACTAAATTGAAACCAAAAGAGTGGATTCATTATTTGTAAATAATTCCAATAAAAAAGAGCCTTGCATTTTTATGTAAAGCCCTAAGGTACAAAGCATTATTGAAAAGTCAAATTTGTTTGAGGCCGATTTTAGGAGATTGAAATTGTAAGGTATTCACTAATCAAATTCTCAGAGAACGAGAAACAGACGAGAAACAGAGTGAGAGCGAGAAAAAAAATCAGAGCTCGAACATCGCTCTCGCTCTGTTTCTCACTCTGATTTTTTGTACCACGTACGAGAGTCGAACTCGTCATTCCTCCGTGAAAGGGAGGCGTCTTAACCGATTGACCAACGCGGCGTTTTGTTTAACGAGGCGCAAATGTAGGATACTTATTTTTATTTAGCAAAAATTTATCATTCTATTTCAAAATCATCATTGTTAATGCCATTTGTGATGCTTACTTTTGCATCACTTTTAAAAACTTAAACAATAAAAAAATGAGCACAATCAAAGTCGCAATCAATGGATTTGGCCGTATCGGTCGCCTGGTTTATCGCCAAATTTATAACATGGAAGGAATCGATGTAGTAGCTATCAATGATTTGACAAGCCCAGCCACATTAGCTCATCTTCTAAAGTATGATTCTGCACAAGGTAGATTTGAACATCAAGTTACAAGCACAGAAAATGCTATTCAAGTAGAAGGAAATGAAATAAAAATATATGCCCAAAAAGATCCAGCACAAATTCCATGGGGTGCGCATGAAGTGGATGTGGTTTTAGAGTGCACTGGTTTTTTTACCGATAAAGACAAAGCAATGGCTCATATCACAGCTGGAGCAAAACGTGTTGTTATTTCAGCGCCTGCAACTGGTGATTTAAAAACAGTAGTATTTAATGTAAATCATGATATTTTAGATGGCACTGAAACTGTTATCTCCTGCGCTTCTTGCACAACCAATTGCTTGGCGCCAATGGCAAAAGCATTGAATGACAATTATGGTATTGTAACAGGTATCATGACTACCATTCACGCGTATACCAATGATCAAAATACCTTGGATGCGCCACATCAAAAAAATGATTTACGTAGAGGTCGCGCAGCTGCAGCAAATATTGTTCCGAATAGTACTGGTGCTGCAAAAGCAATTGGCCTAGTATTACCAGAATTAAAAGGTAAATTAGACGGAAGTGCACAACGTGTACCTACCATCACTGGTTCATTAACTGAACTAACTGTCATACTTAATAAAAAAGTAAGTGCAGAAGAAATCAATGCCGTAATGAAAGCCGCATCTAATGAAAGCTATGGTTATACTGAAGATGAAATTGTAAGCACCGATGTCATTGGCACCAAATTCGGTTCCTTATTTGATGCAACCCAAACTAAAGTAATGACTGTTGGCGATGCGCAATTAGTTAAAACTGTAGCTTGGTACGACAATGAAAATAGTTATGTAAGTCAATTGGTACGCACTTTACATTATTTCGCTAATAAGATCTCTTAATTTGAAGAATTAATAAATTATAATGAAAGCCCTTCCTATAGAAGGGCTTTTTATTTTTTTATCTACATTTACAAAATCCTAAATTAAAATAACATGAACAAATTTTTCATTTCCCTTTGCACAATCTGCTTATTGACCTTGTCATTATTAGCACAAGACAAACTAAAAAAATCACCTGAAGAAAAAGCACGTGCGAAAACTTCAGAAATGGTCACCACTCTAAAACTGTCTAAGGAACAAGAAACGATGATATACTCCACCAACTTAAAAGTATACCAAAGTATAGCCACTTATGCAGCAAAAGATCCGGATAAAAAATCAAAGAAGAAACAAAAGGATATTGTTCAAAAATTGAGGGAAACAGAGTATAAAAAAATCCTAAATGCTGCTCAATACAAGTTATATAATGAGAATAAAAAAAGGGAAAAAGCAGAAGAGAAAATGAAAGAAGAGAAAATGAAATCTGAATTAAAGAATACAAAACTTGAATCAAAATAAGTGAACAAACAAAAAGTGTAAAATTATTATTTTCTGCTACTTCACCTTACTTTCGCGCCAAAATTTTATTTCCTATGTCAACCTTTACATCCTATTCTTTCGCCGGCAAAAAAGCCTTAGTCCGCGTTGATTTTAATGTGCCCTTAAATGACAAATTTGAGATTACAGATGATACTCGTATGCGTGCGTCTATACCGACAATTGAAAAAATAGTACAAGATGGAGGAAGCGTTATTATTATGTCGCATTTGGGTAGACCAAAAGATGGCCCCAATGACAAATATTCACTACGACATATTTTATCTCATTTGATAAAACTATTGGATGGACGAAGTGTTCATTTTGCAAATGATTGTATCGGCGAAGAAGCAATTCAAGGTGCTGCCAATTTACAAGCAGGAGAAGTTTTACTATTAGAAAATCTACGGTTTTACAAAGAAGAAGAAAAAGGAGATATTGACTTCGCAGAAAAACTTTCCAAGTTAGGTAATGTATATGTCAATGATGCATTTGGCACAGCACATAGAGCACATGCCTCAACTGCAGTAATAGCACAGTTCTTCGCCCCTACTGAGAAAATGTTTGGTATCCTTATGGATGCAGAAGTGGCAAATGCTGAAAAAATAATGTTGCATGCAGAGAAACCTTTTACTGCAATAATTGGTGGTGCCAAAGTGAGTGATAAAATATTGATTATTGAAATGCTCATGGATAGAGCAGACAATATAATTATTGGCGGTGGTATGGCCTATACTTTTTTGAAAGCGCAAGGCAATGAAATTGGTTCTTCTCTTTGTGAGCTGGATAGACTGGATTTAGCAAATAAACTGATACAAAAAGCCAAAGCAAAAGGCGTACAATTATTATTACCTGTTGACAGTGTAGTTGCGGATAAATTTGCAGCAGATGCGAATACGCAAATAGTAGATAATGACGCCATTCCAGAAGCCTGGATGGGTTTAGATATTGGCGATAAATCCATTACCTTATTTAGTAACACAATAAAACAATCTAAAACAATTTTGTGGAATGGACCTATGGGTGTTTTTGAAATGGAGAAATTCCAACATGGAACAAAAGCCATTGCTGAAGCCATTGCAGAAGCAACTACACAAGGCGCTTTTTCATTAATAGGTGGTGGCGATTCAGTTGCTGCTATCAACAAGTTCCATTTGGTAGATCAAGTTTCCTTTGTGAGTACTGGTGGAGGCGCATTACTTGAATACTTTGAAGGCAAGGTATTACCAGGAATTGCTGCTGTGCGGGAGATTTAGGATGATGGTAAGAATCTATACATTTCAGGTAGCCCTTTTCTATGCATTTCTAACAGAAAGGAGTCAAAAATTAAATGGTCATCCCCATTTGAAGGTTCTACTTCACCACCCCATTTATCCAAGCCAATACATCATGCATCACATCTTCAGAAAAGGTTTGTTCTATAGTCGCATATTCATCAGGCAAACCAGTTTTGCATTCTTGAAATAAATGATTCAGGTTGGGATATTCTTTTACGGTTACCTTTTTATTTTCATTTTTTTCTAGTGCAAGCTGAATGGCATTTAAATTCTCCTTCGAAGGTACTTGCAAATCCATTGCACCATTGACAGCCAATACAGGGCATTTCACTTTTTGTAAAAATTGACTTGGATCTAATGCTAGAAAATATTTCATCCATGGTGTTGCAACTTGTTGGATGATGAGTTTTCCATATTCATCTGCATTCGTTCCTTCTGGAAAATTCTTTACCGTATTCAAATACTCTTTTATCTGTATTTTCATTTTCTCCATATCACTTTCCTTCATTACGATATCAAATACACCACTATTAATGTGTCGTGTTTTTTGAATTTCACTTTCAGAACTACCAGAAGCTTTTGCAATCTTTTCTTCTTGCAACAACATCAACTTACTTCCTGACATGCCCGGACCAGCAAGTAATACAATGAAATTTATTTCTTTGTTTTTTGACGCAAGCATAGGCGCTATTTCACCACCTTCACTATGTCCCATCAAACCAATTTTTTGCTTATTTATTTCTGCTCTTGTGTATAGATAATCCACTGCAGCTTGTGCATCTTTTTCAAAATCAGCTGAAGTCGAGGTTTTAAAATCACCAGTAGATTTGCCAGTACCTCTATCATCGTAACGCAGAACAGCTATTCCATTTTTTGTAAGATAATCTGCAATAAAAAGAAAGGGTTTATGTCCAAGTATTTCTTCATCTCTATTTTGCGGACCACTTCCTGTTATTAAAACGACAACAGGAAAATTATTACCAACGTTAGGCATAGTCAATGTTCCAGCCAATGCTACCTTAGCTTCCTTATTCTCAAAAGTAATATCCTCCGAACGATAAGGATAAGGTTTCTTAGGTTCTTGTGGCCTCTTTATCTGCTCTTTTTCTATAAGCTCTCTAGATAACTCTAATGGGAATTTATGACCAGATTGTTCAAAATCTCCAACTAACTTGTTGCCTTTCCATTCGCCAATATATTTGATTTTATAGGAAGGCATTTCCAAGGTCAAGATATTATTTTCGAAAATAGTTTTTGTAAATGGTACTGGCTTAGGGCTTTGGTCAGGGCTAGTCATGGTAGAAGAATATGCATCACTGGTCTTTACAATATTAAACACAACTCTCAATTGAACGCCTTGCAATTTAATTTGACCATTCCATTGTCCAGTAATATCTTGAGCGCTAACAAATTTTCCAATACATACAAAGAGGCAAAGGAATACGCATATTTTTTAAGTTCATTAAATTTTTATTTTTTGAATTAGGAAATCAGTTTTTGTGGAGTAGACTAACTTATGTTTTTTCAACAATTAATGCAATTTCAGTTTGCTCAATCTATCCATTTCTCTAGACAGTAATTGTTTCAATACAGTTTGTCTTGCTTCTTTATTTTTGTACACCAAACGATGATCTAAAACTGCCACTGCAATTTCTTGCATATCATCTTCAATCACAAAACTACGTCCATTAACCAATGCATTTGCTTTCAAACATTTGATAAACGTTATGCCACTTCGTGTAGATGCACCTACGGATATTCCTTCATGGGCGCGGGTTGCACGCACCAAATTAGAAACCGATTGTATAATTTCATCATGCACAAACACAAGCTCCGCTTCTTCTTGCAAGTCTAAAATATCTTGCATGCTAAGCACTTGCTTTATTTTTTCTAAGTGCTGTTGAATTTGAATATAGGATTTATAAATAGCGATTTCTGTTTCTTCTTCCACATATCCGAAATACACTTTCATGAAGAAACGATCAAGCTGGGCACTTGGTAATGGATAAGTTCCTTCCATCTCAATTGGATTCTGGGTAGCTATGGCAAAAAACAATTTCTCTAAAGCATACGTGTTTTCTCCCATCGTAATTTGATGCTCAGCCATACATTCCAATAATGCACTTTGCACTTTTGGAGAAGCGCGATTAATTTCATCCGCCAATAAAATATTACAAAACAAAGGTCCTTTCTTAAAAATAAATTCCTTTCGAACATCATCAAAAACATGTGTACCCAACAAATCCATCGGCAATAAATCTGGCGTAAATTGTATGCGCTTAAAAATAGCATCTGCACTACCCTCTCCTGCTATAGACCCAGCAAGGGTTCGAGCCAAAACCGTTTTTCCTGTCCCAGGATTATCTTCCATTAATATATGTCCTTTCGCTAATAAGCAGGTAATAACTTGTTTGATTTGCGGTCTTTTTCCCTGTATCACAAGTTCCATATTCGTAATTAGCTTTTCAATTTTTTGGCTAAAAGTGATTACAGATTCATTGGGCATAGTATCTATCATAGTTTTGAATTTTGTTCTGGCGGAGGCAACAGAAAATAATGAATAAAGGTATTCAGATTTAAGAATTTTACAAATCGTGTAAATGGTTTGAAATGGAATTTCACCTTCTTTTGGAATGGTGCATAAAAAGAATGGATCACTTGTTTGTCTGCTTCATTCAATAGTTGATTCGCATATTTTGCTTTTAAAAATACGATCATGAAGGCAGAATATTGAGTTCCAAATCTTCGATCTACAATTTGTTGCGCATATTGCAAAGGTGTTGTTTGCAATCGAGCGACTTGCAATTGATGTAATAAAAAAGTAGCTGCTTTATAAGCGTAATAAGCCTTTTGCTTGCTATCCTTACTGGATTTCATGCGATACTTAAAATAAGTAAATGTCCAAAACGGAATCGTAAAAATACAGATGAAGAGAAGTAATAACACCCCAAAGGCGGTTCGTATGTAATAGGTAAATGGTCTTTCTATTGTTGGCTTCTCCAGTGCTTTCTTCTTTTCCTCTTTCTTCAAATCTAAAAAGTATACTTCATCGATTGGCACAGGTGTTGGAAATTTTGATAGCAATTCTTTCGCTGTTTTTTCAGGCTTAAATGATTTTAATTTTTCTGCAAAAGAAACAAGCATCACATCATCTCCTTTGTGTAAAGATTGAATAGGAACTTGCAAACTATCTTTCCAAATGGTAGCAACTTGTACATCAACAGAAATATTTTCATCGAGTTGCGTATACTCCACATCTTTATACAACATATGCTGCATATGTATCTCCGCTAATTTCCGTAAAGTATCTACCGATATTATTTTGGCACTCATTGCCAACAAAGGCTTAGGTGGTTGCAAAGGCGGTGTACCATCCGGTGTAGGCGACTGTTGTGCATCATCATTTCCAACCGTGGTATCAAAATCTATCCAACCATATTCAGGAAAATAAACTTGAACCCAACCATGGGATTGATCTTCATAAAACCAATACCAACCTTTGTTTTTATCGCTTCTATCTACAGTTAAAAATCCAGTAACCACACGACATGGAATATGCATAGACCGCAATAAAAATACGGTTGCACCAGCATAATATGCGCAATAGCCCTTCTTACTTTCAAATAAAAAATACGTCAATTTAGAAGCAGAAGGTAATCCTGGAATACCTGGATTATCAGAATAAGCAAATACCTTTTCGCCCAATGCATTCCTTTGTAAAAAATAATCCCGTACGCCTAATATTTTATCTATCGTACTTTGTTTGTGCATGGCAATACTATCCGCTAATAATTTGATGGGTGCGTATTTGCCATCCGAAGGGAACTGCGTATAATATTGCATGAATCGTTGATCTATGTCTTCATACCCTTTTGCTTTGCGTAATACCTCAAATCGTTGTTCCTGAAAGTGCCTAATAGCAGGATCTTCAGAGTTATAGATAAAGTAAGCACTATTTAAATCAGACACATAAGATTTACTTCTATATGCGGAAGAAAATTCTTTTTGATACGCTTTTTCAACCGTGATGGGCTGTACAAAAAAAGCGGTACTAGGTGCAATAAAAGCAGTTTTAGACAACCGTTTTTTATAAATTTCCACTTCCACTGTTCTCTTATTCTTCGCCCCAAAAGCGTATTTCATTTTACTACTATCCACATACGTGCTATACAATAATAACTTGGATGGGTCGGGAACAAATTCATCATTGTATACAAAATTTGTATCTCGTTCAAAGGTTTCTGTTAAGGAATCATATTTTGTAAAATGAAATGAAGTAAGGTATAAAGGGTTAGGAATTTCTGTTCCTGGTAAATAGTTTTCTATATGCGCACAAAATAATGGTTCAGGATTTTTATTTCTATTGTTTGAAGAACCTAAACCCATGGACTCTTTATTTTCTACCGTCCCATCTTTTTTTGTTTGCAACATTTGATTTTCACCTTCTTTACCTTGCCCGCCATATTCTTCCACTCGATCTTGTATTTCAGGGTAAAGTAAATACACAATACCGCCAAATAACATACCTAATAAAGCACAAAATAAAATCAATCGACCAGTAAATAAATACCAAAAACGTCTATCCGCCTTTTCTTTATTTCGAAGTGCTTCGGTGGTATACACTATATAAACACTATACAAAACAACGGGCGTCAAATACTGCAATAATTTACTTACAGTGAGCAAGCCAGTTTTTGAAATGATGATAATACATATCAGCAACAAAACGCTAGAAAGCAAGATAGGAAAGAATCTTATCCTTTGTAAACCCCAACCACATACCCAACCGACACAAAATAAATAGGCGAATGACAGGTATTGAATGGTGATAAAAAAACTATCAAATTCTCCAATTGCATAATTATCTAAAATCTTATATCCGCTAAATAATAAAAAAATCAGTACACAAAAACTAGGTATAAATCTTAATCGAAATTGGTAAATAAAAAAGGCAAGTAACATGCCAACAGAAAAATAAATACCAAGTGTTTTCCATTGTTCTTGCAAAACAGAAAAGTATTGGTTGCTATTCCATAAGGCAAAAAAAACAATCAAGCTGGTTGGCAAAAGTAGAAATACAATTTGCGCCAGAAAACGAAGGGATGATATGTGTTTTATGGTTTTCATGAAATGACTTCCACTGGGATATTATTTTTCTTGAAGTTTTGTAAAAGTAATTTTTCATTCCGAAGTAATTGAAACTTTAAAGTATGGAAAGCCCATTTAGATTTTAATGGCGTTAAAGTATCTGTCGCTGGACGAAAAAATAATCGGCTGAAAAAATTCAATATATAATTACTTTTTAGGTCTGTACTTAATCGAATAAAATAAAAAGAAGTATTAGTGTCTACAGAAGAAAGTAAGGCGTTTAGATCTTGTACATCTGAAAAAGAATGCAAACAGATTACACTCGCCAATTGCGGTTTTATATAATCACGCAAGGACATATCTTGATGCCAATTAGACACTGCAATACTATACTGTGTAAGGTTTGATACTAAAGCTGGAGCATGATGTATTTGATCCGGCACATAGCGAACTTCAAAATTTTTTGCATGCAATACATCGTATAAACTCCATACAAAATTTTTATACCGGTTTAAAAAAACTTGTTGGTACGCAGGATATAGCGCAAAATCAGTATGGTTATAAAAGCTGGCATACAAATAAATATGGGAAGCAAATGGATCCATGATTTCTGGAATTCTAACCACCAATTCTTTATTCTTGGCAAAAATTTTCCATACAATACGCCTTACATCATCTGAGCTTTCAAATTTTTTATAATTCAAATATTCACCTTCTACTTTTCGAATTTGTTCTATCCGAATCAATTCCTCTTCTGTTTTTTTAGGTGTAGTTTCCACAGCATCGGCCAAAACAGAAACAGGTAAATTAAAAATAGTTTGATTCAAATCGACTGCAACGGCAAAAGAAAAAAATTGCAACATGTCTTCAAAAAATACAATGGCTTTAGAAAAATGATATTCTTTGATATCATCTAGTATTAAGTTATTGTTACTCGCAAGCCCTGAGCGAAAAGGGATAAATTGTTGTTTCAATCTATTGGCGATGATTAATTTATCCGTTAGCAATTCTTGATCATACATCAACTTCATTTTCACAAAACCCAAGGCTGGCTTCAATGCGAAAGGAAGCTTACAGATAATTTGCAACATCGCAAGTTGTGAATTGGGTGTTTGCATACGCACGTCCACAGCTTGTTGTTTATTCGATGAAGAAGAAAGCATAAAATGTAGCCAACAAATAAATGCAGACAAGAAAGAAATAGCAACCAATGTACCACAGAAAAACAAAGCGATCTTCACCATCAATAAGGTGATACCGAAAAATGAACTTGTTTCTATTCGTAAACTCTTTACCCATTTTGCAATAAAAATAATAGCCAGTAAAAACAAAATAAAATTGATACGAAAGGGAAAGAATTGTTTATAATATCTTACCAATTGTACGGCTTTGGAAATTTTCATGCAAAGGAAATAATGCCCGAATATAGCCAATTTCAAATCGAGAATAAGCAAAGCACTTGTAAAAAAATAATGTATTGATTTTTAGGGTTGTTGACATCAGTCGATAGGAAGAAATACTTATATCATCTGAGAACATCTGAGTAAATCTGTGGGCCAAAAAATTTTTAGGACGAGACATAACATTTCTACCTAAAAATTGTTGGTGATAACACCAACTATGGCGTAATCACTTGTAAAAAAATAATGCTTAGTTATTTTAGTAGATGAAAGGCCAATTTGGCATGAAAATCATAGCAATCACATTAATCAAAAAAATCATAGTTCAGACAAAATTTCGGTTGTGCGGCACCAACCGATAGGCAATCACAGTTCAGACAATTGAATAGAGAAGTACCCTACCCCATCACTTTCTCCATTGCCCATCTATAAGCTATTTCCAATTGCTCATCCATACTTAAATGAGAATTATCCAATACAACTGCATCTATAGCTTTTGTAAGCGGACTAAATTCACGAGTAGAATCAATATGATCACGATGTGCCAAGTTGGTTTTCACCTCTAAAAAAGTAATGGTTTCTGATTTTAATTTCATCTCATCAAATCTTCTTTGCGAACGAATATCTTCTTGCGCTGTCAAAAATATTTTCAATTCAGCGTCTGGAAATACAGTGGTACCAATGTCTCTACCATCCATCACGATGCCTCTTTCTTTGCCTAAAAATTGTTGCTGCTGTACTGCAAAGACACGAACTTGTTCAAGGGCAGCTACTTCACTCACCAAATTCGACACTTCCATACTGCGGATAATTTCTTCTACATTCATTCCATTCAAATGGATTTGTTGATGCACAAAATTCAAATGAATTTGAGACAGTGCATAACGAATGCTATCTAAATGGTTGCAATCTATTTCGTTTTGTAAAAAGTAAAGTGTAATAGCCCTATACATGGCGCCACTGTCAATATAAATATAGTTCAACTTTTTAGCCAATTGTTTGGCAAGTGTACTTTTTCCTGTGGATGAATATCCATCTATAGCTATGATAATTTTGTTCATGTGCATGTCGACAAATGTAATATCAAATACATCATTTCACTCTGTCCTTTAGCGGAAATGTTTTTCCCTAAGAACGTAAATATTTCGACATTTTAAAATGGGGAATTCCGACTTCTTCAAACTCATCGCCTTCTATAACATAATCCAACTTGCTATAAAAATCAACAGCTGATTTTCGAGCATGCAACTCTGCTTTTTCATACTCATTCAGCCGACAAAAATTTTCGGCATAAAACATAATCATAGATCCAATACCTTTTGATTGAAAATCAGCATGTACAGCCATTTGCCGAAATTTTACAATTCGCTTATCCAATATTTTAATCATCAAACACCCTATCAATATATTTTCCTTCATTGCCACAATAATATACTGATCCCTATCTTCCGACAAGTCTTCATCAAATAAATTCATACCCAATGGAAGGCGCAATACTTGCTGTCTTAGTTGTAATACCTCTTGATATTCTGCTACGTCTACATCAATAATTTTCAATTCCATTTTCCTTACATTACATGAACAACAATAAATTAAATTACAGATTCTTATTGAAGACAAAAGTACTTAGACAAACTGTATCTGCAATTATTTTGCACAAATCTTATATTTACATTTGTATTCATACCGTAGCGATATTTTTAGAATAAAAATTTCTGCTACGGTACAATTTAGTTTTATATGTTTGTTCCGTAATCCAAATCTAAATACCGCATGAACTATTGGCTAATAAAATCGGAACCCGTTAAATACAGTTGGGATCAATTTGAAAAGGATAAAAAAACCACTTGGGATGGTGTTCGAAATTATGCTGCGCGTAATAATTTGAGAGCCATGCAAAAAGGGGATTTAGCATTATACTACCATAGTAATGAAGGCCTAGAAATTGTTGGTATTGCTGAAGTTATCAAAGAAGCTTTTCAAGATCCTACCACTACAGAAGCAGCATGGCTTGCAGTGGATTTTAAACCAAAATGCAAATTAAAAAAGCCTGTTACCTTATCTTTCATAAAAACAGATGCTGCATTAACAGAGATGCAATTAATTAAATTGCAACGTTTATCTGTGAGCGTAGTTACCGCAGCAGAATTTAAACATATTTTAAAATTGGGGGAAACTAAATTATAGTCTCCTCTGCCATATAAATGGGCAAATCAATATTAAATGTAGTGCCAACCTGCACAACACTATTAAACGTAATCTTTCCGCCAGATTGTTCTACAATATCTTTACACATAGCAAGTCCTAATCCGGTGCCAGAAGACTTGGTGGTAAAGTATGGTTCAAACAATGACTTACCTCTTTCGGCATCAATACCTTCTCCATTATCGGAGATGGAAATGCGAACAAAATTGTAAATAATTTTAGAAACAGTTACACTCATCACACCCAATTTATGCTCTGGAATTGCTTGGTTTGCATTCTGCAATATATTGGTAAATACCCTTATCAATTGCCCCTTATCGGCATGTACAAAAATTGGATACTCTGGAATAACAAATGAATATTCAAAATTTAAATCGCTGAAATACATGCCTGTAATGGAATGTAGTAGTTCACTTAAATTTATCACTTCCTTATTTTGTTCGGGCAATTTGGCAAAATCCGAAAAATTAGTGGCGATTAAAGTCAAGTTATCAATTTGCTCTATCATGGTATTTGTCATTTGAGCAGTCATCTCTTCAATATTTGATTTTTTGTTTTTGATGGCTCTTTCCAACATTTGTAAAGAAAGCTTCATCGGCGTTAATGGATTTTTTATCTCATGTGCAACTTGCTTTGCCATTTCTCGCCAAGCCAATTCTCTTTCCGATTTCGCGAGCAATACAGTGGTATTCTCCATGGTCCGCAACATCCGATTATACTCCTTCACCAACAATCCAATCTCATCACTATAATTCCATTTTAAAGGCTGATTCGTTTTGGTCAAATTAATTTTTGTAAACTGCTTGATGACATAAGTGAAAGGACGAACCACCGAATACGTGATAGACAATGCAAAAATGAAAGAGAGAATAAAAACGAATACATAGATATTAATAAGCGCTAAAATAATCGAAAAATTCTCTGTTGTGATCTGTGTTGTTTCAGAAAGATAAGGCAGTTGCATGTACGCAATTGCTTTGCCATTTCTGTCGTGCAAGATGGAATAGGATGCATAATATTTAAAATTAAACACACTTTCATCTTGCAAAATATACTCCAGATTTAATTTATCTAATGCGTATTTGGCTGTATAATTCATACGATCAGAGAGTATATTATCTCGATAAAAAACTGGATTAGAACTAAATAATAATTTACCAGATTCCAATCCAAACAAATCAATATTCAACGAATATTTTTTGGAAATATCATCCATAATCTTACTCACTTCAATAACAGAACTGCTATCCATCATTCTATGGGTATGATAATAATTCTGTAATTCTTTTTGTATCAATTGCACATGGTTACTCACTTCTGTTTGCGACCTTTCATTGACTCTTTGGATCAAATAGTAAGAAGTAAATGAACCTACTGCTGCAAAGGAAAGCAATACCACAATAAGAATAGATGCGTGAATGCGAAGTCGCAAACTCAAGCTTAATAAATTTAAAAAACGACTATAAATCAAATTAGAACGTGCCACCATATTGCCCAATACATATAAACTAATGGTCAAAAAATAAATAAAAAACATGTAGGCAAAAATGGTAGAGAACAGATAAAATATTTTTGTTTGCTTCACAATGACCACATTTTTCTTTTTGTTCTTTTGGTGGTAATATAGAATACTTTTATCCTCGACATCATCAAAGTGTACATACTTTTTCTTAAATAATTGATGTGGCTGAATAGAATTGGTAAAAATATAATTCCCGCTTTTTTCTTCCAGTATACTGTCTTCATAAATGGCATAAGAATATTTGTATCCATGCACCTTCGTATAATAAATATCATCCTCTAAAATATTTAAATGGTCATCCGTAAAACCGAGCGAATTCTTTTCTACCATCATACAAAGATTACCCATTACCTCTTTTCCAAGCAAGATGGGAATAGTATAATTATCATCCGTTTTAAGAATTAGTGCTGCATCTTGTTTGTTCGAATCACCACTACTTTCCATCGCACTTCTACTCGTATCTTGAAATATAGGATTCTCTTTTTGATTCCATAAAATACGAACATTCACATTGGAAGGAAAACGGGTTTGATAGGTTTGATTAAAATAATAATAAAACCCATCTAGCGATTTCTGTTGCAGAAGATATTTTTCAATATTGCTATCCCCTTGTATTTGCGTTGCCATGCGCTCTATCCATTGATCAGTAACAGTATCCTTTTTGGATACTATTTTTTTAGCTACTTGTTGCCTGAATATTTTTTCCTTTTCTACAATGGTAAACGTAAAATAAATCGAACAAGAAATGGATAAAAAAACTACCCATAAAAGAAGGGCAAAAGAATTAAAATCAAATTTGGTTTTAAAAAAAGGAATATCTAAAATAATAAGGAAGAAGAGGAAATTGCATAATACAAATACCAGATTAAATTCAATTTCCAGAGGTCGTAAAAGGAAAAATAAGAGAGTAAAAACACAAGACAGAAAAAGATACTTTTTGTATTTCTGCTGAACCCAAGTTTCAAAATAATAATTGGTACTGATTATCAATAAAAGCAGAATGGAGAAAATAAGCAAGAAACACAACAGTCCAATGAAAGAAAAAACATCTAATTGATTGAATAAATTAGCATCAAAATTAATCCCAGAATGAATGATAATGCCATTGGCAATAAAACATAAATAGCTACTCAATCCGAAAGCAAATACCAAATAAGCAAGTCCTAAAATAGTTTTGTGCAATTGCTTGGTAATATCTACTATTTTACCTTGCACATTCACTACAAAGAATATAAAAATCCAGAATAACAAGCAAAGATTGATAAATACATCGCCCAACGAACGATTGATTTTATCCATGCTAAAATAACTGGATTGGAACATCGCATACTGCGAAAAATCATCTGGAAATCCAAACAAATAAGTGCTGGCCCGCAATAGGAAAGCGGTACACAATAATAAACTAAAAATAAAAATTGGATTTCTCTTTTGAATGGTCACCTTCACTTTAAAATACGTATGTATCGAAATGCCAAAAAAGATAAATGGCAAGGCATTAAAAAATAATCGCCATCCATTAATATCATTAATAATAAAAAAAGGATTGCTGCGATATATATAATACGAGTCAACACCTTGTATTGTCAAGCATACTGAATTGGGTACCTTCGTCAAGGACATTTTTATGCCATAATCATTTTCATTATCACCTACTGCAAAGTTTTTTCTGCAAAATTTAGGACTCAAATTATTTTCATATTTCAATAAAATAGCAGCAACTGCATATTGGTGCAAACTCGAATCTCCAACTCGTTTTTTCATCCATATATACTGTCCATTTTTATCCGTAAAAGGAATGGGAATGTCGAATGCCAGTTTCTGATCTGGCGCAGCGATGGTACAGGAATTCCAAAAAACCAACGCATCCTTTTTGAATAAAAATAATGCATACGGCACATTGGATAAAATTTAAAAATCCTCCTCTTCTACATGCCCTCTATATGCTTCTGCTATTTGATTTGACAGAAGTACATGATTAAAATGTACTATTTGGCTGTTGGCATATTTCTGTAATTTCTGTTGAACATGTTCTAGAGAAACATTGCTTAAAAGTGGCTGATTTATTTGCTTGATAGACAATATAAAAAAGAATGCAGCCAATGCCAAAAATACCCTCGTATCAATATCGAATGGGAATCGAAAGGTTGTATTTTTCTTATTTCTGCTCATTCTTTTTTATCTCATTCCATTTTTCATCCATCTCCTGTAAGCTATAATCAGTCAGTGGTTTGCCCGTTTTTGTAAGCTCCTCTTCCATCAACATAAATCGCCTTTGAAATTTTTGGTTTGTTCTTTCTAAAGCATTTTCAGGATCTATCTTTAAAAATCTGGCGTAATTAATCAACGAAAATAATACATCCCCAAATTCATCTTCTATTTTATCTTGATCCTTTAATTCAATAACTTCTTGCAACTCATCCAGCTCTTCTAAAACCTTATCCTTCACTTGTGCAGTCACCTCCCATTCAAAACCAACTTGCTTTGATTTTTCTTGTAAACGCAATGCCTTTATCATAGCGGGTAATGATTTTGGCACGCCACTTAAAATGGATTTTTTGCCTTCTTTTAATTTCAAATTTTCCCAATTCTGCTTCACTTGCTCTTCATCTTCTACTACCACATTAGCATAAATATGCGGATGACGATACACGAGTTTATTTGCAATTTTTTCGATCACATCGTCTATCGTAAATTGTTTTTCTTCACTGGCTATTTGTGCGTAAAAAAGGATGTGCAACAATAAATCACCCAACTCTTCTTTGATTCCTTCCCAATTGGAATTTGTAATATCATCTACCAATTCATACGTTTCTTCAACAGTCAACTGACGCAGCGTGTGAATGGTTTGCTTTTTATCCCAAGGACATTTTTCTCGAAGTTCCAGCATGATACTTTGCAGTCGTTCAAAGGATTGTGCGTAATTTTTTATTTCCATATTAGAAGTTACTTATACTATTTTTTGAATGAATGTTATACTGTAGCGTATTTTTTGAAAAAAAATTAATGCTACATTGTAATGGTGTAGCGTATTTTTTGAAAAAAAATTAATGCTACAATGTAATACTGTAGCGTATTTTTTTGAAAAAAAATTAATGCTAAAATGTAATACTGTAGCGTATTTTTTTGAAAAAAAATTAATGCTACAGTAGGGCGGCAGACACGCTTTTCGCTTCAATCTTTTTGCTGCAGAGCCAGCAAAAAGGATTTCCGCTACAATCGTTGCCGCAATGCAACGACATTGGAAGATTATTTTTCTCATTGCATTTTTGTTTTAACCAATCAGCAGGCAAGATAATTTATTTTCCATTGGATAATGCATGGTGTAGACATGAATTTATAATTACACAAAGAATTAAATGAAAAGGCGGAACTAAAAATATAATGAGAAAAAGGAAACCGAAAATTTGATGAAGAAAAAGTATTTGCCCTATATGCGCATGTAAGAGTAGGAGTTTGTTGCTCCCTTCTCCTACAGGAGAAGGGTTGGGGATGAGGTCTAAGAAGGTAAGTTTTCATCGAAAATGTAGTAAAGACAATGAAATCCTGTATCAAAAAATTGTCTTTCGTTCTTCTGTCTTAATACAAACGAACCAAAAAATAAAGGTCAATCGCAAGTCCAAACTTCTACATGTCATCGTTAAATCCTAAAGAAGTACTTATTAAACTCTTACGTCATAATTACAAATGTTATTCATAATCATGTCACCCATACTGGGTTCTAAAATACAATGTCCATTTTATAGCTATAATCATTTCACCCTTTCAGGGTTTTGAAAATGCAAATGGATCGTATATTTATTGGGAATTAAAATCCCGTAGGGATGAAATATTTATAGAAAACCCGCAACGTTAAAATGTATCCTAACCCTGAAAGGGTTGAATATGAATAGAAAATCCCAATGATGAAATGTATCCAAACCCTGAAAGGCATACGCGTCAACTTAAGCTAATCTCAGTCGATACTATTTCTTACTGACGGATTTTTTTTCAACTTTATTTTGAGTGTCAACTTTATTTTGTCTGGCTGGAATTTTTTTCACTCGTTGTAGGATAAATGTATTCTTGTC
>CAMDVD010000039.1 GCA_945878115.1 Chitinophaga pinensis | reverse complement strand
CACATTCATACCACTCAGATATACGGAAAAGTGATGGATACAACGAAAACAAAAGCAATGAAGAGTATTCAACTCGGGTTTAAATCTGACAAGAATGAACAAGAATCGTGAAAAATGTCAGTGACAAATTGTCTGATAGTCAGTGTGATACGGAGATAAAATTCGCTTTCTTGAAATTGCGTGATTGCAATATTACCTGCGCAAAAGTAGACGGGTTTGGAACACTGTGGAACAGATTGGTACTAAAAAAATTTGCTCTTCGAACCCTTCAAGAATCGATAAATAAAAAAAGGAAACCAAAGATTATGGCACGGTTCTTTTTTTGATGCTAGGTGAGTAAATGTTTCAATATGAAAGAAAGTATTACTCACCTACAAGCATTCATCACAGAGTTGGTGAATGAAGCTGTTCAGTCTGCATTAGAACAGCATCAAGAAACGGCAGTTACCGAATTGAATGAGAGCAACCAGAAAGCAGAAGTGCTCAATGCCGACCAGGCTGCGGAGTTTCTGCACATTGCCAAACAAACCTTGTATTCTATGACGAGTAGAAGGAAAATTCCCTTCTATAAGAATGGAAAGAAGATTCTATTTAGAAAAGGAGAATTGCAGGAATGGTTGAATTCAGGTAAACACGAGCAGATAAGCAAAATTGAAAAGGATGCCAGAAGCTATGTTCGTCAAAATCCTATTCAACGATGAACCCCAAACAGGAACAACTGAAAGAAGATGTTTATTGGGTTCCGGATGCAGCTGAAAATACGGAATTGAATTTTGATGATTCCGTATTTGAATTGATCCCTGATTGTTTGCAGCCCTTGTTTATTGTGGCATCCAATAAACAGGAGCGCGATGTAATTCTTTTAGGGGCAATAACTATCTTATCCGGTTGCTTACCAAACGTGTTTGGCATTTATGATAATCGAATTGTGTATCCCAACCTCTTTGCATTCATAGATGCGCCAGCGGGAGCCGGTAAAGGAATACTGAATTTCGTTCGGTATTTGGCTGCACCAATCCATCAAGCAAAACGAGAAGAAACAAAAAGACTGCAACAGGAATTTGAAGCCAAGTTAAACAGCAAGAAAAAAGACAAGGATAGTCAAGAAGGATTTATTCCACCTCCTCCATGTAAAATGTTACTGATACCAGCCAATAATAGTGCAAGCTCATTTTTGCAAACCTTATCTGAAAACAATGGTGCCGGAATATTATTCAGTACCGAAGCCGATACCTTGAGTAATTCATTGTCGCAGGACTGGGGAAATTTCAGTGATGTATTACGCTGTGCTTTTCACCATGAGACAGTTGAAATTCAGCGAAAAACCAATAAAGAGTATATTTCATTAGAAGCACCCAAGCTCACCGTATTTCTCACTGGGACACAAGGACAGTTAAAACGTTTGATTCCTGATGCCGAGAATGGTTTGTTTAGCCGTTTCATGTATTATTCCATGAAGAGTGTCCCAAAATTCAGAGATGTATTTGAACGAAGAGGGACAATTCCGGGACAGGAATTTATGCTATTGGGACAGCAAATATTTATTCTATATGAATTGCTAAATAGGCTTGGGACACCCTTAGAATGTACGCTTGAAAAAACATTACAGGTGGAATTTCAGAATAAATTTTCTGATTTGCTTGAATCCTATTTTCACGATACCGGAGACAGAATACTGGCATCTCTGCATCGAACAGGGTTGATATGTTTCCGCATAACCATGGTGCTGTCTTGCTTAAGGCAATTTATAGATCAAAAGGCACAGCTCACAAAAACATTGGAATTAAACCAGTCCGATTTCAATGTGGCTATGAGTTTAGCGAAGCATTTAATTAGCAATAGTGCCAAACACATGGCAGAAATGCCTGGTGTTAATAATGACATTGTGAAATATCGAAAGCTTCAATTTATGATTGAAATGCTCCCTGATACATTTACCAGGAAGGAAGCCAATGAAATTGGAGAAGGACTAGATATTTCTCTTGCAACCCTTACCAGGTATTTATCCAGTGAAGCCTTTGAACGCATTGGTCATGGAAAGTATCGAAAAAAAGAGGCTCAAAAGAATGACGATGAGCAAATGAACATTTGAGTAAATGAGTAATTCAACCCTTGAAATTTAAAATAAAATGAATCAGCATATAATAAACCAAGCCTTAGAACTTCAAAGTAAGGGCTACAGCATAAGACAAATAGCTTCTGAGCTAAACGTAAGTAAAAGTCAAGTGTTTCGTTGGCTTAATAGACAATCAGGCAATGGAGGCAATGCCTTGCCCATTGACCTTATTGCCAAAGCCACGAATACAAACCAAGCATCACATCAAATAATTAAAAACAAAATGGAAAACAACAACGACCACAAACGACTAGAGCGTGAAATCGCCTTAAAGAAACTGCAATTAGAACACGAACTTGAGTTGCGCAAATTGGCTCAACAAGACAAAGAATTGGAACTGCGCAAACGCGAATTAGAGCTGAGGCATTTAGAAAAAGATGCTTTATCGAGGCAGCAACAAATGGAGGAACGCAAAATCAACCATGGTTTAAAAGTATGGATTGAAAAGGAGCGTGCTAACCTGGATGAATTTGATTACGAAGAAATTGAAATGGATCTCGCTACATTCAAGCGTCATCACAAGGTCTTATTTAAACTGTGGGAGCAGGTGCAGCAGCACATGGCAGTTTATGCCATAGATATTGATTCACATCTGGGACATTACTACCTTAAATCACTAATGGATATTTTTAATAAAGCCCTGGAAACCGCCAACGATAACATTGATGAAGACGAGGATGAAAATGAATGTATGGTTTCCTACGAATACGATGATGATTCCATAGAATTCCTAGAAAATCTCGAAAATTCCGATTTTTTCAGTTGATTTTACCACGTAATTACCATGGATTTCGAAGATTCCGTGGGATTTACTGTGATTTTCCATTTTAAATAATTAGAATGCTCCATTTTTCTAAAACTTGAAATGCGCTTTCAAATTTTTTTACCCCAATTTTCCAATCATAAGAATTATTCTTATGGTGCTTTATTTTATTGATGAATTTTCTCCCCTCATGCAATAAATTCTTTTCGTCATTTGTTATTTCTTTATGAGCACATAAAAGATTTATCGCTTGCTCAAGTTTCGTTCTCTTTGCTTTAGGAAGCAGGTTTGCATTGTTTGCATGCATTCGAATCGCAATTTCAAAAACTGCACATTTTTGAAAAGTCACATCATCTAAATCTAAATCTTTTATTTCGCCATATTGATTATAACATGAAATTAGAAATTTCTTCAGTGAAGGGCCTGATTTAAAAAGTCCTTCAAAATCAAATTCATAATTGGAATTGCTTTCTTCTGTACGAATTTTTCCGTTACTATATATAACCATGAAAGGAATATCACCTCCAATAATTCTTAAAAATGCTGCATAGTCACCATGCCGAATTGCATCAAATTCATTTTTAAAAGGCGCAGTATCAAAGCCATTCTTTAGAACTTTGAGCATAAATCCAATTGCGCCTTCAATTATTAGTGTCATCTTATTATAGAAACTTTGTGTTTTTTTCTTTTTGGACACCACTCCAAGAGGGTTTATTTATTTTCCGATGCAATAGCAAGTACCAGTAATCCGGCTAAAATACCTAATGCAGTATTTTCATTTTGTTTTTTACGTTGGGCTTCTGCTTTTTGAATTGCAATAATTTGGTCTTGCTTAATTTTATTTTGAGTAATGATTTTTTTGCGAAATTTTAAAAGGTCTTTTTTAATTTCTTCTAAAGCTGCATCTGTATTGTTGGGGTCGAGTTGAATGTAATCTTTGCCGTAATTGAATCCTTTAATTTGATTTTCAAAGCCCATTTGAATTACTTGAATAAATGGCTTCCTTTGGCTTTTTAGGTAGCCTATTTCTTGTTGTACAAAATGTGAATTGTACCCTTTTTCTGTGAGTAGTACCAAGCCAATATTTGATTTTTGAATCATTGCTTCAATTTTTTCAGTAATGGATGAATCAACTGAACGAGTATGTTCCGCAATGAAAAAATTCAGGCCATAAGGCTTTAAAGTTTTTTCAATATTCTCTATTATAGTTTTGTCTGCTATTGCATGGCTTAAAAAAATATTCATAATTAAAGGGCGATTCTGTTATTGTATAGATAGGTTTGAAATCCAATAAAAGCATTTCTGATAGATGGAATATCTCCTAATTCCTTTTTTGCATCTGCAATTGCATTATATTTCAAAATTAAAAGATCTCCTATTTTAGAATCGTCCAATTCTTCAACGCCTTGTTTTACATACTGGCTCAATACGAAGTTTAAAAACTCTTGCTGTTTTGGGTCATAATTGTCTAAGTGGATTTTTGCTTTGTCTGCTCTTGTTGCTCTTTCTAAAATGTCAGAATGAAAAGCGATGTAAGCTAAAACATCATACATATCGCTGTTTTCAGCATTCAGAATTTTTTGAAACTCTGTCAACTGTTGTTTTGCAAAACCTTTCTCAGTCAGTTCTTCTAACAGTTTTTTTCTTGTATCAGGTTTACTCCAAATTGTTCTCAATTCATCTTCGCTTTTAAATAATTCGGGCAATGCTCCGAAAAGTGATTGCAAAAATTCTTCTGCTGAAATTGGTCTGCCGTCAGGGCTATAAAACAAAGTGCTAATCATGTGTTGAAACTGTCGAACTTTCCCGTCAGCCAATTTCACTTTCACCATTCGTCTTGGCGGTG
The DNA here is from genome assembly GCA_945878115.1 of Chitinophaga pinensis. GTDB lineage: Bacteria > Bacteroidota > Bacteroidia > Chitinophagales > Chitinophagaceae > OLB11. The sequence goes on along the minus strand of CAMDVD010000039.1, from coordinate 33,059 downwards.
TGTCGCAACGACAATAAGCATAACCGCAAACAGGACATGGTTCAGGGTCTGGTTCTTTTGCACAAATACAAGGAGTTTGTCCGCAGCTTTTACATGGTTCTTTTGGTGGTCTTGGCGTTGGCTCTGTTGGTTCTTCTGGCTCTCCGTCCCATTCAGGATCGCTGAAATGATGATGTGCTTTTACAAAGTCGTAAATTGTGAAATAATCTTTGCCGTCAAATAAACGAGTTCCACGACCAATGATTTGTTTAAACTCAATCATTGAATTTATAGGACGAAGCAAAACAATGTTTCTCACTTCGGGTGCATCAACACCAGTACTTAATTTTTGCGATGTTGTAAGAATGGTAGGAATACTTTTTTCGTTGTCTTGAAAATCTCTTAAATGTTGTTCCCCAATTTTTCCATCATCGGCTGTAACTCTATGGCAGTAATTTGGATTTTTAGTTGTTGCAAATTGATTTATTAAATCACGAATTGCCAAAGCATGCAATTGTGTAGCACAAAAAACCAAAGTCTTTTCGTTTTGGTTTATGAGGCTCATAAATATTTTTACTCTGTATTCTTCCCGTTCCTTAATTTCAATTAAGCGATTCATTTCCGCTTCGGTGTAGCGTTTTCCTTCTTCTATTTCTCCTTCTACAACTGTGTCGTCAGAAGTGAAAACATATTCGTCAATAGTTGTATCAATTTGTTTGACTTTGAAAGGCGTTAGGAAACCATCGTTGATACCTTCTTTCAATGAATAAACATAAACTGGCTCACCGAAATAATCGTAAGTGTCTGCGTTAATTGTTCGCTTTGGCGTTGCTGTCAAACCTAACTGAACGGCTGGTTTGAAGTATTCCATAATAGCTCTCCAACTGCTTTCGTCATTGGCTCCGCCACGGTGACACTCGTCAATGATTATAAAATCAAAAAAGTCTTTTGGATAGTCGCCAAAATATGGCGTATCATTTGGCCCACTCATAAAGGTTTGGAAGATTGTAAAAAACACGCTTCCATTCTTTGGCACTTTGCCCTTTTTCTTGATATCGCTTGGGTTGATACGAACCAAAGCATCTTCTTCAAAAACTGAAAAAGCGTTGAAAGCTTGGTCAGCCAAAATATTTCTGTCGGCTAAGAATAAAATTCTTGGGCTTCGGTGTCCGTCTTTGTTGATATTCCATTTTGCCTGAAACAGTTTCCATGCAATTTGAAAAGCAATTGCCGTTTTTCCTGTTCCTGTGGCAAGGGTTAATAAAATGCGTTGTTGATCATTGGCAACGGCTTCTAAAACTTTGGTAATGGCGTTTTCTTGATAGTAGCGTGGTTGCCATGTTCCGCCACGGTCTTCAAATGGAACGGAAAGTAATTTGTCTCGCCAAACGGCTGAAAGTGGTTGGAGTTTGCTTTGTTCTCCAAAAGTCATTTCCCACAATTCGTCAGGAGTAGGATAGGAAGTTACATCACCTTCCAGTCCTTCTTGCATGTCTATGTGGTAAATCTTTAAGCCGTTGGTGCTGTATGAAAAACGAACCTGCAATTTTCCCGCATAGTCTTTGGCCTGTCCAACACCTTCGGTATAATATTTATCTCTCGCTTTGGCTTCAATTACTGCAAGATTTCTGTTTTTGAATTGCAAAACATAATCTGCTTTGTCGGGTTTGCTACGCTGACCATGACCAATTAAACGACCTTTATTGATAGGAAATTCCATGCGTATGCGACTGCCTTCAACAACGCCCCAACCTGCTGCTCTTAAAACAGGGTCTATTAATTCTGCTCTTGTTTCGGTTTCGTTCATACTATGAAATTAACCACGTTACTAAATCTGTTATTTCGCTATGGTCGCTTGGAATAATCACATTCAAATCTTCTGTGTCTAACCTTGCGTTGAAATTTGCCCAACCTGATTCATTTTTTGGAATGCCACCCAAATGGTCTTCAATAGTTCCCTTTGTCCAAACATAAATTCCTACTGCTTGCATTTTTGCTTTAAGTGAAACAAGGTTTGGTTGAATTGCTGCTTCTCTTGCTAAAAGTCTAAATGCATCAGCAGCAGACATTGAACTGTTTGTAGGCCAACCAGCATTTAATGTTATTGCGTGTGTCGGTGCAATTGTTGTTAAATGTGCTTGAATCGCTGCAACATCAACATCACCCACAGTTAGAAAACCATCCCTTTCACCATTCTTTAAGGCAAAATCCAAATCGACAATTGCTCTGGTAGGAATATCCATTGTATTCAAAACCAACATTGCTTTTCTAGTGTTGCCTGAACCACCCATCGCAACAAAAGCCGTTTTATGCAGTCCAACGGTTCTTGATGTAACTTTTTGAATTATTGAAGGCATTAATCTATTCTCAGTTGTTCCTTCTGCTAAAATTACCCTTTCAGAAAAGAGAATGTTTGATGAATGACTTAATGAAAAAATCAATTCCAATTGGCTTGGTGCGGTTGTTACAACTGCTGGTATTGCCGCTTTTAGTGAATTTCTTTTGTGCGTACCAAGTGTATCGTTTTTTCTTATGAGTAAAGTATTTCCAACATCCTTTGATGTTATCATGAATGGAGAATGTGTCGAAAATATTACTTGATAACCCTGTGTAGAAAGGGTTTTGAGTGCATCTCGTAAAACTTCAATTGCTTGTGGATGTAAATACAATTCAGGTTCATCAATTAGTAAGATTGTATTTGATGTTTGTGTTCCTGAATCTCTTTTAATGTCTGCTAAATGGCGAACTAAAGCCATTTGGATTGAACGTTGTGCACCATGTCCAAGTGCTGAAACATCTCTACCAGCAGGATTAAGATTTTCAAACACCTTAATTGTTCCTTTTGAAAATACTTCTTTCAATTCGGGGGTTGGAACATGTACTTTAATATTTACGCCTGGGAAAAAAGATTCAACTTTTCCACTAACTGCTGTATCAAAAGCCGTTAATTCAGCTGCTCTTGCAGTGCCGTCAACATCTAACAATTCTTTTATTCCGTCTAACGCAGTTTGAACCTGTGTGCTATAACTTGTTTGTATTGGGCCTATTATTTCAGCAAGTAACTTTCCGATTGTAGTCGTGTTTTTGCTTTTACTTACATCTTCTTCGGCATTTTCCATTGCTCCAATATGGATTGGCTCTGGGAATAGTGCTTGTATTGCTTGGTCAAGACCTGTAGGATTTGCACGCCATTCATTTGCTGTGCCAATATTTGCAGGGTCTTTTACTAATAATCTAATTTGTGCTACTGCAACATTTGGGAGTGGTTGCACTCTTTTTATAGAAAGTGAATCGTTACTTAGAAATGGTTGAATTGATGTTCTTTGATTCTCTGGCAATTGGTCTAATATGACTTGTGTGATGCCTGTTATTAAACCTTCCATTTCAACTGGTAATGTAATATCATGAAATGAAGAATCACCTAAAGCAGTTTTTCTTAAAAGCCATTTAATGGCTTCAAGCATATTTGATTTACCAGCATTGTTATAGCCAACAAGTGGTGTAAATTCAGATAGCTCAAAAGTTTCAGTTCTGATTGATTTGAAATTTCTAATTGTTATTTCCGAAAGTATATGTGCCATTATTCAGATTATGTTAATTTATTTTAGGCAATTGCATTCATGATTTAGCATCCGCCAAATTTTTACTTTTACTGTTAACATAATAAGCTGAGTGCATTATTGACATTTTTAATTCTTTAATTTTATCCACTTTATTCAGATATAATTCTTCTAATGAATCTAAATCTTCAAAAAGTAAATTCAAACTATTTACTATTTCTCGTTGTATTTCAATTGGTGGAACAGGTATTATTAAATTTTCAATTTGCGTTTTATTGATTGAATTAAAAACTGCACCTTCATTCCCAGTGATTTCCTTTTCATTTTTCAGAAAATAGTAAAAAAGAAATTCTTTGTCAATTTGATTTGTTGCTCTAATGGCTGCAAGGCCACGACCAATGCAACATTTTTGAGTAGCAAAGTTTACAGGACCAACAGGTGCTCTCACGGACATCAAAACATCATCTTTCTCAGCTTCCTTGGTAATATCAGTTGTCCAAGTCGTAGGTTCCCCAATATATTTCGAAGTGAATTCTTTTTTGCCTTGATAGAATGGCATTCCTTTCCCTTCGGAATTATAATATTTCCCTTCAGGCGACTGACCTGCAATAACTTTACAAACATCTTCAATTTTCTTGGCAGGGAATTCTGATTCAAGTTCTTTAAATGTATGCTCTAAGTAATTATATACATTCATTAGAATTTCATTTCCGGATTCATCTAATTCCTGAATTTCTTGTTTTATTAAATATGGACTTTTTATATCAATTACATTTTGTTTATTAGGGTTCTTCACACTTAAATCAAAAGTTGACTTATTAATATCTTTTATCTCAGCTGTCCAGCTTTGCAATGAAGTTTCTTTGGTTTTCTGATATTTGATGAAAGCCTTCATATCAAAGTCATTTAATGGGTTTGTTTTCCCCATATTTCTTCCTGCATCTAACTGATAATACCAAATAGACTTAGTAGGTTCTCCTTTTGTAAAAAAGAGAACTACTGTTTTAACTCCTGCACCTAAAAAAGTTCCAGCAGGCATATCGAGTATTGTATGTAGATTACAAGTTTCTAATAGATATCGTCTAAGGTTAACAGTAGAATTATCACTATTATTTAAAACTGTATTCTTAACAACAATTCCAGCTCGGCCACCCACTTTTAAACTCTTAATAAAATGTTGTAAAAATAGAAAAGCAGTTTCACTTGTTTTTATGTCGAAATTCTGTTGAACTTCTTTTCTTTCCTTGCCGCCAAATGGAGGATTGGCAAGGATTACATGGTAACGGTCTTTTTCCTGAATATCTCTGATATTCTCTGTCAGCGTATTGGTGTGAATGATGTTTGGTGCTTCAATGCCGTGCAAAATCATGTTCATTACTCCAATAATGTAAGCCAAGTTCTTTTTCTCTTTTCCGTAGAGTGTGTTTTCTTGAAGCGTTTTTAGATTAGTGGTTGATTTCTCCATGCGGTCATACATGTAAGCGTATGCTTCGCATAAGAACCCCGCACTTCCGCAAGCTGAATCATAAATCTTTTCACCAATTTGTGGATTCAGAACTTCAATAATGGCACGAATCAAAGGTCGTGGCGTATAATACTGCCCGCCATTGCGACCAGCATTACCCATATTTTTGATTTTGGTTTCATACAAGTGGCTAAGTTCGTGCTTGTCTTTAGAACTGCCGAAAGGCAGTTCATCAGTCATTTCAATAATCTCACGAAGATTATAGCCACTTTTAATTTTGTTATTGAGTTCGCTAAAAATCTCCCCGATTTTATATTCAATAGACTTCGGGTTGTCAATTGATTTTGCTTTAAAACCTGCCAAATAAGGGAATAACTTATAATCAACAAACTGCACCAAATCGGTTCCAGTCATAGCTTTGTGGTGGTCAAGTTTCCCGTCTGTTGTTTTAGGCATAGCCCAATTAGGCCAACGGAATTGTTCATCAAGAATATATTTATATTCCTTTCCTTCCAATGCGGATTCATCAGCTTTTTCACTTTCCAAATGGTCAAGGTAACGCAAGAACAAAACCCAAGAAGTTTGTTCAATGTAGTCCAGTTCGCTATCCGCACCAGCATCCTTATATAGGATATCATCAATATTTTTAAAAGTTTGTTCAAACATATATTTTCAATTTTTCTCCGAAGGGTTCATAATCCTCTCTCTCCGTATTATTTTACTTTCATTCCCATTTTTATCGCCACCGCTTTAATACTGTCTTTTGCCACTTTTTCATCCTGGACAAGTTCTTGAATACGGTCTGCTAACCAAGCGGTAAGCAGTTCGTCTTCGTTGGTTTTAAGCAATTGAGCCAGTTTAGGTATCCACTCGCGACGTGCCTTGCGTTCTCCTCGTTCAACATTACTTAGCATAGGGGAGTCAATATCTAAATGATATGCTACCTGGCGTTGAAGTATTCCACTTGCTTCGCGTAAAGACCTAATTTTAGTTCCAAACAGATTCTCCATAACTTCCTCCGACTTGTCTATTTTAATACAAAAATAACAAACGAAAGATAATAACAAGAATTAATATTTCAAAAGGGTAATTCCTTGTTTTTTGTATGGAATTAGTTTGGCTTGATTTCGAATATAGATTAGTTGCTATTCATTTTGAGATAATGAATTAGGTGTGGGTAAACACAAGCAAGAGTGAAGTATCGTTGTCGTATATTTGCGTATCATACCGTATCACGCATCAGCAAATCGTTAGATTTAACTCTTCCGTTTTTTCGATTAAATTCAATCTAGCTGTTGCATTTATTGCAACGCTTCAAATCATGATGATTAAGGCAGTTGGTTGAAACCCTTTTACAACCGATTCAAATTCAATTGTATTCTTGCCAAAATATCTTTAAACTCTGGTTGCCCATTATAATAAAGCTTGGAAGTGGATTCATAACGATTTTGAAATGATTCTCTTATCTCCGAATCGCTTAGTAAAAGCGCAGGATGTTCTCGAAGTGGTATTTGGTTATCAGCTCCTTTGATTCTTGCTGCTTTATGTGCTATATATTCAGGTGTGCCAATGAATACTAGTATATCAGAATTGCCAAGCAGGCAATAAACGTCATAATATTGGCGCATAAAGTTTTTATCATCAGAAGCTCCAGGGTTATCTCTGTTGCGGTATTTGCGAACGATGGTTTGGAGTTTTTCAACTAGGGTGTAACCTGGATGATAGCATTGTACGCCAGTTGCTTTATTGTTTATGTAATTGATGTGTGCTCCTATTGAAATAAGGTGTTCCCAAATCCACGAAGAAATATCGATAGGGCTATTTGGTGTAACGGTGTCGAATCCAGCTTCTAATAAAATCCCATCTTTCAGGCCTTCCAACGTAGGGGTATAACTTTCATAGTAGAGTCTTATTCCTCCACTTCGGAATTTCTCTTTGTCATCAAATTCATGGTCTCTTACAATTTCATTGATCCCATTTATCGATAGCGATTTTGCAAACACATCATAAAATTCTTTGCGTGCCGTTTTTACTTGTGATTTGTCTTCTTTCCCTTCAATAGGAAAGCCAAAATTTGTACGAATGTGAATGTCGATGTCCTCTGAAAATCTATGAATTAATCCATAGCCCTTGGATAATGACGTTCCTCCTTTCAATTCAAACTCAATTCCCTGTTGTTGCAAGGAGTATAATGCATGCATGATCCAATAATCCTTCTCAACCAATGTAATGTCAATACCTTTTTTGGTAGATACAATGGAGAGTAGCTCTTTGAATTCAGGGTCGTTATGTATGAAATCAAGCATGCTGGAGTACGTTTCGAACGATTGATTTTAAAGTGCGCTTTGTTTTGCCTGTTCCATATTGTTGAGTAGCCTTCATCAAAGCATCAGTATTAAAACTACGTACATTATTTGGCAATTTATCTAAGGCTTGTGTTTGGTCTTCTGCTAGGTTATCCAAATTGTTTAATAAATCAACGAGCAAATATTCTCTTGAGATACTTTTAGGGAAGGAGGATTTTAATTTGAATTCAAATGTCTTTCCATTCAGTTGAAATTCGCCTTTGCGCTTATGGTTATATACCCATGTGGAATTGTAAAGTTGTGTTAGGCCTAGTCCTAATGAATTAAAACTATTTGGGGATACCAAAAGAAAATCTTCGTCCTTCAGAAAACTTTCTACTACTTGGCGGTCATCCGGAGGAACAGCCCCAAATTTTGATTGTTTAGGCGCGTAATACAATCCTTGGTTTAATTTCACCAATGTTCCGTCTTTAGTTAATTGAGCCAAATGCCTATCTATGGCCGTGGAATAATATTCCAGGTCAGAACGGCGATATACCTCACCCTGCTTGATATGTTGACGGAGTAAATCCATTTCTTTGATACAAAAGTACAGATATTTTTTGAAATGCATGCAAAAAAAGGTAAAATTCATGCAATAACTACCAATCCTCACCAATCTCATCCATTTTTGCTATTTTTTGCAGCATAAACCGAATGTCTTCCTGGTAGCTTCTAATTTTTGGAGACTCCGCAACATGCAATAAACCTTGTACTTGGGCGATGGCAAAGTGATTTCGTTTGCTAATTCTTACTGGAGTCAGTTTTCCGGCCTTGATGTAATTATCAATAGTACGACGGCTAACACGAAGCATGCGCATAGCCTCAAAAGTATCCATCCATTTAGTTAAAAAACCATCAACTGGATTTTTTAGACTTTCAATCTCTGATTGCAAATTCGCAATCATGGATTTCATTTCCATGAATTGTTCCATGAGCATGTCATTGGTAATACTTTTTGATTTATTTGGATCCATAGCGCACTAAAATAAAATCATTTTTTGAAATGAAAAAGCTTCCGAACAGAATGGTACACATTGGAACGGAAGATTAGACGGGTATGGACAAAATAAGATTTTAGGATTCTCGGAAATCGAAATTATTTCTTTAAAAAAATAAATTTAAATACTCAAATAATTAAAAGCTCATTTGCTCATATGGTTAAAATTTGAGTATTTTTCAGGTAAAAACGAGAAGTGATTTGTATGCAACAAAAAGAAAAAAACGATAACAAAAAACAAGTATCAAAAATTTATTTTATCTTTGTTTTGTTGTTCTTTTTTGTTGCTCACATGTAACTCAAGAAAGTCGAAATTTGATGAGTAGTTGCTCATTTGTTGCTCGTAAAAATTGCGAAATCTAGCATTATCAAGGGTTTCAACGTTTATTTTTTCTTATCAGTTCCTGTATCGGTAAATAAGAACAGAGATTCCAAAAAGTAGAAAGTAATAAGTAGAAAGTAATAAGTAGAAAGTAAAAAGTCGGAAGAATGATTTAATTTCTATTACTTACCATTTGATTGAATTTTAGAAAAAAAAAGCGGCTACAAATTGTAACCGCTTTTTTGTTAGAGTTCATCAAGGCGATTAAGCCATTTGTTTTAATTCTTCAATTCGTTTTTCTTTATCTTCTTCCATCGTTAATTTATCAGACTTATCTAAATCAATTAAGATAGGTGCAGCAACAAAAATAGACGAATAAGTACCAGTAACTACACCAATCATCATGGCAAATGCAAATCCTTTAGTTACTTCTCCACCGAAAATAAATAAGATTAATAGGGTTAAGAATACGGTTAAGGATGTCATGATAGTTCTGCTCATCGTATCATTGATTGCAGCATTGATAACGTCTGTTTTGGATGAACCTGGACGCTTACGGAAATACTCTCTGATTCTGTCGAATACAATAACAGTATCATTCATAGAGAAACCGATTACCGTTAATACTGCTGCAATAAAGTGTTGATCTAATTCTAATGAGAAAGGTACTATATCTTTTAAGAAAGAGAACACGGCAAGCGTTACAAACACGTCATGAAGTAAAGCCACCAATGTACCCAATGAATATTGCCATTTTCTAAAACGAACGAATATGTAAACAGAAATTAAAAGTAATGACCAGAAGGTTGCCCATAATGCTCCTTTTTTCAAATCGTCCGAAATACTTGCAGATACCATATTTGAGCTCAAATATTTTGGAGATTTGAACTCTTCCAAAGTCATATTATCATTCAAGAAATTTGCACCCTTAAGTCCTGTGTATAATTTTTCAACTGCTTCGTTGGTTACGGCTTCACCAACTATATTACGTTTATAAGTAGTTACTATATTAACCGTGTTTCCGACACCAATTGTTTTTACAACAGGGCGTTCTCCAAATGTGCTATTTAAAGCTTCTCTAACATCGCTTGTTTTGAATTTATCTTTCAGGTCTAGAGTATAACTTCTTCCTCCTAAAAATTCAACACCTAAATGGAAGCCATGAAATATGGAACCAACTCCTAATAAAAATACGACAATTGAAATCATGTAAGCTTTCTTTCTCCATTCAATAAAATGGAAATGAAACTTCTTGAATATTTTCTCAGAAATGGATGTAAAATAGTTAAAGTGTTTTCCGTTTTTCATTCGGATATCCGTAACTAAACGTGAAACTAAAATACCACAGAACAAGGACAATAAGATACCAATAATTTGGGTAGTTGCAAATCCTAATACAGGACCTAATCCAAATATGAATAAAATAACTGCTGTTAATAATACTGTGATATGACCATCGAGTACAGGACTTAAAGAACGGCGATAACCTTCATTAATTGCATTCTCATGCGTTTTGCCCAGTTTCAATTCTTCTTTAATTCTTTCAAATATAATTACGTTTGTATCCACTGCCATACCAATGGTAAGAACAAGTCCAGCAATACCAGCTGCCGTTAAAGAAGCGTGTAAAGCTGCTAGAATACCAACGGTAAATAATAAATTTAACACCAAAGCTGCATTCGCAACCCAACCTGCTGTATTGTAATATACCAACATCAAGATAAAAATCACGATGAAAGCTATAAAGAAAGAAAGCATTCCACCTCTTACTGCTTCAGCACCTAAAGTTGGACCAACTACTTGCTCCTGTACTATTTTAGCAGGTGCAGGCAATTTACCTGTTTTTAAAATGTTCGCTAAATCTTGTGCTTCTTCAACAGTAAAACTACCTGTAATGTTAGAGTTACCACCAGCAATTTTTTCGCTAGGGGCAGGAGCTGAATAAACTATATCATCCAAAACAATTGCAATAGATTTACCAATATTAGCACCGGTTAATCTTTCCCATCCACGAGCACCAATACCATCCATAGACATTTGAATATCTGGTGTTCCTTTTTCTCTGTCGTAATCTTGACGAGTGTCTGTGATATGGTCACCGCCTAATGGAGCAATATCTTTACCATTGGTACGGATTGCATACAAAATACAAACTTTATCTTTTTCTCTAACTTCTTTGTCAGCCATTCCATAATAAAAACGCAAGTCACTAGGAAATTGTTTTTTCACAAGTGGCATAGAAAACAATCTATTTAACTGAGCTGTATCACGCATAAATACATAAGTAATTTGCGGAAGATAATAAGGCTGTCCAGTTTTTGGATTCGTTGAGTTTTGAAAACCGCCAATAAAAAAGCTAATTAATGGTTGATCAATTCTTGCTTTTGCAATTTTTTGATCTTGTGTCATTCCAGCAGTGCTAGTGTCACTTTTAGTTGAATTGCTATCTGTTTTATTCCCTAATAATGAAGTCAAAGAAGCTGTATCAGTTCCACCAGTATTTACTTTTGCATTGCTATCTTTTACAACAGTTGTATTTACAGCAGTGTCTTTAGAAATACCTGCATTAAAAGCTTTCAATTCCTTATCTGCTTTGATTATACAAGGATTAACTTCTGTTTGAGAATAGGTTTCCCAGAATTCTAATTTAGCAGTTGCTTGCAAATATTTACGAACACGATCTGGGTTATTTACACCAGCTAATTCGACACTGATAATTCCACGATTTTCATCCAAATTGACATTCGGTTGAGACACACCAAATTTATCAATACGAGTTAACAATACTCTATATGTGCGGTTAATCGCATCTTTGGCTTCAATACGAATTTGTTTTAAAACATCATCATTTGATGAATTAAAATTAATATTTTTTGAATTAGGCGTTACAAATATTGCAGCCAATTTACCTTCTGGATTTCCTGCTTTATATGCATTTGCAAATAAAGTAATGAAGTCATCTTGACTCGTTTCTTTCATTCTGTTTGCATCTGCTAAGGCTTTTACAAGAGAAGCATCATTTTTATTACTGCTCATGTTAAGCAATAAATCATCCAAGCTAACCTCAAGTACTACATTCATACCGCCTTGCAAGTCAAGACCTAAATTTAATTCTTGTTCTTTTGCTTCTTGGTAAGAATATTTTGTAAATCCTAGAGGGAAAACGGTTTCAGTAGAAAGGCTATCTAATGCGAAACGTAATTTGTCAGCCACAATAGCTGTTAATTCCTCACCTTTCAAGGATGGGTTTTCTTGTTGTATTCGTGCTTCTATTTTAGATGCTTGTTTTTTCTCAAAATTTCTTACTACGAAAGTAAAGGATAATTGAAAAAGTGAAATCAGAATCAGTGCTATTGTAAATAGCTTAATCAAACCTTTTAGCTGCATGTCTTTAGACTTATTTTTTTTGTAAATTTAGAACGGGCGAAGATACTAATTATTTGCAATTAATATAGTCTTTTTAAACATTTCAAAAATGTAATTTATTTCGACTTTATTTTCAATGAAAAAGCCATTTTTAAGTATATTTTTTCGCTTAAAAATGGCTTCTAATCTAAGGAATAGGAAGTTCGTAAATTACCTATGGCCTTGTCTATAATGTGATTGATACCCTCTATTTTTTACATGCATTCTATGCATCTTTCGAAAATGAAATCTATGCATTCTGTGTGTGTTTGGATGGGAATATATTATTGAATGGTGTTTACGGCAATGATTAAAATGCCTATGCCTATTTGGATGAGCATCCGTATTCAGGGTAAAGAAGAGAATGCATACTAGTGTGACCCAGATTCTTACTACTCGTTTTGTTTTCATGTTCTATTTGTTTTGGTGAGCAACTCTGACCAATAGGATAGCGAAAGGTTAATAGTCAATAGTAGGAATAAAAAAACACAGCAAAAGCTGTGTTAGAAAATTTTATAAAAAGTTAGAATTAGTATTCTCTTTTGTTATAGCCTCCACCGCCTCTATTCTTATTATAGCCTCCACCGCCGTCTTCTGTTTTAGGACGAGCTTCGTTCACACGAAGTTCAAGGCCCATTACTTCACGACCGTTGGTGCCGTCAATAGCAGCTTGCGCTACTTCATCAGGCATCTCAACAAAACCGAATCCACGGCTACGTTGTGTAAACTTGTCCATAATAATTTTGCAGGAAATGATTTCACCAAACTCAGCGAAAATTTCTCTTAATTCTTCATCCTTCATTTTAAATGGGATGTTTGCTACATAAATGTTCATTGTATAAATATAAGGTAGTAAAGGTAATTATTATAATGAGAAATGCAAACTATTAAACTTTTTTCTTTGTTTTGGTTGCAAAGATTGCATGCATTCTTTTGCCTTCTAATTTTGGCATACCTTCCAATGTGCCAACCTCGGATAATCGCTCTGCAAATTTTAATAAAATAAGTTCGCCTCTATCTTTAAACATGATGGCACGACCTTTGAACTGAACATAGGCTTTTACTTTATCGCCATCCAACAAAAATCGTTCGGCATGTTTTGCTTTGAAATCAAAATCATGATCATCCGTATTCGGTGTAAATCGAATTTCTTTGACTTCACTTTTTTGTGATTTTGCTTTTTGTTCTTTTTCTTTTCGTTTCTTCTCGTAAAGAAATTTATTGTAATCAACGGCTCTGCATACTGGAGGGTCTGCGGCAGGTGAAATCTCTACTAAGTCAACTTCTAATTCAGCGCATAACTCTAAGGCTTTCTCTGTCGAGTAAACGCCAGGCTCTAAATTTTCACCAACTAAACGCACCTCTGCGGTGTCTATTTCTCTATTTAAACGGTGTTCTCTTTGTCTTTTAAAAGGACGGCGATTGTTATTTTTTGGGTACATTCAATTTTTTAAGTGTGTACAAATGTAATTTTTTTATTTGAAATTACAATTAGGATAAATATTTTCTTTATAATTAAATAATTTGAGTTGTTCTAAACAGCTATTTCTTTCACATCCGCGGAGATGCAAAGCCTTCCTGCTGTCTTCTGTTTAATTTCCTCAATGGTAGTTCCTTGTGCATATTCAATACACTCAAAACCATTGTCGGTAACATTAAAAACGCCTAAATCAGTTACGATTTTTTTTACACATCGAAGTCCGGTAATCGGTAAAGAACAGGATGGAAGTAATTTTGAATTTCCTGCTTTATCTGTGTGTTGCATGGCAACAATAATATTTTTTGCACTCGCTACTAAGTCCATGGCACCGCCCATTCCTTTAACCATTTTACCTGGTACTTTCCAATTTGCAATGTCGCCATTGTCTGCAACTTCCATCGCACCAAGCACTGTTAGGTTTACTTTACCAGCGCGTATCATTCCAAAACTCATGGCACTATCAAAGAATGATGAACCAGGTAGGGTAGTGATGGTTTGTTTGCCAGCATTAATTAAATCTGCATCTTCTTCGCCTTCTATTGGAAAAGGGCCCATACCTAACAAGCCATTTTCGCTTTGTAATACTACTTCCATTCCTTCTGGAATATAATTTGCGACTAAGGTTGGAATACCAATTCCTAAGTTCACATAGAAGCCATCTTGAAGTTCTTGAGCGATTCTTTTAGCAATTTGATTTTTATCTAAAGGCATGTTCTGCTTTTAATGAGGTGAAAAAATAAGTAGTCAAATGTATATAAAATAATAAACCTGCAAGAAAAAACTTGCAGGTTTATCGGTTTTATTTTTAAAAAGTATTAGATGATTTCTACATCAGCACCAGCGTCTTTCAATTTTCCTGCGATATCTTCTGCAGTTGCTTTGTCAACGTTCTCTTTGATATTACCTGGAGCGCTATCTACTAAATCTTTAGCTTCTTTAAGTCCAAGACCTGTAAGATCTTTAACAACTTTTACTACACCTAATTTAGCTGCACCTGCGCTTTTCAATACTACAGTAAATGAAGTTTTTTCTTCAACTGCTGCTGCACCTGCTGCTGCTGGAGCGGCTGCTACTGCTGCTGGTTCAATACCATAATCAGCTTTCAATACGTCTGCTAATTCTTGTACTTGTTTTACGGTTAAGCCTACTAATTCTTCAGCTAATTTTTTAATGTCTGCCATGTTATTTTTTTTAAATGGTTTGTTTTTGTAATGTGGTTTAAAATATATGTTGAAGCTTGGAAGCCGTTATTATGCAGAAGCAGCCTCTGCCGTTTCTGGTCTGTTTTGAAGAGCGGACAATACGCGAGATATAGGAGATTTTAATAATCCTAATACTTCTCCAATTAATTCGTTCTTCGTTTTGATATTTTTCAATGCAAGTAAGCTATCGTTGCCTAAGTAGACTTCTTCGCCGATCAAAGCTGCTTTCAAAATAGGTTTGTCTATTTTAAATTGCTCTCTAATAGAGCTAATTAATAAGGCAGGTTCTTTTGGTGAATCACTAAACATTAAAGCAGTTACGCCATGAAAAGCTTCCATGATGCCGCTATATTTATCTGCATTTAATTGTTGTAATGCTTTTACTATTAAAGTATTTTTCGCAACTTTCATTTCTACTGATTTGTCGAAACAAAGTCCACGTAATTTATTGATTTGCGCTACTGTCAATGATTCTGTATTCGTAATATAGAAATTATTGTATTGAGAAAATTTCTCCTTTAATACTTCTATTGCTTGATTTTTTTGTTCTGTTGTCATTTTAATAATTTTTTAAAGGTGATTAATTGGATGCAGATTTTGTATCTACATATAATCCTGGACTCATTGAAGTTGCCATGCTGATACCTCTAACATAAGTACCTTTAGAAGAAGATGGTTTTAAACGAACGATAGCATTCAATAATTCTTGGCTATTCTCTTGAATTTTTTGCGGAGCAAATGACACACGTCCAATGGATGCATGAATAATTCCTGTTTTGTCCACTTTGAAAGCAATTTTACCGCCTTTTACATCATTCACCGCATTAGCTACATCATTGGTAACTGTTCCAGTTTTTGGATTCGGCATTAAATTACGAGGTCCTAATACTTTACCCAATTTACCAATTTTAGGCATCACAGATGGAGTTGCAATAATAACATCTACATCAGTCCAGCCACCTTCTATTTTTGTAACAAATTCGTCTAATCCAACAAAATCAGCACCTGCAGCTCTTGCTTCTGCTTCTTTATCTGGTGTACAAAGTACCAATACTTTTTTTGTTTTACCAGTACCATGCGGCAAGGTTACTGTACCACGAATGGCTTGATCTGCTTTTTTAGGATCTACACCTAATCGCACGTGTAAATCAACTGAACTATCAAATTTAGTGCAGTTAATATCTTTCATTAATTTAGAAGCCTCTTCTAGGCTATATATTTTAGCGGCGTCAACCTTAGTTTCTGCTACTTTTCTTTTTTTAGATAATTTCATGTTGTTTACTGTTTTTTATAATTCAAAAAGTTAATTAGCCCAAGGTGCTGTACCTTCTACTGTTAAGCCCATGCTACGTGCAGTTCCAGCAACCATTTTCATAGCGCTTTCAACAGTGAAGCAGTTCAAGTCAGGCATTTTGTCTTTCGCAATTTCTTCTACTTGAGCCCAAGTTACTTTGCCTACTTTTGCGCGATTAGGTTCTTTAGAACCGTTTTTTACATTAGCAAGTTCCATTAATTGAACAGCGGCAGGAGGAGTTTTGATGACAAAGTCAAAGCTTTTGTCTGTATAAACAGTAATTAATACTGGTAATATTTTACCAGGTTTGTCTTGTGTGCGAGCATTAAATTGCTTGCAGAATTCCATGATGTTAACACCTTTGGAACCAAGAGCAGGTCCGATTGGAGGAGCTGGATTTGCTTGCCCACCTTTGCATTGTAGCTTTACGAAGCCACCGATTTCTTTTGCCATTTAAAAATTTTTTTTGGTTCAAACGTCCCGAATCATTTGATGCGGAACTCCCAATTCTTACAAAATTGTATTGAAAGAACTTCTAAGGGACGGCGAAAGTAGTAAAATAATTTTGAAAAAAAACATTATGAGTCAAAAAATATAAATCCATATATTTGAAAACCGATGCGGGCGCTAATACCTTTTTATACAATCTGCTTTATAGTCTCCATTTATTCCTTCACTAACTTCCTTACATAATTTTTTCCATCTACATTAATTCGCACACTGTATAAAGCCCTTGCCAAGTCCTTCAGCGAAAGTTCTACCTTATCATTTTGTATTTGCTCACTTGAAAATGATAATACAATTTCCCCTAGCATATTATAAATATTCACTTGCACTTTCTTACTACCAGTTGGCAACTCAATAGATAAATTATCACCTACAGGGTTGGGGTATATTTTTATACTCGTTTGCACGGGTAATATTACTGGCGGTCTAATTGTATCACAAGCACTTCCTACCAGCGCGCCTAAGCCATAGTTGGGCATATTGGGAGGGTACAATAAATTGGTAAATTGTTGCCTAAACCCTTTAGGTTTATAATTGCAATCAATACCTTTTAAATCTGGGTTATCAATATAGCTCATGCCTTTTTGAGTCCCATTCACATTCCCTATATAAATTTTCCCATTGGGTGCTAAATAACTATTACCATACCAAGGAAAATATGCATAATCGGTATCTATTTGTGCTATATGATATAAACTATTTGTAGAAATTGTATCACTTATTTCTATTTGCCATACATTCAAATAAGTATTTCCATATAAAAATTTACTATCTGAAGAAAAACAAACACCTGACATATAATCACACACATTTGGATAACATGTATCTTTAGGTAGTGCAAAAAAATGATAATCATTAAATATACCACTGCACCTATCAAATTTATAAACAAAAACACCTTTGTATGCAGCCTCAGTACTAGCCATCCAATTACCGTCTGGACTGAATACCATTTGTCCATCTATACCATATATACCCGCTTCTTTCTGAATAGAATCCATAGAAAAATTAGAATGATATTCAAATGGACCTTCAATATTATTTGGCTTAACTAAGAATGTATAAAATAATTGTTCTGTCAAGTGTGGTTTTACCAGCCACCAATCTCTACCATTGGCATGCCTTACGGCTGTCATTCTATTATGGCTTAGTCTCGCATTCTTCATTAATATATTATTCTTACTGAGTACTTTTCCAGCGTTTGCATTTGCATCCATATCTACAACGTGGTAACTCAACACGTCAAATCTAAAATCATAGGGTGGATTAGGTTTCTTCCAATCATCATAAGCACTATCACTCATCCCAGTAGTAAATACATAATAGCTATTATTTTTTTTAGGAAGTATGATACTCATTTGATCCCAAAAACCATCGCTATACTTATTAAAAAATTTATCTCCCAATGGGTTATTTATTATTGTCTTAGGTATATGACCATAACCATTTGTATCGTATATGCAAAATCCATTACAGGCAAAAAGTAATTTACCCATTGTATCACTTATACATGAGCCCCCAAAAGTAAATACTGGATAAGGAATAGAATCGACTGTATTTAAAATTTGTGTTACTTTGTAAGGCGTAAATTGAATACGAATTGGAGCATCTGCCGCAGAAACGAACCAATTATTTCCTCGTAAATATTCTTGTGCTTGCACACAACATGTTTGCAAAATGATTATTGCAAAAAGCATATAAAATTTCACCTATTTCAATATTAATTTGCCAGTAGATAAAATGCGTCCAGTTACAGTACATTTATAAGTATAGAAACCTCTGGGTAAATTATTTAATGAAGTAGTTATAATATTTTTTTCTCCATCAAGTGTAAGTGTCCTTACCATACTGCCATACATATTGTATATGGTAAATAATGCAGTTTCAGTATGATTTATATGATAGGCAATATTTATTTGTCCATCTGTAGGGTTAGGGTATACTTTCAATTCATCCATTAGTAATATACTTTTTGCCATATCACCCAAAAGATTGTTTTCTTGCTCGTACATACTTGTACCACCTTTGTATACGCCAATTTGATTGCAAATATCTAAATCGT
Source organism: Chitinophaga pinensis (assembly GCA_945878115.1). GTDB lineage: Bacteria > Bacteroidota > Bacteroidia > Chitinophagales > Chitinophagaceae > OLB11. The sequence continues at coordinate 14,438 of CAMDVD010000039.1, read as the reverse complement.
TGTAATAAAAATTAGGCACAAACATACTATACATATGCCTTGCTTTAAATACGGCATTGCCATCTATATAGGGGCAATTGTCTGCAAGGTCTTGTATAAAACTTATTTCAGTTTCACTCAGTGCATCTAAGCCCAATTCCATGTATTTTATATACAATGTATTCATCGTTTTTTCGTTGGTTTCAAATAGCGTACTACAACTTATTGCATTATTCATGTCTTTGGTTTCTTGTAATACCCCCCTCCAAGCTGTGCTATCTTCTAACAAGGTAGAATCACTTAATGCTGCAAGCATATTATCTACATCATACAAATACCCCAAGGCTTCTTGATGGTGCGATAAATAATAAGCATTTAATATTGGATTATTTTGCTTCGTAATCGTATCACGGCTTAGCCATCTCATCAGCATTTGATTGTCCAGCCATCTACCCCCATCTTCATACTCTACATATTCTGTGCTATCTTCAGCTATATATTCTGCATTATCTTCATCTCCTATTGTAGTAGTTAATGTGATGTTGGGGGGTGAACATAAATATGGTGGTGTTGTAAAAGTAGCAGAACCTAAATTAGTAACCTGATACCTACAAGAAAGTCCACCACTGCTATTACTTTCAGATTGAAATACATTTTGTGGAATATTTTGAGTTACAATCCTGTCTGTCAAAATAGAGGTACATGACGAAAAACGATAAACCTTACTCAAATTATTGTTTCCAGAAAATTTATTGTTTGCATCATAAATATTATTTAGCAAATTCTTGCCAATATCTCCCAAAGTACCTTCATTACTCAAATGTCTAAATAGCATTCCTGCATTCTGTGTATTTATATGGTTATTACGTACACGGTCATAACCTTGCGTATTATTATTACCTACCACATAAAAACCAAACTGTACATTATCAATTACATTACAGTCTAAAAAACTTTGGTCGTTATGGTGCATTTGTATTGCTGCTATTCTACGTTGTGCAAGAAACATAGGTATATTTTGTCCATGTATCGTATTTGTAAATACAAATGCATTCACATTATTACTGAGGTCAATACCTAAAAGATCTGGTGTAGGATGCGGAGCAGGATCACTTCCTGTATAATTAAATTCAATATCATTGTTATAAATATAATCATTAAACCCATTTTGCAAATGCAAGCCAACACTATAATCACCATTCGGTATTTTTATAATATTATCTTTCATTAAAGTATAACCATTATTAACTGATGAAAAATAATTACTGTTTATTCCCATTGGTAAATAGTTAGTTCCGCTTAAAGGCGAACCTCCCCATGCCAAAGTAATTTTATTTTTCTCACAATAATAACCCCAAGTAGTAGCAGCTTCATTTCCTATTTTACTAATCCCTAATAGTACATCATTTAATTCATTGCCTTCAACCCACATTTGCTTACCTTCTACTTGATTAAATAATATTCCTGCTTTCGTGCCAATGGTCCTATTATTATGTACTTGTGCGTCAAATCCATTCAAAATAATTGCCTTGTTACAATTTTTAAAATTCATAATATTTCCATCTGGCAATGCATCTCCCCATATAGAAATATTCACTTTTGATTTTGGATTTTTATTTATACCCAATATTGCACAACCTTTTGAAGTATTGTAAATGGTATTGCCATTGAGCGATAAAGGTGTCCATAAATTAATTCCGCCTATTATGTCTTCAAATCGATTATAAAACAAGGAAATGAAATAAGTATTTGGAACAAAGGAATTAATAAAATTTGAGGAGATATAAACCCCATTATGCAAACTTTTGAAAAAATTACCATTCCCAGGAGTACCTACAGTTGCTTTTTTACAATTGGCAATTATTATTCCATTTAATGGCCTTATCAATGATGTCCAAGGAGATATTAAACCTGTAACTGATTCAAATGTGCAATTAGTAATTTCTCCAGAATAAGCGGCAGGTAAGTTATTAAGCTGTATTGAAATTCTATTATCATAATATTTTGCATTATCCGTATTCAACTTGGCTGCAGCAGAAATATTCACTCCATTTTCCATGTCTCTAATGGTGGACTGCCCATTGATAATCACTTCTGAATTTGCGCCCGAAGCATAGATACCATCCCACATAGGACAATCTGGTGTTGGTGATTGAAGTTTGGTGTTATTAATAAGTTGCAAAACTGTACCACTATTGACTGTAATCCTTGAATTTGGAGAAACATAAATTGTACAATTATCAAAAATCATACTAAGGTTTATTATAAAATTCCCATCTATGTAAAACTTCTTACCAGATATATTTGTTCCAAGAGGAGTTCCGCCACCGTATATTGGGTTGTTAGCTAAGTCGTTTGAATTAGTATTATCAACTTTGATAACAGTATTATCTCCAACCAAATCAATACCTCCTTGGCAACTACAAAAATTAGGTGAGCCGCTTAATGGTTGAACTGTAATTGATCCTGTACTTGTACAACCTACTCCATCTGTAACCATAACAGAATATGTTGAAATACTATTTAATGTATTGGTAGTCACCGCTTGAAATGTATTACTAGTACTAAAGCCAGGAGCAGGTGATATTGGTGTCCACAGAAAAGTATAGACTGGAAACAAACCTGAATTCAAACCTACAGAAAGTGTAGCACTTGATGCACAAATGGTTCCATTCATAATAGCAGAAAGTGATGTCAGGTCAGGTCCATTTGATAAACTAAAAGTTGCAGATGATGCACAACCATTTCCATCTGTTACAATAACTGTATAAGTCCCTTGAGTATAAGTCATCCCAAAGTCAGGAAGATTAACTGGTAGCGTTAAAGGAGTTCCAATTGGTGGATACCAATGATAATCGTATCCAGTTCCTTGTGGCCAAGCATGCAGTTCATTCGGTGTACAATGAAAACCAGTAGTAGATGTAATGGAAGCTGTGAAACCCATTATATTTAAACTTGTGCTAGAAGTACAACCAGCAGAATTACTCGCTGTAACAGTATACATACCTCCTAGAGTTGCCAAGAAAGTATTTGAACCAATTGTATTATTTAAATTTGGATCTGTCCAAGTATAGGTGGTGAAGCCAGGTGTAGCACTTAATGTAGCTGGATTACAAATTGACGAAGTTGTAAGCGAAAGAACGGGCATTGGCTCTAATTGAAAAGTGTAAGTAGATGGACATTGACCAGCTAAACCAGTTGCTACAACTGTATAAACTGTAGATGTAGATGGTGTTGCAATTACAGAGCTTCCGTTTGCTGTTAAAATAGAAAGATTCGTTAGTGGCGACCAAGTGTAATTTGTAGCACCTGTAAAACTAATTGGAAATGGCGGACATATAGAAATAGTGTTATGTAGTATATCTTGGATGTAAATTGTACTGACCAAAATTGTTGGGCATCCTGTATTCGGATTCGTATAAGTAAAAGTTATTTCATTTATGCCTGGACCTGCAAGACTGGCATTAAATGTTGTATTAGTTCCAGTTCCTGTAATACCCGGTCCATTAGTTGTAAATACTCCCGAGTTGACATTTACATATTGAAATAAATTTGGCAGAACAGTATTTAAATCGCCGCAATTAGGCATGCCTAAGAAGTTGACTGCAACTGCAGCAGGTGTAAGTTCTACATCATCCAAATACAGATACTGGTCACCACTTGAAGCGGTATAATAATCTCCTGTATGACCCAAATAAAGCCAATACATATCATAAGGGAATGTAAAAGTAAATGTCTTAGTTATTTCATGCCAAGCGTTGTCATTTGGAATTGGAACTCCTGGGTCTATCATAAAGAAGTCATATATGCTAGTCCCTGGTCCAGTTACAATATTAAAAAGTGAATAATCTATATCCCAGACATAAGTGATATTGTAGTTACATAAAAAAAGCCCTAAATATGCATTTGATAAATTAGGATTACTACTAAAATTATTTGCTACTTTTACTTTGCATTTTAATGTATAAGTGTTTCCTGAAGTAACTGGAATTGAAAGGCGATTTCTTACCCATTCCTCTTGAATTCCAACACCTGAATAATTGTTTTCTGCATACAAACCTATCATTGCATTATCAGTAGGTTGACCACTATAAGTATCTGTTTGAGGAATTGAAGAATAGCATGGTAGATTTAAATTAGTGATGCTGCCGCACCCGTAATGTAAAAGGTCGGCACTTCCACATGCAGAAGACCAGCAGCTAGTATTTGCACCAAAATAACCTAAACTTCCACATGAACCACCATTTGATTCTACTCCAGAATTAGATACCATATTACATGATGTAACAATCCCACAAGTAGGGTCAGAAATATTAATATATACGTAGGTAATATTACCGCGTTGACCATTTGCAAGTTTAGGAATATATCTAATAACTGTTATTCCCGATACATTATATGGAATGAAATGTATGTTAGAACCCACAATACTAGCAGCACCCATACCATAAACTTCTTCTACACATTCAATACTTGCTCCCGCATTTATGGCGAAATAATCATTACTCATTACATCACTAATAGGGATGTCTATACTATTGCTCGTACCCCAAGCAACTGAATAGGTTAATACTCCTCCTGAACCAATTCCATCATTAATTCCAACAACTCCAATTCCTGGACATGAACTACTTGAATATGTGAATGCGTTTAAAGTACTTGTAGACCCAAAAGTATTATTAACACTGTAACCAATATCGCAAAGAACTGAGCGCTCTTCGGGTAATAAATGTCGTTTTGATATTCCAGGAGGTGAACCATTACTCATTACAAAGGACTCATTATTTATATAACCAGAAACACATAAATCTTCGAAATGACTTAAGCTTGAGCCAGCTTCCCAGCAGTTAGGAGTATAGACTGGAGTAGTGGTTAAGCCAACATAATTAATGGCAGTGGAGCAGTTTGTATAATCAGATATACAATTTGAACTCGGATGTAAATCACTAACCAAAGTTGAATTAAATTGATAATTATACATATTACAAGTTCCAGTATTCGATATTAAGGGGATGTTAGTACTAGAATATAAATGCATATCAAATCTATTATAAAAATTTCCACTAACGTTATTTAGCAATGAATTACCTGTCTCACCGATTAAAGATTCAAAGCCTAACAAATGCATGGATTCATGCAGTACTACTGAATACATATCAAGTAGATTTGCTGGAGGATTAGTACTTAAATTAGTGTGCCAACTACTAGCTGGATAGTTATTAATATTGATTACCAACATGCCATGATAGTAAGCATTTGAGCCAGAAAATGCTGGCAAAATTGGCGACCCAATATTTGTCCATGCATTAACACCTGAATTAATTGTTTGCCATATTACATTATCAATAATGCCAGTTTGATAAGTTGCTCCAATAGGCACACAGTAAAATGGAGATGCGACAGCAAGCCAATTTCCTGCTCCAATGATGTTAGGATTTTGTACTAATATATGAACATGGTTATTGCTATTTACCGGATTAATAAATTGAGATAAGTGCTCAAATACTTTGCAAATTACTGCCCTCATTGCAATTTCATTAGGGCTTGAACCTTCCATGCCACAGCCAACTTCAAAATCCAAATCAAAATAGCCAGATGAACATGTGGCACCTATTAGTGATTGAGATGATATTGAATTAGAACCCCCAGGTATTCTATATTTCTCAATTGGAATCGCGTTTCCAAATCTATCAAAAATTTTATCAAAAATACGTCCTGGGGTTTTGGTTTGTGTACCCGATAGAGGAGGTGCTTGCCCATACCCATTTATTGAAATAACTTGCATCGCAATAAAAATTAGAACGAAGAACGAAGAACGAAGAACGACAGGAGAAGGGAGTAAAGCTTTCATTTGAATTTATTTTAAAACACAAGATATAAAATAGGATTTTGAAAAATCCAAACATTAACATTTGACGGATAGAAAATAATATGATCAGTTCGTTTCTGATAAGATTCAGTTGACTAATAACTGCTAAGACAATAGGTGTTGCTCAAATTGAAAGTAGGGCAGAAAACGCATCTTACTCCACTCTACAATGGAATATTTCCATGCTTTTTTCGAGGCATATTGCAGACTTTATTTTGCAACATGGTAAATGCTTTTATAAGTTTGATACGAGTTGAAGCGGGATCTATGATTTCATCTATAAAACCACGAGCTGCTGCACCATATGGGTTTGCAAATTTCTCTGCATATTCGGCGACTTTTTCTTCTAATTTTTGCACTGGGTTTTCGGAGGCTTCGATTTCTTTTTTGAAAATAATTTCTACTGCGCCTTTACTTCCCATTACTGCGATTTCTGCATTGGGAAAGGCAAAATTAAAATCTGCTCCAATATGTTTACTGTTCATTACGTCGTATGCGCCACCATAGGCTTTACGAGTAATCACTGTAATTTTAGGTACAGTGGCTTCGCAAAATGCGTATAATAATTTTGCTCCATTGGTAATGATACCATTCCACTCTTGGTCGGTTCCGGGTAAAAAACCGGGCACATCTACAAGAACTAACAACGGAATATTAAATGCATCACAGAAGCGTACAAATCGGGCACCTTTTTTACTAGAATTAATATCCAATACGCCTGCCAAGGATGAAGGTTGATTGGCAACAATACCAATACTTCGTCCTGCAATTCGCGCAAAGCCAACCAGAATATTTTCCGCATAATTTTTATGCACTTCTAAAAAACTTTCTGTGTCACAAATTTCATGGATAACCTCTCGCATGTCGTATGGCATATTCGCCTGTTCAGGGATGAGCTTATTTAATTTTTCTCGAGTTTCATTCCCTAATTCATATGGATAATTTGGTGCTTGGTCTTCACAATTTTGCGGTATATAAGTGAGTAGTTTTTTAATATGGTTTATACAATCCACTTCATTGATACATGAGAAATGGGTGACCCCAGATTTTGTAGCATGAGTTTCTGCACCGCCTAATGATTCACTACTTACTTCTTCATGCGTTACTGTTTTTACGACATTGGGTCCAGTAACAAACATATAACTGCTTTGTTCTACCATCAAAATAAAATCAGTAATCGCAGGACTGTACACTGCGCCTCCAGCGCAAGGGCCCATGATAGCTGAGAGTTGCGGAATAACGCCTGAAGCTCGTGTATTTCTATAAAAAATATCAGCATATCCACCAAGACTTACAACGCCTTCTTGTATACGAGCGCCACCACTATCGTTGAGTCCTATAAGAGGAGCACCGTTAGACATGGCCATGTCCATGATTTTACATATTTTTTCGGCATGGGTTTCACTTAAGCTACCGCCGAACACTGTGAAATCTTGAGAAAAAATATAAACTATTCTGCCATGAATGGTACCATAGCCAGTTACAACGCCATCTCCTAGATACAATTCTTTTTCCATTCCGAAATCAGTACTTCGATGGGTAACGAATTGACCAATTTCTTCAAAGGAATTGGGGTCGAGTAAAATATCAATTCTTTCTCGTGCAGTGAGTTTGCCTTTTTTATGTTGTTGTTCTATTCGCTTGTCACCACCACCTTTTTTTGTTTCCGCTATTTTTTGATTTAGCAATACCTGTTTGTTCATACGAATAAGAGAAAGGGGAGATAATTTATATTTGGGTTAAAAAAAAGGATAGTCTACAAACGTGATTTTACATTTGCCATATCATCAATACGCTTTTGTGCAATGCGCATAGCTGCTTCTTGTGTTGTGATATTTTCTTTTTCTGAAAGAGAGAAAATATCTAAAATACGATTGTAAATTTTTTCAACATCTTTCGTCACTTTTTCTCTATTATAGGATCCACTAGCTTCTGCTGCAACATTAATTAAGCCACCAGCGTTGATTAAAAAATCTGGCGCGTAAATAATTCCTTTGTCGATTAATTGACTGCCATGGATTTTTTCCTCAGCCAATTGGTTATTTGCGGCACCAGCAATGATAGGGCATTTTAACAATGGAATTGTTTCAGAATTGACAGTAGCTCCCAATGCACAAGGCGCATAGATATCGATGTCTATGGAAAGCATGTCAGCAGGCTCCACAAATTCTACTGGAAATCTATTGCTTGTTTCTTTAATTCTTTCTGCGTTAATATCTGTTATGTACACTTTTGCGCCAGCTTCAACTAGATGTCCAACAAGATATTGGCCTACATGACCCACACCTTGAACTAATATTTTTTTGCCAGATAAATTATCGCTTCCCCATTGCTTATGAGCGCATGCTTTCATGCCTACAAATACACCATAAGCCGTAAAAGGGGAAGGGTCGCCACTACCACCCATATATTCTGGAATACCAGTTACATGTTTTGTTTCTAAGTGAATATATTCCATATCTGAAGCGGAAGTATTTACATCTTCTGCAGTGATATATTTACCATTTAAGGAATTTACGAATTTGCCATAACGACGCCATAAAGCTTCACTCTTCAAGGATGGATCACCAATAATAACGGCTTTTCCACCGCCTAAATTTAATCCAGATATGGCTGCCTTATAACTCATACCTCTTGACAAACGAAGTGCATCCACTACGGCATCATCGTCTGATGCGTAATTCCACATGCGTGTGCCACCAAGTGCAGGGCCTAATGTTGTGTTGTGAATTGCAATAATTGCTTTGAGGTTTGATTTAGGATCATGACAAAAAACGACTTGTTCATGTTCCATCTCTTTCATTAATTCAAATACTTTATTTGACATGTTATATTTTCTTTATTAGTATGATTATTTTGTTTCTGATGTTGTATTTAAAGTTCTACTGATGGTTTAAAATAGTTCTCTTCTAGTTTTTACTATCCGTTATTATTCGTTACCCAGCAATTTCGGGGGTGGTGTTTTCATCTGCTTGCGGTTCATCTGTCGGTGCCTCTACAATGGATGCAGGTAATTCAGTTACGACTTCAATAGCAGCAGCAGCTGTGGGTTCTACATTTTCAACAATTGTATTTTCTATGATTACTTCGGGCAATATATTTGTTTCTTCTTCAACAATAGCAGTAGGTGTTTCTGCAGTTGCTGCAGGTAATTCAGTTGATTCTTCAACAACAGCGGCAGTTGTTTCTACATTTTCAACTACCATATCTTCCTTAATTTCTACTGGTAATTCAGCTGCTTTTGAATCCGAAATTTCAGCTGAAGATTCATTTGCTGTAGCAGCAATTACAGGAGCTTGCATTTCTACGTTAGGCTTTTCCTTTTCTATTTTCTTTTCGGATGTTTTTGCTAGCGCTGGTTTTTCATTTTCTTTTTTACGAGGCCCACGCATGATATAATTCAGCTCACGATCATCTTGATTCATTCTCTCTTTTACTTCTTTCGCCTTGCCTTTTAACTCATTTATTTTAACCTTCAATTCTTCCATTAATTCTTTATACTCTTCTCGTTTTTCGTATGATCGAAGTGTATGTGGAAGGTTCGCCATTCTTTCTTCAATATCAAAAAGTAAATCCTCTTCGCGTTGTATATCCCGACTGTATCTATTGTAATTGCTTCGATTTCTTTCTACTCTTTCGCGTATATCTTTTGTCAATTCTATTTTTCGTTTTTCGCGACTTGCATCTTTTCTGTCAAAGAAATTTTTCTTTGCTTTCATAAAGCGTTCCCAAGCATCATCGCCATATTCTTTTGGAGTACGACCAATCGTTTTCCACTCTTCAAACATGTCCATAAATTCTTTGGTAGCGGATTCGAATTCTTGAGAATTTTGTAACTCTTCGGCGTGATTTACTATCGACATTTTGCGCGCATAATTGTCTTCTAGTTGTACACGTTGATTGCCATAATGGGCATCTTTGTTTTTATAAAAATGATTTTTAGCAGCTACGAATAAATCCCAGGTTTCATCATTTTTTTCGTGAGGTACTCGGCCAATTTTTTTCCATTCCTCCATCAAAAGATTGTACGCATCCGTAGTTTTTTTCCAATCTGTACTTTCTTTAAGCGCATCTGCTTTTGCGATGAGTTCAAGTTTTTTAACCAAGTTTTGTTCTTGATCAGATTTTACTTCACCATAATGTTCTCTTTTGTTATTGAAGAAAATATCTTTAGCGGTACTGAATCTAAACCAAAGTTCTTCTACACGATGTTTTGGAACAATACCTATTTTCTTCCATTCTTCATTCATCTCTTGGTATAAGTCCGTCGTTTTTTTCCAATTGGTAGAATTTTGTAATGCTTCGGCTTTCTCACACAAATCAATTTTTTTAGATAAATTATCTAATAAATCTTGTTCAAAACTTTCGAAACTTGCTTGTTTGTTTTTAAAAAAATCATCTTTGGTTTTTTCAAATCTTTCTCGAAATTGTTCATTCTTTAAATCTGGTACAGAAGGTAATTCTTTGAATTGTTTTTGTAATTCACGCAATTTATCTGTCGACTCTCTCCATTCTGTTGTTTGTAAAAGTGCTTCTGCTTCTTGACATAATTGTTCTTTTTGTGCCAACACTTTATCTACTTCCATTTTTATTTCCGCTTCAATTTTATCCAAAGGGATTAAAATAGAACTGTAGTCTCCAATCGCTTTGGCGGTACATATATAAGATTTTGTACGAACCACTTTACCTGCTAATTTTACTTTTTCGCCGATGGTTTCATACTCTTTCACAATTTCATTTACTTTCTCTTCTAGCTCTTTGAATCGCTCTTCTAATGAAGAAATAATATATTGTTGATTCGTTTCTTTGAGGTCGGCGATGCTTCTTTCTTCGAACCAATTGGTAGCAGGAATAAACACTTTATCATCTTTGAGAGAGTACAGAGTAGCTGTGGACATAGTAAATAGTAGTTAAGGAAATGAGTGGGCAAATGTAATTAAAATATGCAGTTTGTTCTAAATTTATAGATTTGTTTTTGGAGTGTAAACCATGGGCAATTTTTATTTATAACTCGCGGCGCAACCTAGCTATAGGCAAATTCAGTTGCTCTCTATATTTGGCAACAGTTCTGCGGGCAATATTATAACCTTTTTCCTTTAGCATTTCCGTTAGTTTTTCGTCAGATAAAGGCTTGGTTTTGTCTTCCTGTTGTATCATTTCACCCAGCATCATTTTCACTTCTCTAGTAGAAACATCTTCACCACTTTCTGTAGACATAGATTCTGAAAAAAAGTATTTGAGTTTAAAAGTACCAAATTCGGTCTGCACATACTTACTATTCACTACGCGAGAAATGGTGGAAATATCTAAACCTGTTCTATCCGCTACATCTTTCAAAATCATTGGACGAAGGGTGGTCTCGTCACCAGTAAAAAAAAATTCTTCTTGTAAATACATGATACGTGTCATGGTCAACATTAAAGTATCTTGTCTTTGTTTAACCGCATCAATAAACCATTTAGCAGAATCTATTTTTTGTTTAATAAACAGAATGGCTTCTTTTTGTCGAACATCTTTCTTTTTGCTTTTATCATAGTCTTTCAACATGTCTTTAAAAGCGCTACTGATTCTTAAATCTGGGGCATTTTTTTGATTGAGTTGTAAGTCTAAAGTGCCATTGATGTTTTGTATGGTAAAGTCTGGAATGATATATGTTTTAGTAATATCACTAGATGAATAATTTAATCCAGGTTTAGGATTTAATTTTACGATGACTTGAATGATTTCTTTCAAATCGGCATCCTCCAAACTTAAAGCACGAAGAATTTTATCATAGTGTTTTTTAGTAAATTCGTCAAAATACTTTTCTAAAATTTTGATAGAATAACTGATGATTGGTGTTTTCTTTTTTCGTTTTAATTGAAACAATAAACACTGTTGTAAAGAGTTGGCAGCAACCCCAGCAGGCTCAAAACTTTGTATAATGAGTAAGATGCTATTTAACTCTTCTTCTGTGGTGTTTATATTTTGTCGAAATGCCAAATCATCAATGATGGAAGGAATATCTCTACGCAAATAGCCATCCTCGTCAATACTGCCAATAATAAATGTAGCTACTTTTAATTGATGCTCATCTAATTTGAGCATGTTCAACTGGCCCATGAGGTGATCATAGAAGGTCGTTTCAAATTTGGGTTGATGTGAAAATTTTTCGTCTTCATCCGCATTGCCATAGCTATCCGACTGGAAGTTATAATCCGCATCTTCATCATCTCCTTCTTTTACATAATCTGAAATTTCTATATTGTCGTATTCATCATGGTCCTCTGTAGAAACATAGTCCTCGTTTTCCTCTTGTGTGAATTCATCTTTTAATTCATCGCTTGTTTTTTCTGCTATGGTTTTATCATCTTCATCTTCCACACTAATTTCAAGTGCTGGGTTTTCTTCGATCTCTTCTTTAATGCGTTCATCCAACAACATGGTGGGCACTTGTAACAATTTCATCAATTGAATTTGTTGTGGCGATAATCTCTGTAGTAGGCGTTGTTGTTGTGAAAATGTCTGCATTGTGAACCCTCGACACAAATATAAAAATTCATATCACAAAAAAAACAATTTATTATAAGTTGAATTTATTATGATTATAGTTTTTAGATATTCGATGCGCCAATCTACTGAGCCATCTCACAAAGGGCATTATATTATTTGGTTTTACTTAATGAAAAAATAATTTGGCAACTACAATTTGCTTGGTAAGGAGAACAAATTATTTGGTTGCGGTTCGGGCGTGAAAATTTCAAACAGCGTGTATTATTGTTGTCGAAATTGTTTGGCATGTCGCAATGCCGAACAACCTACACATCTTGAAAGATGAGTTAGAATTATTGAACAGAATGAATCAAGAAATAATTACGAGGTAATGAATTACTATGGATTGCTCAATATTTTTATAAAAAGTTGCGCCCGCCCGCAAATAGGGTAGGGTCAACCACTTTCTACTATCTACTTACGACTTTTGACCCCACCTATATAGGTACCCCCCCCACCTAAAAACCGACCCAGCCCAGTTTTGAGGTACCCTCCCCCCACCCAAAAACCGACCGAGCGGAGCTAAAAGGTGCGAGCGAGGAGTAAAAAGGTGCGCTCGCCCGCAAATAGGGTGGATACCCCCACCTTAAAACCGACCCAGCCCATTTAAAACCTGCAAGAGAGGAGTAAAAAGGTGGGAGAGAGGAGTAAAAAGCTCCGCTCGCCCACAAATATACTAGTTAGCTTCACCTTTAAACCGACCCAGCCCAGTTAAAAGGTGGGAGCGGTCACCTTTTAACTGGGCGAGGTCAGCTTTTAACTGGGCGCGGTTACCTTTTAGCTGGGCGCGGTCAGCTTTTAGATGGGTTTTGCCTCTGCTAGGTTGCAAAAATGCGGCGGGTAACAATTTATTCTTAGCATATCATCTATTTTTTTCTATCCTAATTTGTTAATGTTTGAAATATCCGAATTTGTATTTTATATCTTTAGGGTTTAGCATTTAAAATGTAAATGATGAACACGGAAAATTTATATCAGAGCAGTATAGCAAATTCAACTACTAAGGAATATGAAACTAAGAAATCGATGTTCGATATGTCGAAGAACCGAACAACATTGGTTTATAACAAAATCGAATTGGTTCGGAGAACCACTTTTATCTGTAGTTCGACATGCCGCAAAGCCGAACATGTCGAACAGCCTGTAATTAGCTGCTGGAATTTATAATATTACTATCACAAATAAATCTACCTCAGAACATGAAACTAAGAAACTTATTATTGAGTAGCATAATATTATTCATGTCATGCTTGGGTGTTAAAGCTCAAATTAACCTCGTACCTGACCCGTCATTTGAAGATACCATTGGTGTAAATATTTTTGAAGGGCAAGGGGTAATTCGATATTGGAATAACATAGATTCAACAAGTCTTTCAAAATGTGCCTTTGGTTATTTCGGCAGATATGTATTAGCAAGCAATGGTTTGACGCTTCCAAATAATTATTGGTTTTATCAAGAACCTAGACATGGCGATGGTGCTATTTCGATATGTTCATATTGGACAGGCTGGGGCTTGCCTCAGCCATCAACAGTTAGGAGTATGGCTAGGGTAAAACTAAAATCACCATTAATTGCTGGTAAAAACTACTGTGCTAAAATGTATGTAAGCCCATTTGAAATTGAACAATATTTTACCAATGGTGTAGGTATGTATTTTGATAATGGGCAATTAGATACTATAGTTGCACAAGATAGTAGTGGCATTTATCCTTTTGTAAACCCGCAGGTACAATGCGGGTTTATTATTGATGATACATTGAATTGGAAACCAGTACAAGGAACTTTCACAGCCACAGGTAATGAAACCTTTCTCACTATTGCTAATTTTTTGAGCGATGCAAATACACAGAAATCAATTTGTAATTTATCGCAGCCATGCGAGTGTAGCGAAATAATAATAGATGATGTCTCGCTCATTGCTACCGATGTAAGTAACTGGCTGCATGATACCACTATTGTATTTGGTGATAGTGTGTATATAGGCTTGCCTTTGTTTGAAGTGTCTGATGCCATGTGGTATACTATCAATATGAATTATATAGGCACAGGTAGTGGCAT
>CAMDVD010000038.1 GCA_945878115.1 Chitinophaga pinensis | reverse complement strand
CCATCCTATCAATGGAAAGTAAATGGAACAAATGTTGGAACGAATAGTGCCACTTACACCTCCTCTACCTTAACCAATGGACAAATTGTTACTTGTGTAATGACATCAAACGTCACCTGTGCAAGCCCAACAACAGCTACTTCAACAGGCATAACGATGACAGTAAATGCAGCCCTCGTTCCAAGTGTTGCAATTGCCATTACATCAGGAGCTAATCCAATATGTGCAGGTACATCAGTTACCTTTACTGCAACACCAACTAATGGTGGAACACCATCCTATCAGTGGAAAGTAAATGGAATAAATGTCGGAACGAATAGTGCCACTTACACTTCTTCTACTTTAACTAATGGACAAATTGTAACTTGCGTAATGACATCAAGCTCCTCCTGTGCAAGCCCAACAACTGCTACATCAACAGGAATAACGATGATAGTAAATGCAACTCTCATTCCTAGTGTTGCAATTGCCATTACATCAGGAACTAATCCTACTTGTGCTGGTACTTCTGTCACATTCACTGCAACGCCTACCAATGGTGGAACTCCATCTTATCAATGGAATGTAAATGGCACAAACGTTGGAACGAATACCCCTAGCTATTCCAGCACTACTTTGACTACAGGGCAAATAATAACTTGTGTGATGACTTCTTCAACGTGCGCTAGTCCATCAAGTGCCACTTCCAATGGCATCACGATGACAGTCAATCCAGTAACATCATCTAGCTTATCTGCTAGCGCTTGTGGCTCTTATACTTGGTCATGCAATGGCACAACATATACGACATCGGGCACTTATACTTGCACAACATTAAATGCAAATAATTGCACGAACACAACAACTTTGAATTTAACCATAAATGCAAATACAACATCTAGTCAAACAGTTACTGCAACATCATCAAGCTATACTTGGTCGGTAAATAATGTGACGTATACTAGTTCCGGAACTTATACTGCTACCAGTATAAATGCTGCAGGATGTGCGCTCACTTCTACCCTAATTTTAACTTTCCCTGCAAACAATTATAATTGCTATGTTAAGAATTTTTCTCAACCCTCTACGTCCCAAATGGAATTTGATATTTGGATAGAATGGACTGGTACAAATACTGCTAAACTGCAATCCTTTCAAGCTGGTATTGATTTCAATCATGTAGGTATGTCCAATGGAGGTCCTACTACCATGACTGGTTCCTTTATTGCTGGCACTGCAGATCCTTCCTTATTAGCTCCGCAAAACGCACCGACAGTGAGCATCAATTCAACAAGCAAACAATTTAGAATTGCAGCCGCCATAGCTACTTCTGCTGCAGGTGCACAGACCATTCCCCCACCCAACGGATTTAGATTAGGCAGATTTAGAATCGACAATGGAGGCGTTCCATTTACCACCAATAGTACACCTAACATGGTTTGGTTTTTCGGTACCGCAAGTTCTACTAAAACTAAAACAACCGTTATATGCTATTTAAATGGTGCTACTACTGGTACTGCTATTACCATCAATGCGAACCATACCATAGTTAACCCCATTGTATTAAATCCACCAGGTCCAACTCAATCTGTATTGTCCAATGGCTCAGGCGCAGCAACAGTTTGCAGTCCAGCCACTGCCAATATCAAAGTGACAATTACTGGTGGCACATCGCCTTACACAGTTGTGTATACCAATGGCACAAACAATTTTACTGTCAATAATTATATTAGTGGTACAGATATTCCTGTTGCGCAAACAGGTACCTATAGTCTTGTATCTGTAACTGCAACAGGCGGTAGTACAGGACTAAATTTGAACAGTGGAACAGCAACTGTAAATATTAATACCTGCTCAGCAACCTTAAATTTGAAATGCCATATTCAAGGTTATTACATTGGTGCAAATACCATGACGAATGTATTATACAACGAAGCCATGGAAGTAAATCCATCGACTAATGCAGATACCATCACAGTCGAATTACGTAACGCTGCCATCCCACATATTTTGGAAGGCAGCTTTACAGGTGTATTGCAAACCAATGGAAACATCACTTGTACTTTCCCTGGTTCTGTCATCACCAAATCTTGCTATATTGTAGTGCGCCATCGCAATGCATTGGAAACATGGAGTAGCAATCCATTCACAGTTGCAGTTATCAATAATTATGATTTTACAACCGCAGCCAATAAAGCTTACGGGAATAATGAAATAGATGTAATGAATGAAAATATTTGGTCAATGTATAACGGCGATTTGGACCAAGACGGTGCTATAGACGCAAACGATTTTTTAATATTGGATATAGACATGCAAGGCTTTGTGAGTGGTTACTATGCCTCTGATATTAATGGTGATGGCACTACAGACGCCTCTGATTTTTTAATACTCGATGCTAATATCCAAGGCTTTATTACAAGTAGTACGCCGTAAAAGTGTGAACATATTGTTGGACAGTACATCACAAGTTCTTTTTATTTTTCACCAAATCATTATGCAATAAAAATACTAGTTTTGTTTCCAAATGAATAAGTATAAAATAATGAGAAAAACATGGTTGTTATTGTTCTTGTGTTGGACCGTAACTACACATGCCCAAAATGTAAATTTAACTTGCCAATTCACAACAGAGCAGGACGACACTTGTACTTTACGTATCCATAAATTTTATATCCAAGAGTACGAACCAGTTTACGCATCCAAATGCTTAGAAAAATCTTGTAGTTTTCACATCACAATAGATACACCTTCTGTGGCCGAATTAACCATGAACAATCAAACTGTGTTGTTGTGGCTTGAACCGAATGATAATTTAATTCTAAAAATAGACAAAGGATTAACGTATGGCTCTATCAAATTTGAAGGCAATGGGGCTTTGCACAATAATTTTTTACATGGATTTTATAAACAATTTCAAACAGATTTTAATCGGGATAGCATTAAACAAAGGATATTGAATGCGCCCATCGATCCATTTGAAAATAGCATTTATTCGGCAAGAGAAAAACAAATGAATTTTTGTAAAATAGCAACAAATAAAGATAAATTCTCAATCGCATTTAAATTGTATCTCGATAATCAAATCCGATACAATTATTATTATCAAATTCAGGCGTATTCCATCATCATTGCGAACGACAATAAGGGATTGACTGTTTCGCCATTACCACAATTTTTATTGGAAAACATTACACCATCCATGGCAAATCAGGATGAGGCATTGCAAAGTGAAGCTTATCGAAATTTTTTGTATTACTATATCATTTACAATACTTCTAAATTAAATGGCTTCGAAAAGTTTAAAGACAATTCTTTGTCCATGGAAAAGAAAACGTCCTTTGCCACACAAAACATCAATGGCAAATCCTTGCTTTATTTTATGGCATATTATTTACATGAAAATGTCAGTAATATATCTCCAAACGCTACAAAACAAACCTTTGGATTATTGAGTGATATTGAAAAAAAAGGAGCTTATACCAAATTATTAAAACCAATTTGTACACAACGAATGAAGGATAAAGAAGTGGAAGGTATTGCAAAAAATACATCCGCCAAAAATGTTGGTGGCAATGGAACAGATGTGAAAATTTTAGGTACAAATGGCAAATATTTCACATTTGCTGATTTAAAAGGCAAAGTTGTGTATGTCGATTTTTGGGCAAGTTGGTGTGGTCCTTGTCGCGGACAATTTCCATTTTCAAAACAACTACATCATCAATTGACAGAGAAGCAATTAAAACGCGTTGAATTTTTATATATCAGTATTGATAAAACAGAAGAGATTTGGAAAAAGGCCATTCAATTGAATGAACTCGGAGATTTTAAAAATGGTTTAGTTCCTGGAGATTGGGAAAGTGAAATGGTGAAGTATTTTAAAATCAGTTCCATCCCTCGTTATATGTTGATAGATAAAAAAGGAAATATTGTAGACCCTAATGCAAAAAGACCAAGTGAAGATGGCGTCCTCAAGGATATTATTCAATTGATTGGAGAATAATTGAAAATCCCAAATTTATAAATCCAAAATTCCAAAAACGAAATTCCAAAAGTCAAATCCCAAATTCCAAAGCGGTAATTCTAAAATTCAAATTCCAAAATCTAACTACTAAGTACTCACTACTATTTACTTTCGACTTTTTACTTTCGACTTTTCCTCTACTTCAACAAAGTCACATTCCCAGTAAATGTTTTCTTAACCGCATTATTATAGACCACATCAATAGTGTAGACATACACGCCCACAGCTTGCATCACATTATTATACTTTCCATCCCATCCACGTCCATCTATTTTATTGGTAGTGAATATCAATTCTCCCCAACGATTGAAGATGCTCATTTTAAAGGATTTCAAACCACTACTTAAAATTTCACGAGGGATAAAATAATCATTTAATCCATCATTATTTGGTGAGAATGAATTCGGAATATTTAAATAGCAATCGCGCTTTATCCAAATACTATCTGTTGTACTGCATTCACCACTCGTTGCTTTAACCCAATAATGTCCTGGCTCTGTGATAGTGATTCCGGGCCCAATTTCACCAGTACTCCAAGTATAATTAGATAATGTGCCATTGATATCCGTAAGATATATGGAACCTGTGATTCCAGGACATATCATGGTATCCCTTCCTAAATTAATATTCGGATACTCATTCACTGAAATCCATTTTTCAATGACTAAATCTGGGCAAACTAGATAACTACCAGTGAGGGTAATTTTAATTGGATTCGGAGCACCTGGTTTGTCCCAAGTGTGTTTAGGATGATGGATATTCGATTCGATAACACCATCTCCAAAATCCCATGCAAATGATTGGGTATATGGTGCAAGCGTATCTGCAAAGAAGATAGATTCGCCAACACAAATACTTGAATCTGAAATACTGAAATCGACATAAGGAGGATTATCAACAAATATATTTCTAATTGTACTATCTGTGCAACCAAGTGTATCAACTATGGATAATTTGATGATGTAACTCCCTGGTGTCGCATAAGAATGTCCACTGATAGTGCCTGTTGTAATAGTACCATCACCCCAATTCCATGTACTAATTACAAATCCAGAAGGAGTAGAAACACTTGTGGCAATGATTTGTTCCCCTAAACAAACCGAATCCTTACTAATCCCTATCACTGCATCAATAGGATGAGAAATATTAATAATTTGTGTTGTTGAATCGGAACAGCCATTTAAGGTTGTCACTAATTTAACAGTGTATGTTCCTTGGTTTTGATAGATATGTGTTGGATTCTTCGTAGTTGCAAAACTAAAATCACCAAAGCTCCAATTATAAGTGGTAGGTGTATTTCCAGGTAAACTTTGCGCAGTAAATTTAACAGTATCTTGTTCACAACCTAAATGTTTCACATAATTGAAAGTTGGTGTGAGGTTAATTGTTTTGATATATACACTATCTTGAATGGTACAAATTTCTTTAAATGCAATATCATCTATTGCAAAATCATTTCCACTTGTGGCTGTTGCTTGGTCTGTAATACAGATATTTATAGTTGTGTTTGCTCCACTGAACCACGTCGTATGAAACTGAGTCCACAAGCCATTTGTAAGTGGTAAAGCCAATGGTGTTCCTGTGAGCACGCCATTGATAGAAAATTGTAAAATAGCAGGATTACTTGCTACACATGTAGCACCCCAAGCTGAAAAATCATACCATGTGTTTGGATTTACATTAATGGTTTGACACCAAATACTTACGTTTGCCGTTCCTGCACCATTTACTACTAACATATTACCAGAACCTGAAGTATGGTCTCCAAAGTTTGCAAAATTAACATGTGTATTATTGGGGTTGGTAGCAATTGCAAACTGTCCTTCTAGTGAAAGTAAACCATAAGTACCACCAGTACCATAAATATAAGAGGATGTAAAACCAGTATTCCCTGCTTCAAAATCACCATTGAATAATAAATTAGTCGGTGTAACTGCTTGTACAGTTAGAACATAATTGGCACTTGTAGTTCCCACTGCTACAACAGGATTTATTATATTTGGATTAGATAAACCTGTTGCTGGAGACCAAGTTGTGTCTACGTAATACGGAATACCAGAAGTGGTAATTACATTTGGATTGAGTTGTACAGAGGAATTTTTACAAGCTAAAATAGTATCTGGCAAATTTGTAATGGAAATATTGCATTGTGCCAAACCATCGGTTGTGCAGGCAGCCGAGATGATGAACAAGAAAAGAAAATATAAAGATTGTTTCATAGATACACCATTTTGAATAACTGCAAATCTATGATTTTTTAATCCGCAGTTAAAGATATTTCTACGATAAATCTACTCTGCTATCTCAATAAGGTCACGTTACCTGTAAAATTTTTCTTCACATTATTATTATATAAAACATCAATTACATAGACATAAACACCTTGCGGTTGATCTACATTATTGTATTTTCCATCCCATCCACGACCATCTATTTTAGTAGTGGTAAATATATTTTCGCCCCAACGATTAAAGATATTCATTTTAAATGTTTTTAATCCACTGCTTAATAATTCACGAGGTAAAAAATAATCATTTAAACCATCTCCATTCGGTGAAAATGAATTTGGAATATTTAAATAGCAATCACGCTTAATCCAAATACTATCGGTTGTACTGCATTCTCCATTAGTTGCTCTCACCCAATAATGTCCGGGTTCAGTAATTGTAATACCAGGACCAGTTTCACCTGTGCTCCAAACAAAATTAGATAAAGTGCCATTGATATCGGTTAGATAAATGGAGCCAGTCAAACCAGGGCAGATCATGGTATCTTTTCCTAAGTTAATGTTCGGATACTCATTTACAGTAATAGGTTTAGTTATCGTCAATGGTGGGCAAATTAAATATCTTCCAGTAAGCGTTACATTGTAAATTCCACCTTTATCCCAACTATGCATCGGATTATGTGTATTTAATAATTTTTTACCGTCTGCGAAATCCCATTCATAGGATTGTGTAAATGGAGCTACGGTATCTGTAAAAAATACTGGCTGACCTACGCAAACATTATCGTCTGAGGCTGTGAAAGCAACAAAAGGTGGATTGTCGACAAATACAGTCCTAGATGTACTATCCGTGCAACCTAACGTATCAACTATATTTAATTTTATGGTATAAATTCCAGGAGATGCGTAGGTATGTCCACTAATTGTACCAGTTGTTATCGTTCCATCACCCCAATTCCAAGTGCTGATGACAAATCCACTTGGTGTTGAAACACTCGTTGCAATAATTGGTTCACCAAGACAAACCGAATCTTTACTCACACCCATCACCGCGTCTATTGGGTGATTCAAATCTATTTGCTTAATAATAGTATCAATGCACCCATTATCATTAGCAATTAGTCGAACGGTATAAACTCCTTGATTGGTATAAATATGTGTTGGATTTTTGGTAGTTGATCCTGAAGCATCACCGAAAGACCATATAAAAGTAGGTATACCCTGTGAACTTGAACTTGTATTTGTAAACACCACAGTATCTTTGTCGCATCCAAGATGCCTTTTGTACGTAAAATCAGCAGTTACACTTCCAGTTACAATGACTTGAACTGTATCTGCATAGAAAGCAGGTATAGTATCACAATCCGTTACTGCTGAACATTGCACTGTAACTAATTCATTTGTAACAGGGAAATAAGAAAGAGTTGGCCCAGTGCCAAGCACTTGACCTGTAGTTGCATTAAGCCAAGTATATAAATAATTTGCAGTAAGCACACCAGATGGGGTAAATCGATAGCTATCATTATTCACTTGCCATTGCGTGCCATTTCTACCTGGAACCATATATGCAGCAGTTCCAGTTGCATTCTGCACACCTTCATGTGCTACACCGCCATTCCAAGTTGAGCATAATGGTTTTTGTTTTAAATTTATATCTATTAAGTAAGTGGATTCAAAAAGAACAACTTGTTGTGAAGCCAACATAGAAGTACAAGAAAACATTGGAATACTATCCCATGAAATTACCATATATCTGCAAGGAGCAGTTCCATAAATATCCCAAGTAATGTGTGAGCCTGCAAAAAAAACGCCCGGATTTACATCATGAAATGGAGCCATGATTGTATTATTCATCGCGGCATTACTAGTTGGCGCAATCCATCCGCTTGAAGCCCAAGCATTAAATAACCCTGCTTGTGCGACATCAAAGCCAACTTGACCATTAGCACCAATAACCACTGTATTATATTTTTGACCAAAAAAACAAAAAGGAAATGGCAGATTAACTGGGCCACTCCAAATATCGTCCGTACCAACCAAGACTGAATTAGTACCTACCCAAGGATAAGGATTGTAAGGTATAGAACCTACTGAGTAATTTGCAGTAGAATTTAATGTGGAGTATCCCTGAACATTCAAATTTACGCCATCCAAACAAAATGAAATGGAGTCTCCAGTTATATTATATCCAGCAGAATAGTTAGGCGGACAGTTAGGCGGTGGCGGTGCTTGCGCGTAAATGTTTTGTGATAAAATCACGAAAAATAATAAAGTCAACGCTGAAGTAAATATTCGCATAGGTCTAAATATTAATTTTGAAAAAGTGAAAATACAAAAAATATTGTATTTATCGGATTAACTCGCCAAAAAGACGTGATATATATAATTTTGGTTTGCAAAATGACATAAATAGGACATACAAATTTTGCATTAAGCTTTCTTCCCACCAAATAAATACAGCACCCCAATCAAACTCATCAATAAACACATAGCTATTAATTGATGAGCTTGGGCTACATATTCGAAAATACCGAAGCCATTTCTAGTGCTATGCGTTGAACTTAATAACGTACAAATCCCAAGCAAGACTTGCAGTAAAGTCAATAGTAATGGCACTAATTTAGATGTTTGAAATAACGTCGAACCCTTCATTTTAGATATTTTCATGTACCAAATAACGATCAAAACCAATAATAAGTAAGCTAACATTCGATGTATAAAATGTACATTCAAAGGTTGACTAACCCATGAATCATTAAATAATGTATTCGGAAAATAATCGCCATTAATACTTGGCCAAGTAGCAGCAACAGTGGCTGCTTTCAGACCTGCCATGAATGCACCATACATCAATTGAAAAAATAAAATCACAATAATTAGTATGGTAAATTTCCTCATCCCTCTATCATTCATTCTATCTTCTTCGTGAACGGATAAAGTCAATGCAAACCAATAGGTAAAACAAATTAGGGTTAAAGCAGAAAGAAAGTGAATTGCTAATTTTACTGGATTAACATACAGATTTTCATTATTCAATCCGCTATGTACCATAATCCAACCTATCAGTCCCTGCGCTAATCCCAAAATGAATAATGCAATCAATGAGGGTATCATTGCCTTACCTATCTTCTTTTTATATAAAAAATAAAAGAATGGAAATAAAAATGCAACGCCTATTAATCTTCCCCATTCTCGATGTGTCCATTCCCAGAAATAAATAAATTTAAATTCACTTAAGGTGAAGTCTGCATTCAAAACCTTATACTGGGCAATTTGTTGGTATTTTTGAAATGCTATTAACCAGGCACTTTCTTGCATTGGTGGGAGCGCACCTAAGATGGGTTGCCATTCTGTAATAGAAAGACCGGAGCCAGTAAGTCGAGTGATGCCTCCCAAAAGTACTTGAATTATCAGCATTCCAACGCCAATAAATAACCACCTACTTACTACTTTATTATTATCCATTTTGTTGGAGCAAATGTAAAACAATCTTATTTACCTATTTTGCTTTTGTAGCTGCTTTATGGAAAATATTGGCATCTACTTCAAAAAGTTCTTTATCAATAGTTGCTTTAGGAAATGCTTTTTTTATTCCATCAACTAACGATTGCTTAACTGTATGTATTGCTTTAGGAACTATATCCCCATAGCTTGTGCGAATCGTTCTACCTCCGCTATTGCTTCTTGAACTGAAAGATTGGGATTCTCTTGCCAAATCCTTTTCATATCCGCGTGCAGATGATGGCTTTGATTCTCCCGTATTGCCTTGTTCACTTCGGGTGTTAGTTCTCGTTTTACTGGCGAGTTCTGAATTTTTTGTTCCATAATATCTAAAATTATATTTATTAGGAAGTAATCCTATTTTCGGTTCTGTAAAAATGTCTGAACCTAAGCTGATGCAAAACCAATTTACAGCAAAAAAATAAAACCATTCCAATCAAAATTGCATTCAAGCCTTTCTTTATTAAATCCAACCTAATGCTTCAAACCCTTTTCTAAAAGGCCAAGGTATACTTGCAAGAATGATGAGCAATGCAATCAAATAATACCAAAATGCTTTTTTATGTTTGTCTAGATCTAAAATTGCCTTTTTAGATTTTACTCTTCCAACATGCATGATTGCAATTGCGATTATCATCATGAGAATATGCTCCATTGCGAAAAATCTCGAATAAGCATCATGCATCACAAAGGACATTCCATTGTTTAAAAAATTATTCAATCCTAAGCCACTAGTAAAATATAGAATAAGTCCAACTATCAATTGAATATCACTAACACCAATCAACATTAAACTTACTCGATTATCCCAGTTGGTACATGGCGTCTTTCGTTGCATTCCTAGGTAAGCCTTAGCAATAGCAACTATTGCAGCTGCGAGAAGCCACCATCTTAGTATACTATGTACTTTTATTAAATATTCCATGGGTCTATTTTTTGAGCCACAAAGGTAATCGCCGTTTCCATTTTATTTAGTGAATTTTATACCATGACATGTGGATGAATAAATTAATATTTTCAAACAAACAAAAATAAAAATACTTATGTTTACCTTACTTTTACAAAGACGAAATAAAAAACTATGTTTAACGACGATTTTTTTGATGATGACTTTCGTGATATCGATGACTTGTTAATTGAATTTCAAAAAGTAAAGCGGGGTGAGCCCCATGGACTCATTACCGAAGAAGATTTTGAATATCTCATCGATTTTTTTGAATCCAATTGTGATAAAGAAAATTGTCTAATAGCTTGTGATATTTCAACCACTTTATATCCATTTTCTTCCACCTTATTTTTACGAAAAGCTGAATGGTTAATGGATCAAAAAAAATATGGCCAAGCATTAAAAGTATTAGATCAAATTGATGAAATAGATCCGCATAATATTGAGTGTATTTTTTTAAAATCAGATATCCTTCTAGAACAAAATCGATTTGCAGAGGCTGTTCATTTATTAGAGCAATATGTAGACAAATTTGAAAGTGTAGACAAGACGGATATTCTATTGGAGCTTTCCGAAATTTATGATGAATTAGAAGATTTTGATAATGTATATTATTCCTTGAAGCGAATTTTAAAATATGAACCTAGCAACGAGGACGCACTTTTACGCATTTGTTTTTGGGCAGAAATAAATAATAAACATGAAGATAGTATTCAATTACACCAAGAAATAATTGAAGAAACTCCATTTAATGCCATGGCTTGGTATAATTTAGGTGTTGCTTATCAAGGTATTAAATTGTATGAAAAATCAATTGATGCTTATGAATATTGTTTAGCAATTGACGACAAATTTGAATATGCATATCGCAACCAAGGCGATGCTTATATGCAAATGAAACAATTTGATAAAGCCATAGAAGTATTAGAAATGCATTTGAATATTGCAAAGCCAGAGGATGTAATTCTTGATGCAATAGGTTATTGTTGGGACAAACAAAAAGAATACGCGAAAGCCCGTCAATACTATAGACGCGCCTCTCAACTGAATCCGCAAGACGACCAAATATTTTTTAAAATTGGAGAAACTTATACCAAGGAATTGCAATGGGAAAAAGCGGTGAAAGCATACTCTGTCGCACTCCATATTAATAAAAACAATGCCTCTTATTGTATGGCTTTGGGAAATTGTTTGATGGAAATGAATGCAGATAAGGAAGCTTTAGTTTGCTATATAAATGCAGTACAATTGCGTCCAGACATTAAATCTACTTGGCAAGCATTGGTAAAAGCCCTCTATATGTCCAATTATTTGGATGACGCGTTAACCCAACTTGCAATTGCTGAAGAACATTGTGGACATAAAACAGAATTCATTTACTATAAGGCGGTGATTCTAATGGCTAAAGGCAAAACAAAAGAAGCAGTCATTTATTTAGAAAACGCGTTAATAGAAAATACAAAAAAAGTAAGTGCACTTGCTTTTATAGACAAGGAAATAGCGCACCACCCAGTGTTTGAAGAAGTACTTATCCGTTATAAAAAGAAGAAATAATTTATTTTTCGGTCTCGTATTTTTCATTTTACTTTAATTAAGTATAGCTTTACCAAAATTAATAATTTAATAATACAATCCCCTATGAAAATTAGATTTTATTTACTAGGTATTTTTTCTGTATTTATTTTAATGGTAGCTTGTAAAAAAGGCCCTGGAATTGGTGGTCGAGCCACTATTTCTGGGAAAGTATATGCACGAAATTTTAGTAGTTCTTTTGTCCAAAACGATTCTGGCTATATTGGTGGTCAAAAAGTATATATCAAATACGGCGATGCCCCAGGAGTAGGTGATGATGTTGAAACTGATTTAAATGGAACTTATACTTTTTATTATTTACGCGAAGGAAAATATACTATTTACGTCTATTCAAAACAACTTATCAATAATCACTTAGATGTCAGTGTTTCACAAACTGTAGAAATTACCAAAAAGAAAGAAGAGAAAGTTCTTCCAGATTTTGACATTGTAACTTTTAAAAATTAATTTCATGCACAGGAAATATATTCTTTGCATCGTTTTTTTTACGTTTCTTTTACCTTCTACCTTCGCTAAAACTTATTCTCCTTTCTACCCAGATGCTGGTTCATGGAATACTTTTAGTTGTAGTTATGCATTAAACAAAAAGTTTGCATTTCTATTTACAGAAGAGCTTCGTTTCAAAGAAAATTATAGTCGATTAAATTTATTTTATACAAATTTAGGCGTTGAATACAAATTCAACAGCCATTTTAAAACATCCTTGGTATATCGTTGGGTTGATAAATATATGGAATACGATCAATTCAGTTTTCGTCATAGATTGATGTGGGATGCAACTGTAAAACAGGATTATAAAAAATTTACTTTTTCTTACCGACATCGATTGCAAACGGAGATTCGAAATGTGCAGACTAGTGATGCTGGCGCAATTCCTGAGTGGTATTCCAGAAACAAATTTGAAATCAGTTATGATATATCGAAAAAAATATCCCCTTATTACTCCACAGAATTTAGATACCAATTACATGATCCGCGCAATGTAGAAAGTGATGGAACATGGCATCGAATTCGATATCAAGCTGGCGTTGATTATAAACTAACAAAATCTAGTAAAGCTGGTATTTATTATTTGATTCAACATGAATATAATGTGATGGCTGCCGAAAATTTATACATTACTGGATTGGAATATTCTTTAAACCTAAAAAGGAATTAAATAGAATAGTCCAACACTAATTATTTCTACTTTTTATTACATCTCTTCTTCTAAGCAATGATTATCCTTTTAGGAAATGCTATAATCCACAACGGTATTTACCAACTCTTGTTGAAAGGGCACTTTTATTTTTATATAGTTGTCTGTATAACCTTCTAACATTTTTCCATCAACACTATTTTCAAAAAGCACTTTTCGAATTTGACCAACATGTTGTTCTGTAAAATAATTCATCTTCTTTTCAGATAAATTGCGAAGAATGGCATTTCTTTCTTTACGAACGGAGATAGGCACGACTGGCGAAAATTCAATAGCTGTTGTATTTTCTCTTTCAGAATAAGTGAAGACATGCAGATAAGAAATATCGAGGTCATGCAGGTATTGAAAGGTTTGTTGAAATTCTATTTCAGTTTCTCCAGGAAAACCAACAATTACATCAACACCTATACAACAATGTGGCATCAATGATTTAATATAACTCACCCTTTGTGTATATAATTCAACAGGATAACGGCGACGCATTGCAGATAATACAGTTTGACTACCACTTTGCAAGGGAATATGAAAGTGTGGCATAAAGTGTTTGGACTTAGCAACAAATTCGATTATTTTATCACTTAATAAATTTGGTTCAATAGAAGATATCCTATACCGTTCTATACCATCATATGCATCAAGTGCTTCTATTAAATCAAAGAAATTTTCTTCCCTTTTACGATTGCCATTATATCCTTTTCCAAAATCTCCGAGATTAACACCTGTAAGCACAATTTCTTTAACCCCAATTGAAGTAAGTTCGTATACATTATCTAAAACGCCTTGTATAGTATCACTCCTACTATGCCCTCTTGCCAATGGTATAGTACAAAATGAACAGTTATAGTCACAACCATCTTGTACTTTGAGAAAAGTACGTGTTCTATCTTGAATTGAAAAGGCAGCCTGAAAACCTTGCAGATCTTCGATATCGCAACCGCATATTTTGGATTGTTTATCTACTTGAAAAGTTTGCACATGCTCTACAATATTAAATTTTTCAGAAGCGCCAATGACCAAGTCCACACCATCCAAATTGGCAATTTGTTGTGGTTTCAATTGTGCATAGCAACCGGCAATAACAACTGTAGAAGATGGGTTTAGTTTTTTTACTTTTCGAATTAATTGTTTGCATTCCTTGTCTGCATTTTCTGTTACTGAACAAGTATTAATGACATAAATATCTGCGCTTTCGTGAAAAGCTTTTTGCATATAACCTTCCTTCTCAAATTGTCTGGTAATTGTAGAAGTCTCAGAAAAGTTGAGTTTGCAGCCGAGTGTGTGATATGCAATAGATAATTCCTTTTCCATTTGGAATAAAAGATATAAAACTAAAGTAGAAAAAATGTGCTAAATAGATTACCACATAAAATCCCTTGCGAGGGTTTTGTGCCAATGTAAATCAAATGCTAAGCCAGACATTACCATCCAATTATTTTGATAAAAACGCTTACCATTCATTGGTATATTTCGGTCTATTTTATATTCATTTCTGAATAGGTTGAATCCAAGTCTCCAATTCAACACTTTATTTAAACGGAATGAACCATAAATTTCAGAAAGTATAGAACCGTAAGCATCTCCCGTTGGGATATTTAAATTAAATGCATATGGAGCAGAAGTGTATTTTACGCCTGGTGGAATTGGATCAGTTTCATAGGACCTAAAATAACCATTCTTATTATCACCAAAATTAACACCACCAATATCCGTTGTAAAGAAAATGTCCACCCCTTGTTTGATATGAATTTTTAGTGCGATGTACGCATTTAAAGTATTCGTTTGCACTTCGGGCATATATAAAGTATCAGCCCCTCCAGGATTTAAACTGCTAAGTCTTGCACTAGATGTTGTATAATCGCGCTTTTTTGTGTTAAATACATTAGCACGAAGACCAGCACCAACACTGAAAGTTTGACGCTTACGACCTATGCCATGTAGATAATGAATGTTTGCACCTGCGCTCCAGTGCGGGTTTCCATAGAATCCCACATTGCCATACATACATGCTTCTGAAGTTCGCTTCTTCAATTTCTTTCGCATATTTTGACCAACAGATGGCAACGCAAACAATACAGAAATGGTTATTAATAAAATTCGATTAAACATGCTCTTACCTTTAGGAAAGTTTAAAAATAAGACTACAATCATAGAAATGCAACTTTTTCTTACATCTTATTTTAAAAAGCCAACATTGAAGGGCAAATTCAATTAAGCTAAAAATGTAGAAGTCCTTTTATTAGGGTGCTTTCAAGAGTTCACTAATATCTGCCATTAACTTTTTGGCAATATTATTGGCGGTAGTTTCAGACGTACTTTCCGCATAAATTCGAATGATGGGTTCTGTATTAGAAGTTCTAAGATGAACCCATTCGTTATCAAAATCAATTTTCAAACCATCATCCGTATTGATTGGATTTCTTTTATATTTCTCTTGTATGCCAGCGAATATTTTTTTCACATCTACATCCTTACCTAGTTCAATTTTATTTTTCGACATAAAATAATCTGGATAGGTTCGTCGCAAATCGGAAATTGGTTTCTTGAATTTTGCTAAGTGGCTTAAAAATAAAGCAATCCCAATCAAGGCATCTCTTCCATAATGTAATTCAGGTATAATGATGCCGCCATTCCCTTCTCCCCCAATAACTGCATTCACTTCTTTCATTTTCGTTACTACATTTACTTCACCAACAGCACTCGCAAAATATTCACCACCATGTTTGATAGTAATGTCTTTCAGCGCACGAGTACTAGACATATTGGAAACCGTATTTCCTTTGTTAGTTTGTAAAATATAATCTGCGATAGCGACCAAACTATATTCTTCTCCAAACATACTGCCATCTTCACATACAAAACAAAGTCTATCCACATCTGGGTCAATCACAATGCCTAAATCGGCATTTTGTTTAACTACCACATTGGCAATTTCATTTAAGTTTTCTGGCAATGGTTCTGGGTTATGGTTGAATTTCCCGTTTACTTCTCCATTGATAACAATGCAATTTGGGATACCAAGTCTTTCTAGTAAATAGGGAACAAAAGTTGAACCAGTACTATTAATACCATCCACAACTATTTTAAAATTCCTTGCGGCAATGGCATCTTTATCTACTAATGGATGTTGCAAAATAGCATCCATATGTTTTTCTTGATAGGTAGTATTGAAAACTACTTTGCCCAATTTGTTTACTTCAGCAAAAGTAAAATCAGCAGTATTTCCTTTTAATAATACTTGCTCACCATCTGTACCAGAAATAAACTCTCCATCTTGATTTAGTAATTTCAATGCATTCCACTCTCTTGGATTATGGCTAGCTGTAATGATTATTCCCCCGCCAGCATTTTCCATTTTTACAGCCATTTCAACAGTAGGTGTAGTGCTTAATCCAAGATCGATTACTTCTATACCCATGGCTTGCAATGTACTCACTACCATATTACGTACCATTTCACCACTCATGCGTCCGTCGCGCCCAATCACTATTTTAGGGTTATTTGTTTTTTCCACAACCCAACTACCAAATGCTGCGCTATACTTTACAATGTCTATTGGCGTAAGCCCCTCATTTGCTTTTCCACCGATAGTTCCTCTTATTCCTGATATTGATTTTATTAAAGCCAAAGTATTTTTTTTTGAGTGCAAGATTACAAAAAATCATTCGTTTTTTTTATGAATACTTCATTACATTTTATGTTAAAAAATCATTGCGCAGCTAGTGTAAAATTGTATTCATTGCATGTATTCCAATTCTGTTTGCTACAATGAGAATTCCACAATATAACGGTAAGCATATTTGTTGTTTATCAAAATTACCAAGGAGTAGAAAAAAACTTTGCAGACTATTACCTTCCAATAACTACACTGGTTCAAAGACAACTTTTATTCTAGCTTTGATTATTGTTGGTATCTTTTTTATTTATTCCATATAGAATATGCTGCGTATCAAATCTAATATAGTCAAGTTATTCAGCAGTCATGACCAATAAAAGCAGATTTATTTAATCGCACAATTACCTACAAATTCACTGTAGTCATCACAAATTACTTTAGCATCATTTCGGCGTGCTTTTTCGATCTTTACATCAAAATTTTTAGACGCATCAGCGAAAGTGCAAGTACAAGTATATGTTTTACTGCAAGATGAAAACGCAATTGCAACTAGTAAAGCGATGAACGTGAAGTATAATTTTTTCATGTGTATTCGTAATTTAAGGATTCAAATATAAAAATTATTTGGGTATATTAATATCTATTTTCCAATTGCCTAATGAAGCACCTGTTGCATGTCTACCAATTTCTTGTACAAACCTTGATGAGCAAGCAGTTCAGTATGAGTTCCTCTTTCTTTAATTTCTCCTTTTTCTAATACAATAATTTCATCTGCATTTTGCACTGTTGATAAGCGATGTGCAATCACTATGGAAGTTCTGTTCTGCATTAAATTGTTAATAGCATCTTGCACTTGTCGCTCACTGACTGTATCTAAAGAAGAAGTTGCTTCGTCTAAAATCAATACTGGCGGGTTTTTAAATATGGCTCTTGCAATCGTTATCCTTTGTTTCTCACCACCACTTAATTTTGTACCTCTATCACCAACCAAACTATCATATTGTCCTTCCTTTTGTAGAATAAAATCTTTTGCATTCGCTACTTCTGCGGCATGCTTAATGGAGGTCCTATCATTAGCATCGCCACCTAAGGAAATATTATTGCTGATGCTATCATTAAACAAAATGGGTTCCTGCGAAACAATACCCATTAAACGCCTTACATCATCAATTTTGTAATCCTTAATATTTATTCCATCCATTAATAATTCGCCTTCAGTTACATCATGGAAACGAGGAATCAAATCAACCAATGTACTTTTGCCCGCGCCAGATGCACCAACGATGGCTATAGTTTGTCCGCGCATTATTTTCAAATTAATGTTGTTCAATACCTTGTTGCCTGCATAAGAAAAAGAAACATTTTTGAATTCAATGGAAGATTGCAATGCTTGTATAGGCTGCGCATTGGGTTGATCTACCACCGTGTTTTCTGCTTGTAATATTTTTTGAATACGCTCTATACTTGCACTACCTTGGTGTAAATTATAAAACAATTGAGAAAGTGCTTTTAATGGATTGATTAAAAAATAAAACAAAGAAATAAACATAATGAATAGTCCAGGTTCTATTTCAGCGGGTGTTTGTAATGCCATATTACCACCAAACCAAATGATAATACAAAGAATGAGTATGCCTAAAAACTCAGACATTGGAGAAGCCAATTCTCTTTTGCGAGCTATATTATTATTGAGGTTGAACAATTGTTGGTTTTCCTGATTAAAGGTATTTTGCCTGTTCTCTTCTGCACGAAATGCTTTTACAATTCTTAATCCCCCTAAAGTTTCTTCAATAATCGAAAGTATGTTCGCCAATTTTTCTTGGGTAGAAACGGTTGATTTTTTTAGGCTTTTACTCACTCGTCCAATGAGCAATCCTGCAATCGGTAATAATATCAATAAAAATAAAAACAATTTAGCACTGATGATTAATAAAATAGCAAAATAAAAGATGACAGTCAATGGTGTGCTGAACAATAATTCCATCATGCTAATGATAGATATTTCTATGGCATTGACATCATTGGTCATACGAGAAAGAATATCCCCTTTACGTTCATTGGTAAAAAAACCTATTGGTAGGTGCACAACCTTTTGAAATAATTCTTCTCGAATATGTAACACAATATCATTGCGTAATGGATGCAACATATATTTAGAAATATATAAAAATAAATTTTTGAATAAGGTCGAAAAAACGACAATTAAACAAACAAATACAAGGCCGTATACTTTATTATTATCGTGGGCTGCAATGAAATCTGATAGTAAATATTTAAAATAATTTGCTATACCATCTTTGCTCAAATGAAAGCCTGGATTGCTTGTCAATGCGACATCCTTACCAAATAACATATTTAAAAAAGGAATAATCATTCCCACAGTCATGGTCGAAAAAATAACGGATAACAAATTGCATGTCGTATAGATAACGACGTAATTCCATTTGCCTTTCAAATAAGGTAAAATACTTCTAATTGCTTTCATTCGGATATAAAATGTAAATTTACGGTTTAATAAATGGAAGATGGAAGAAAGTAAACGACAAAAACAAATTGGCAATTTGATTCAACAAGAAATGAGTGATGTATTTCAGCGTGAAGGACTTAATATCATAGACAATGGTATGATATCCATTTCAAAAGTAAAAGTCACTCCTGATTTAATGGAAGCTCGAATTTATTTGAGTTTTTTCCAAATACCTGAACCAATGAAAATGTTAGACCATATCAAAGATTTGGACTGGAAATTGCGAAAATTATTGGCGGCAAAAATTAAAAACCAAGTCAGAAAAATTCCGATTCTGCAATATTATTTAGATGATACTTTGGAATACGTATTTAAAATGGAAGAAATATTTAAAGGCTTACATATTCCAAAAGAATCCTAGTAGGTAAATTCAAAATCTCAAATTCCAAATTCCAAAAATTGGATCTTCTATTTCCCTTTGAAACTTATATCCTTCTTATGTTTTAAGTGGTATACGGAAAATAGTTCTCCATTTTTAACTGACACTTCTGCAATTAGAACTTATCTGCTTGATGTAATCAACTTTGGTGGATTCTCTTTTGTTAATTCTATTTTTGTTTTATTATTTTCTACATTTGTTTTTCAAAAAAAATCACAATGCCTGATACTGCAAATGGATACGTCAATACGGAACTTGAACATGGCATAGCAACCATCGAATTTCATCATCCTTCTAGCAATTCTTTACCTGCGTCTATCTTAAGAAAATTGGCAATTGCCATCGAGAAGACTAGTCAAGATGAACGTGTAAAAGTAATTATTCTTCGTTCTGCGGGTAATGGTGCATTCTGTGCTGGTGCTAGTTTTGATGAATTAGTAGCTATTCAAAATGAAACAGAAGGCAGGTCCTTTTTTGTTGGATTTGCCAATGTAATCAACGCCATTCGCAAATCTCATAAATTCGTAATTGGTCTTGTGCATGGTAAAGCAGTAGGTGGTGGTGTTGGTTTAGCTGCCGCTTGTGATTATACCTTAGCAACAGAAAATGCTTCTATAAAATTAAGTGAATTAGCAGTAGGCATTGGTCCCTTTGTGGTTGGTCCTGCGGTGGAAAGAAAATTAGGCGTTTCTTGTTTTTCTCAATTGGCCATAGACGCAACGGAATGGCGTAGTGCAGAATGGGCAAAAAAACATGGCTTATATGCAGAGGTTTATGAAACAAATGAAGCACTTGAAGATGCCGTAAATAAATTGGCTGATAGATTAGCACATAGTAATCCGGAAGCAATGGCTATGCTTAAGCAAGTATTTTGGTCAGGTACAGAGCATTGGGATGAGCTTCTTAGTCAACGTGCAGCAATGAGTGGCAAATTAGTATTAAGTGCATTTACACGAAATGCCATTGAGAAATTTAAAGTAAAGAAATAAAGAATTCCTTTGAAGAATAATGATGAAACGAAAAATATTTATTCAAAAGTAATGACTCCTTTACCATCAATGTTTGTACGTTGATCAAAAATAAAATCAAAGTATTTCGCTTCTCCTTTTTCTGATTTAATTTGTAGTGTTGCTCTGCCGTATTCTTCACCTTACGCACCTTACACAATATTGGCTTAGTATAAATTGCATGCCTACTATGTCAAGATCCTATGCTTACAAAAAAATAATTTTAATTTCTAGGAAACATAATTTTTAAGCTTTAATCAACATCAAATGAAGCCACATTCGTTCAAAATACAAGTATAGTAAGACTGTAGAAGGATTTAGAAAAAGGTTGGTGTAGATATTTCTATATCAAATAGTGTTGATTATCATTCAACTTGATACCCGATAAACACAATTTTTTTTCGTTAGAAAACGAGAGACTTACGTTTGCATTTCATCAAACAAAAATAAAAAATATGAACTTTCAAATCATTCGAAACACATTCTTAGCCTCAATGTTAATAGGGAGCTTATTACTTTCATTTTCATCTTGTAAGAAAGAAGATTCTATAGATGACACAGTTACTGTTGTTGACTCTTCTAAAATTCTAGTTACGCACGCTTCACCAGATGCCCCAGGTGTAGACCTTCTTATTGACAATGTTAAAAAGAATTCATCGGCTCTCGCATTTCCTAACAATACCGGATATCTTTCTGTAATTTCAGGAACAAGAAATATTAAGGTAAATGTGGCAGGCACCTCAACATCAGTCATCAATGCTGACCTTGCCTTTACAAAAAATCAACACTATTCAATCTTTGCCGTGGATTCAGTTTCTAAGATATCTGCGGTGGTTCTGACAGATGACTTGACAGCACCCGCTGCTGGCAAAGCTCATGTACGATTTGTTCATCTATCCCCTAACGCACCAGCCGTTGATGTGGCTTTAACAGGAGGAGGCGTAGTTTTCGGAAACAAAAGTTTTAAAGAATATACCGCGTTTACACCATTGGATGCAGGTACGTATAATTTAGAAGTTCGTCTCGCTGGTACATCAACAGTAGCTCTTCCTTTACCTGGAATTGTGTTAACGGCAGGAAAAATTTATACGGTTTATGCAAAAGGATTTGCAGGTGGAATGGGTGCTCAATCATTGGGTGCTGAAATCATTGTAAATAATTAATAATGACTTCTCATTAGACAAAATCAAAATTGGTTTCTTTCTAATACAATAAGTAAAAAAATAACCTAGCACGTGTGCTAGGTTATTTTTTTGGAACAACCTTAATCAAAAAAGATAGAGGAGATGTAGGACAAATTGGCCTACTTTTCCAATAGAATGGCAATATATGTTGCTATTAAATTATTGAATTGAATGTAAACTATTTTCTTTCCTTAGAATTTAGTGTTTTTAATATAAAATATAAGTTTCTCTTAATTTAATAAAGAAATTACACATCACATTATTTCCTTTATGGTCATGTTCTTAATTTTCCTATTCACCCCTAACGTCTTGCCACTTTCCGAAGGTGGTTTTTTCATCACTAAACTTCATTAGATACTCAAAGCTTAAGTTTAAAAATTCAATTTCATAGCAGCGTCCCCCGCTTTTGGAAAAGGCTGTTGGCAGTCATGATTATTGCCTCATACTCCTTTTACAGTCCCTTAATATTTTTCGATGTCTTGAGGTCAAGATATTTTTAGTATTTTGATAGTTTAGTGGTAAATAATTGCTAATTATTTTTTCATGTTCAATCGTATCTAATTGTTCTAAAATACAAGATTCAAATTCTACTATGCAGTTATTGTCCATAAAAGTATTAATATCATTTTTACTCGATGACATTTGGAGTTGCAATAATCCGCAAAGTGTTTGTCTTAATGATGACAGCCGTCCATTTTGGACTCCAGTTTTGTGAAAATTTTGACTATCATGAATGTGATATTTAACAAGTCTATCATTGCCATTTTTCCCTTTTCCTACATACAGCAGACCATAATCTTCTTCGTTGATTTTTTTGACAAGGACTCTATTTATATCAATTTCCGATATAAGCAAATTCAACAAATTATCGAAACAATCCTTCTTAAACCAAAAATAGTAAACAATAGGTTCATTTGTGATTCTTAAACTTTGCTCCCTAATACTTAAAACAGTCATTATATTTTCAATTAATTTGTTTATAAAAGTTTTTGAGCGTATTCATAATGCCAGTTTGTGCGTCTATTGGTCTGATAGTGCCGGAGTTGAAAGTTATTGTTGTTCAGATATTGATTGTGATTCAACAACTCTTGATTTTTACAAATAATAATCTTATTATTAGGCAAATTTTCAGTGAGTTTACAGAAAGGTAAAACATAGTCACTACCAGCAATCAATATAATTTCTTCATTTTGAGCAATACCTTCTAAATGGTTAAAGTCCTTAAAAACTTGTTTAATATCTCGTCTTGCATAATTAGGAATATTATTGTTATTGGAAAACGTTATATTGTATTTTGGAAGTTTAAAATCTGCTCGAATAATTCCCCAACCAGCAGTGAATATATATAAGTCCTTTCCAAATTTTTGAAATAACAAACTATAAATTGCTGGTCTATATAACTCATAAGCAGGTTGTAGGTTATTATTCAGGTCTTGTTGCTTGACCAATTCTCGCCAAGTAATATCTTCATTCGGCACTAAATCGTCAGGATGAAAATACATTTCATCATTAGGAACAACTTGGTCAACCTGTGAAATAAAATTTATCATCCTACCATTATGTATAAATGGCCCACCATTTTTTCTATTGCAACAACTTATTACTATTTTCATCTTGTAGATTTTTTTTATTATTAATGTTAACTTCTGTCTTGCTTATCTTCATGTACCTGTATCTTGCATTATCGTGCCTTCAATTGAAATCTAGTGCTTAAAATAAAGCCTCAACATTTCGCCATACTTTTCTTCATCCATTATAAGATAAAGTTAAATATTACAGAAATCGACTTAAGTCAAAAATAATATTAAAAACGATATAATAGCCATATTTTGAAGATTTAAATGAATGTTACAATGATTAATGTTGATTCCAATTGATTACAAAATTTCGTTGTTCGTTTGTTTCTGGAGAACTCCTATGAGAAAGTGCCGAATTTACTTTCAACGTTTCAATTTGTTTGAAAACAGACGCGTTATCTGCTAAGCCTTGTTGTTTTAAATAACATCCAACTGCAGTGCCGGTTCTACCCACGCCTCCCCAACAATGAAGGTATATTATTTTATCATTAAGCAAATACTCATCTATACAATTCAAAATTGATTCCATCGTCTTCACAGATGGGATAGAAAGATCTTTAATTGGATATGAGTGCGTGAGCACACCGTTCTTGCTCAGATAATCAGCATAGTCGAAGAACAATTCACCATTTCTGTTTCTTTCATTAGATTCCATTAAATTAATAACAGCCTTTACATTGAACTGTATCAGTTTATTCAGTTTTAGTTCCGTATCTTTTAGCTGAGATGAAGCAGGTATTTGCCCAACGATTAATTTATTGGGTTGAACCCAATAACTTTTTTCAAAAGGTGTAGTTGATTTATTCATGTATCTATTTTTATTGTTATTTAGCCGCAAGGCGCATGAATATGAAGCCCAATAGACCTTTTCAATATGTAATTACAACAGCTAAAGTAATATATTTTTCTACCTAACAGACGTGTAATTCAAAATTTTAATGCCCACATATCGGCTTTCCAATAATGCTTTTGCATAAAACCAATCTGTTGCTTCCACCGTTTCTTTTAAAAACTTCCCCTTTGATGCAGGAGTTGTAAATGTTACTAACCATTTGTATGTCATCTTGTATTTATTTAAGTGTTTATTACTATTATATATTAATTGGGTGTTCATGCGTAATTTAAATCCGACTGTATTGTTTAAAGGATACGTAGAATCCTTTTATGAGTTGGAATCGGTATATCGGTCTTAAAACGGGCGAAAGCAGAAAAATATTCAGCAGTATCCTCGAACTCTTCGATCATTTCAAAACTTACTATCCAATCATTTTCTCCAATGACTATATATTGAAGATTAAATGGATTAATCACGCGTTTCTTGTGCTCTTCATTCACACTAAAGAAGACTTTCTCTTTAGTGGGTGAATTCGGGTAAGCAAATTCAAATTCAAAAAATTGCTCACCTATATCACTTGTAATAAATTTTATATCACATTGATAATCCTGTGAAGGATATACTTCACCATTATATCGCAAGAATAGGTTGCCATTTACTTCATGTTGTGCCATCGCAGTATGTTTTAGCGCCGGGTTAAGGATTCGAACCTTCACGAAGCTTTTTCATCAGAATACAGATCTTTATTCCAACTTATTTTGTGCTCCACACTGAGTTTATCAATGCGCGTCTACCTAGATCGTCATCATTTCGCCACCCCGACAGGTATTTTACACTATTGTATTACATTGTTTTATAGTTAAGTCGCTCGTTATTGTATTTAATAATAGGATTATTATTTTTCAACTTACCATATTCAGCGGTGACCATTTTATAGATATGTTCAGATGCTTTCGAAATATGTTGTCCAACAATTTTACTGAAATTATCATTCGAATACGTGATTGTTTCTTGACACACTTTGTAATTATAGAGATTTGCCTCTTGCACTTCAGAGATGAACATACCCGAATAAAAACCCGATAAGTCATACTGTTCGACAAATTGATTCGCGAAACACCATATAAACACATTGTCTTTATTTTGCAGAGCAGGCACAAAGGTGCTATCAATAATATAAGACATATAGTGTTCTTGTTTAAATTGACCTACCGCAAATAATCCCATAGGGGATCCATGACCTAACATCATAATTCGGTCGTGCGATTTTACCTCTTTAAGTAATTCCTTTTTTGAAATGCCTCCTTTAATAACCGTTTTATTTTCAATATCCTTATAAATTGGACATAGAAAATCGGTGGATTGGTCTGTTGGATGGATGACAAGTGTCTTCATAGTTATTTTATTTAAGTGTTTATATATTACTGCTTTTGTATGGTATAAGACTTATGATTTTTATACGATCACTATAATATTATATATTATGCTATAATGAATTTATCTTGGGCGTATGAGTGTTTGTTGGTAGAAATAATGCGAGTGACAAGTGCAAATAAAGAGCGCAAGCTTGTATTTAATGTACAATTTCAATTTAAGGCACAAATGATTATATATGGATCACAATTCTGTTACAGACCATACTTAATAATATAGTATTCGTCCAATAGCTCAGTTACTATACCAATAATAAATTTTTTTATTCAAATAATTATCATTATACTTGTTATAACTTTATTTTATGAGAAAAACAACGCTCATCCCCAATCAAGAAAATTTCCAATCAATAACCGCCTGGTTAAATAAGAATTTTAATGAAAAAAAATGTATTCAAGCTTGTGGCAAACAAGCCGAAGAAATTCCTACAACAAAAGGAATATACTTTTGGTTTATGGATCCAAGTTGCTACAAGAAATTAAGAAATATAACCGCCCTTACGCCTGTTTATACGAAAAAAATAAATGACAAGGCTTACCACCTAGTTTATACTGGAACAGCAGGTGTTCGCAATAATTCTAATGGCATTAATAATGGCAATCTGAATACCCGTATTTTGTGGCATTTAAGTGACAATAATACCATGTCTTCATTACGCAGTGGCACAATGTCCACTTTTAGAAGAACTATCGGAAGTCTTTTAGGTGATGATTTAATTGAAAATGATATGCAAGATAAACTTGATGCGTTTTTTTGCGAGCATTTCTATATTTATTACATTGAATACCCTGGCACTTTTTTAGACGTAAAGGACCAAGTTAATTCTGACGAGAGTGTCCTAATAGATGTATTGAGACCAATATTCAATCTAGATAAAAATCCGAATGCAAAAATAGTCAATCATACAACCTACAATATCCAAAAAAGAAGGCAGCTAGTTGAAAACAACTCCAAAAACAAATGGAGTGTAGCGAAGAAATCTAGTACCACATCAAAAAAAGGTAGTCCAAAAAAGCGGGTAACTCGTGTTCTGTTGACCGAATCCACGGTTGAATTACTTGAGAATAATAAAAATTGCGTTGAATTTACGGTAAACAGAAAAGATAATATTTCATCGATAGCTGAGAGTATAAAGAAATTACCAGTCGGACCTTGTAGAATTGAAATATTCAGTAAAGACAGAAATGATAGCAGAACATACATCAACGCCCAACCAAGAAGTATTCGTGCAGTCAATAGAACTGTAATTGAATACTTCAACGCTGTAGATCCTGCAAATGGGAATATACCTAAATGGCAACTTATTCAGGAGGAGATGAATAATAAGAAAAAAATAATTGAAACAATCACCGTACGTGTTAGTAAAGTAAAATAAAAATAAATTAGTATGGACTGTATTAAAAATTTGATTGCGACGAAAAATAGTAAATTATTACCTACAATATTAACTGCGTTATTAAACCTACACAAAAAAGGCCAATTTAAAATTACAGCTAAAGAAGTACAGGATGAGTGTGATATCATGAACCCAAAACAAAGTTGGAAGAATCGAACAGCGGCCATTTGCAATGGCATGCGAACGCTTAAAGATTGTGGTTGGAAAATTACTTCTGAAGAGAGAGATTTTGCCGGATTTACAATAGAATTAAGTAAAGCTGATGAAGGCAAAAATATATCTACCCAATCAAAAAGTACTGTCTCAGATAAAAATAAAAACATAAAAACTAGTAAAAAAAATAAGAATATGACACAAAAATCTACAAGTATTGATCAATTGCTTTGGGCTAAAATCAACGATAAGAGTAAAAATAAATTATTGATAATTGGATGTGCGGGTACTAAAATGCCAGGAGGGGGGAAAAACAATAAAAATTATTTTTCAGATCATGAAAGCATAATAGAAGATAGGAATAAAGTTCTACAGCAATATCAGGCCCTCTTAAATGCCCCCAAACCTAAGAAGTATTTTGATAAAAAAAGAAGTGTACAAGGGGCCGTTAATAATAAGTATTTCATTAATCAAATCAATAGTACGTTATTTCTGCCTGCAATAGAAAGATACTCTGGAGGTAGATTCTATTCCCGTGAACTTAAAGAGTTATATAAGCAAAAAAATAATGACTGCAACCTCCACATATTGATTGTTTCTGGCCTTTATGGAATACTTGAATTTACAGATTCAATAATTGATTACCAACTTGAGATTGATAAATTTAAAATCTGGAGTGAAGAAAGTAATAGATCAATCAATGAAGCTGTTGTGAAGTATATGGCCGATAAGAAGATAGAAAACGATTTAGTGTTCTATTCGTTATCACCAACTTCATATGAAAAAGCTTTGAAACCTAAAACAGAATGGCATAAATTATGGAAAACAACACCTGGTGGAAGAAACTCCAATTCAGTTAAAAGTGCGAATTATTTAAAAAATGATTTTTTGCCAAAACTTTTATGCAGGTAAACATACCTACAACCAATTAAACCATGTTCGTTGATCTATCAAAGGTATATGATTCAATTTGCAAATATTCATCGTATGTCCTGTGCCGCCCGTTTGGGGCGCCTTCAAATCGTCATAGAAAATACCAAAATTTGCCGGCTTAATGGTACTCGTGCCTATTACCTTCACGGTATCTCGAATAATGTAGGCTGCTTTAATGGTATTTTTATTAACGTCACCAGCAATATATTGGTCTATTAGCCCTTTGGTCTTTTCATTATTCTTCGACTGATAAATTACATCCTCCTCGTTAGCCATATTGATTTGATCCAGCGCAAACGTTTCATACGCAAGGTTTGTTTTTTTTCTATGACCGGTATAGGGCGTTAATACATGCAACCTAGCTTTATCGACTAAAGCCACACCTTCGGAAAAGTACTGATCTGCTCCAGCAGCATTTCCACTTCTAAACACCATATGAGAAGTAGTAGAAGATAGTAGCTTACCTAAGGCAATTAATTTCGCCTTATCAATATCTATTACATTTCTTTTCCCTTCTAGTAAGACTATAGAGCCTTCAAAGTCATACTCGTCCTTAAATTTTTGTAAATC
The DNA here is from genome assembly GCA_945878115.1 of Chitinophaga pinensis. Taxonomy (GTDB): domain Bacteria; phylum Bacteroidota; class Bacteroidia; order Chitinophagales; family Chitinophagaceae; genus OLB11. The sequence continues at coordinate 8,903 of CAMDVD010000038.1, read as the reverse complement.
CATACATTAAGTTTATATACAATTTTCCTCTTCTTCTTTAATTACTTCCATTGAATTCGTCATAACTTCTTTATTAAATTGAAATTTCCAACGCTCCATAAATATAAAGAGTCCATAACAAAATATCGATTCCATCGTTTCATCCATTTCGTTTTCCTTCAATAAATTTAATCCGGCGACAAAATATTCACCATATTCTAACGTATCAGTATCATATCCCTTATCATCAAAATCGGGATAAAAATCAATTCCACTCATATCAGAAAACCCATTTTCTTTTTCTTCTTCATTCCAAAATTGAGGATTAATATCTAAAACCGCCCAAGCAAAATCAAAAAATAAGGTTCGATACGTAGAGGATAGACCGCAATAATAACAAGACTTACGCAGTAGTTCGTGCATCACAATTTTGGTATCTATTTTAGCGCCTAGGTTTACATACGATACAAATCTATCCAAGTCAGCCTTATATAAAAAAGATTTGAATCCTAATCGCAGTATATTATTTTTTAATACCACTCCTTTCGTTATATTCTTTTTTTTACTCAAATTTTTAATGGATACCAGGCATTTATCGTATTCAGTTTTATCTAAATCACGGAAAGTCTCCTCTTCTTTTTTCTCTTCAAATCTATTCATTCCTAAACGCTTTAATTTTTCTTTTTTTATTTTATAATACTTAACGCCTTTAATCACTACAAATAAACTGTCTTCGATAGCAAAATTGACATAATAACTACCACTGAATTTCACTACTTGCCAATTTTTGAATTTTAATTTCACGATTTTGTTCATCATATATTTTATGTTAGGTTTTACAAGAATTGAATAACCAATATTCCCTTCTAAGGGAACTAAAAAAACAAAAGAAAAAAATTATCAGATTATAGTAACGCCTACAGTCTAAGTACTCATTGCATTACTGTACTTCAAAGTAGTTGTTTTGTGCAAAAAAAGGCCATGAGATTGTATTTAATTTACAACGCTTGAAACGTATTGTTACTCTATCGTATCACGTTCAACAATATGCTATTTGCCAGCCGACAAATTGAAATAATCTTACCTTCAACGTATTACTTATACAAAGCCAATGCGTTAGCCATATTATCACGTACTTTATCCACTGCAGATTGTGGTGCCAATACTTTTACATGCGCTCCATAGCTATAAATCAAGGAATAAAGCTCAGGACAATCATACACTGTTATTGTTACGTTTAGTGTGTCGTTTGAATCACTCAGTAGATGCTTTTGAGAATGATGCAAGGGATTATTGATAATAGAATTAAACACATTTTTATCTGAAAATACTAGGTGCACCATAATAGGGTCTTGCTCATGCTCGTGCCATATGCCTAATGAATAGTTGAAATAATCTGCTGCATTAAAATGATTATCCTGCACGTAATCCTTAGTGCTACATTCAATACTTTTGATATTAGCGAGTGAAAAAACATTTGTTTTTTGAGTTCGAGAAGAAGTGTGGTCGTAGGCAATCATATACCAGCGATTATTATAAAGTTTCACTACATATGGACACAATTGTTTTTTGGTGGAAACTTCCTTTGTATTGGTATAGTGAACTTCAAGGCAATTTTTTTGAAAAATGGCCGACAATATGTCAGGTAACCACTTCTTGCCATTCACCTGTGTATTATTACTTAGTTGAACAATATTTTTAGGAAAACTATCAATTTCTGTCGTTATACTTTGGTCAATCAATCTTTTTACAACCCCATGAAATTGTTGATGAAGAGTAGTTCCTCTGAAGACATCAAACAAACTAGTCGCATAAAGTAACAAGTTCTTATCGGCTTCATCTATATGTTCAAAAAGTTTAAAACCACGTATCGAGTACGAATATCCATTGTGTCTTTCATTAAGTAAATACACTTCAATATTATTTTTCTCTGAATAGTCCTTCAATTTTGACCTCAATGCCGATATGTCTTTATTGAAATTATCTTTACCAATAGGATCCGTTAGCTTGTCATTTATCATTCTCAAGAAATTTTCAGGATTTATCAGGGAGTTTGCACCGCCAAGTATTTCATCCATAACAATCAGTCTTTCTTGTGCCGCGCCTGATGTGCCCGTTATATTTTTAATCCTAGGCATGTTTTAGAATAATTTTCAAAATGTAAAAAGAGTACAAATTCATTTACCATATTTGTGCAAAGTAAGAATTTTATTATAATAAATATCATTACAACCAACTACTATGATGCATACACTTTCCAAATCAGATTTTCAGCTAGCCTCTTCCTGCCCTAAAAAATTAGTGTATAAAAAAGCGGATTACCCAAGTTCAAACGACACCAACGAATATATGGTGATGCTTGCTCAAGGAGGACATATCGTTGGGCATATGGCTACCTTATTATTTCCAGAAGGCATTGAAATTACAGGTTCCACAACTGAAAGCGTTGCTAAAACACGGAATTATCTCAAACAAGATAACTGTATCTTATTTGAAGCAGCCATTCAATCTGGGCAAAAAATAATTAGAATCGATATACTCAAGAAGACTGGCAACCGACTTGAACTGATCGAAGTGAAAGCGAAATCTCATCATTCAGCAGAAGATGCAGCTAAACAAAAAAGCAAGTTGGAGAAATACATTGAAGACATCGCCTTTCAATACCTGGTTTTAACCGAAGCATACCCACAATTTTCTGTCGAATGTTTGTTATTGATGCCCGACAAAGCTAAAAGAACGCAGATAGACGGATTAGCTGGATGGTTCACTGCTTCGTCAAGTACAGATTCTCAAAAGGAGATAAAAGAAATTATCACACAACAACAACCGAAATTCAAAAAACCTACCATAGTTTTTAAATATGAGCATGATAAGGAGAAAGACAACTACATTAATCAGCTTCAAAAAGATGGCATATTGGATTATATGTCCGTTACAGCTGAAGTGATTAAAATCCTCCCCATTATAAAAGAAAGGGCTAACCTATTTTTACATATTCTAGATGAGGGAATTACATCAAGTCATTTTCAAATCAATAAAAATTGTAAAAGTTGTGAATTTAATACGAGTGATCACTTACTCAATGGATATAAGGAGTGTTGGGGTGATTTAGCTATTGAAGCAGATTCAATGTTTGATTTGTATTATGGCACAGCAATTAAGGATGAGAGTAATCAGTCTTATTTTGATGAATTAATTAAGCAAGGAAAAACATCGCTTTGGGATATAAATCTTGATCAACTTAAAAATAAAAATGGAATAATCGGGAAAAGGGGAGAACGACAACTAATTCAATTGGAACACACAAAGAAAAAGAGCGAATGGATATCTAGCGAAATGCCATCTCGCATCGAAAAATTAACTTACCCATTGCACTTTATTGATTTCGAAACCTATACAGGCGCTATCCCATCCCACAAAGGGATGCGACCTTATGAATTAATCGCTTTCCAATGGAGTTGCCATACGATAATGCATCAAGGAGCTGTTCCTGAACATAAGGAATGGATACATACCGGAGAACACTTTCCAAATTTCGAATTCGCAGCATCTTTAATGGAAGCAATTGGCAACGAAGGCACACCTTTTATGTGGGCCACACATGAAAATACAGTTTTAAAAACAATCCATTCTCAAATGGAATTATTTGAGCATAAAAATAAAGCTCTCAGCGATTGGCTACTCCGCATGACAAGCGATAAAAACAAACAAACAACGAGAGAAGGTCGATTGATTGACATGAACAAAATGACAATCGATCTTTATTTTCATCCTTATATGAAGGGGCAGACATCCATTAAAAAAGTGCTCCCAGCCATTTGGAACCACAACCCTTACCTTCAAGAGATTCCATTTTTCAAACAATATGCTGCAACAGATCATCTTGGCATGGTAATAGACCCCTATGAAACATTAACTACCCAATCTGACGAACTAGCAGACGATGATGTTGTTAGTGGTGGCACACAAGCGATGAGAGCATACCACCGAATACGCTTCGATGATTTATTAACAACAACTCAAAAAGATGAAATTAAAAAACAACTATTAAATTATTGCCGTTTAGATACAATGGCCATGGTTATTATTGCTCATCATTGGGGAATAAGGTAATCTATTACACTATAAAAACTCCTTACCTCAATACAACGATGAATACACATCAATAATTTCAAAAATATGTAAGCCGTATTGCAATAAGCCTAATACCACGTAATTCATTTTAACTGATTCATAAAACATGGGGTTACTTTATTCAAGATGCCATCGATTTATCATTGATTTTAGCGTTTAAAACCTATCGTTTCTCTATACTGTTTTTTCTCTAAAATAGTCTCTTGCTCAGCTAATTGAAAAAGATATGACTCCGTAATTCTAACCTTTTCCTCCAAGATGGCATCAACAGAAACCTTCTTTCGTATATTTTCAATCTGCCCACCGCTGAGCGAAATTTTAGAACAGATACGTTTTAAGATTGTCATTGGGACATCTGGAAATTTGGACTTCCAAATTTGTGCTACCGTGTTTGCACTAGGCTTATCAAAACGTAATTTATATAAAAACCTTCTGTCAAAGGCTTTATCTAAATTATCCACCATATTGGTGGTGGCTATAAATATGCCTTCAAAATTTTCTAATTCCTCCAATAGAATATTTTGCATCACATTTTCAAATTGATCTTTTCGATCACTTACAGTATTACGAATTCCTAAAATCGAATCTGCCTCATTAAACATCAAAATTGGCACTTCATTATATACTTTAAGGGCATTTCTGTATTCATTAAACAACGCTTTCATGTTTTTTTCTGTTTCCCCAACCCATTTGCTTCTAATTTTACTAGCATCAGCCATCATAATACATCGATTACTTGTTTTAGCAAGCTGATAGACGGTTTCAGTTTTACCAGTACCTGATTCTCCATATAACAGAATACTAATCCCCTTCTTCATGCCTTGATCTTGCAATCTATCCGTCAAGCTTTTAAAATGATCTTTGTTCAGCATTTTATGTAGCTTGTTAACCATAATTTGATCCTTACATTCAAAAATCATTTTTCGTTCCAAAATACGAGCAGGCTGCAGATGCTCGCACAATCCTTCAGTTTTACTAGTATTAACTACAGCATTTTTATCAAATGAACGTACAGCTTTTTCTGTTATTAGAAATGTTTTTCCGCCAAATAAATCATTCCCTATTGTTTCTTTTAAAAAACCTCCTGTTAGTAAATAATTGGTCCCATTTTTAAAAGAATTTCTAAGCTTATATTGCTGATCTATAGGTGGCATAAAGTCTCTTATTATGTCATCACAAGCACAATCTTCTTGGCCGTAAAAAAATTGAGTGCACACATATAAAAAATAGACCCTATCCTCTAGAGGAATTTTTAGTTTGTTAATAAAAACACATAGTTCAATACGTTCATTTTGCAGAATCAATTCTCGAGACCAATTTATAAATTGTTTGTATGAAATGAGATTATTGATTCTTTCATTCAATTTCTTTTTAAAGTGTACAATAAGCTGATATGAATTTTCGATAGATACTTCCCCATTAATTTCTAACTTACCTTTTAGCACAGAACGAATTAATTTATTATTGATTGAATATTCGGTAAGTGGATTTAATCTTATATCCTTTTTAGGAGTTATCCATTCTTTTTCTACAAGAGGAATTAATACCTTATTAATAATTAATGCACTCGATTTTCTGAGTCCAATATACTCCAGAATTGTTTTCATACTTACATTTTCATCTTCTAAATGAATATGAATCATAACAGATAATAACACAGCTTGCTCTTTAGAACATCCTAAAAAATCAGCTACAGTTATTATCTCTGCAGATAGATTATTAATTGTTGCCTTATAAAGTGATGAATCTTTTGCACTTTCATAAATTGATTCAGTTGCATCAAGAATGGGGCTTTCATTTGAATTAAAATCAAACATAATGATATTATTTTAAGAAGTGAGAATGTGGAAGAGATGCAAACATAGTTTTGAAGTTTGTAATCTTTTTACAGTCTTAAGACAACAATGCTTAAAATGGATTGTAAATAGATTACATAATGAACACATTACATTTGCCGCATACCTATTTTTATGATTACATTAAAGGATGCATTAGACAGAACTGAAATTAAACAGCAATATTTCGACAATAAATCAACAGCTGAGTTAACCAATTTATTCGGACATAATTTTTGCGTACAGGTTAATGACGATACCCTACATCATTGTATTATATATATTAATGATACTAAACCCCTTGTGCTTTGCCATATGTATGGAGACTACCTCACAGATGAAGCTGTAAATAATATTCCTGATTTGAACGATGTATTGCATCAATTACCAGAATTAAACTACGCCTCTCTATTGTTTACACTAAGCATTTATGCCCTTTACGATAAAATAGATGTCACTACATTAATAAGAGAAAGTAAAAAGTTTGAACGTTATGCAGAATATGATGACTTGCTTTTGCCAACGTATGGATATGTAGTATACAAACATCAACTAGAGCAGCTTATTGCAAGAATATCAAATGACAATTCGCTTTATCCTGAACAATTAAGAATGAGTTGGAATAAAAAATCTCATAAGACCATAGACTTTTTAAATACTTTGATGCTGACCGATACATTGAATCTAACTGCGTTTTTACGCGAACGAACAATTGAAGAAAATCACTTTGTTTGGTCTCCAAATTTCAGAGGCGCTCAACTACTCTATAATTACCTATTACACAAGACTCCGATACCATAGATAGGCTGGATTCCTTACGGAAGACCTTGCATTGTGGTTGCGACATACTGTGTATATTATTTTATAAATCAATAAAAAAACAAGATGAATATTAAAGATGCGATTTGGGGATTTATTGTTGGAGATGCGTTAGGTGTACCTTATGAATTTTCCAGCAGGTCCAGAATGATTGAAAATCCTGCTATTGATATGGTTGGCTATGGCACCTACAATCAAGTGCCTGGGACATGGAGCGATGACACTTCGATGATGCTATGCGTGCTGGAAAACATTCATAACAAAGGCACTACAAAAAATTTAGCCAATTTATTTTTAAAATGGTATAATCATAATTACATGACTCCTCACGGAGAAGTATTTGATATCGGCATTACAACAAGAGCTGCTTTAAACAATATCATGGAAGGAGTAAGTCTGAAAAATTCTGGACTATCAGATGAGAGATCTGCAGGTAACGGAAGCTTAATGAGGTGCGTACCTTATGCATTCGCAGAAGACATTTCAAAATCTATTGTTCATATGATAATGGGGAGCAGGATTACTCATCGACATGCTCTTTGCCATCTTTGTTGCATGTATTATGTTAAAATGCTACGGGCCATTTTAGAAGGAAAGGGAAAGCAAGAGGCTGCAAATAATGCTGCTGGGTATATTAAATTTGGCTGGCGAATAACAGAAACTGAAGACGATCAGGTCCCATTTCAAGAACAATTCAGTAAATTATTCAATCATCAATTTCATGCATTACCAGAAACAGAAATACAATCTACTGGCTATGTATTATACACTCTAGAAGCATCTGTTTGGTGTTTTTTGAATTCAGAAAATTATAAAGAATCTGTTTTAAAAGCAGTTAACCTTGGAGGCGACACAGATACAATTGCAGCATTAACAGGTGCTTTGTCGGGGTTGTATTATGGGTATGAATCAATTCCTGAAGATTGGATTTTGAGGATTGCCAATAAAAAATTGATACATGAAGTGTTAGATAAAATTGATCTAAGCGGAAAGTACTTTAAAGAATAGAGAACCTAAACTGAATTAGTGTTGATTTAATCTGACATCAAGTTAAAATAGGATGATAATGGTATTTTAAAATTCCATTTCATTATAGAATGTTTATTTTTACGTCATTCATGTAAATTACACTTATTCAAGCTACAAATAATTATTGGAAACACTCTTCTATTTTTAATTAATTTTAGTTCGCTTATGTTGACAATTTACACAAATAAAAAGTTAGGAAAAACCTTTGAACTGCACGATAATGGAATTTAAGCAAAATGTTGTAGAAAGCTTCAAAACTATAATATCAGGAAAGCATGGTACAATTCAAAAAAAAAGGATTTACCAAGCTTCATTTTTTTCAATCCCACAGCATTTTTATTTTTTAACATCTGCATAAGCCAATCCAGTGAAGCATGAAAACACAAAGAAATCCCTAACTTTTATTAGCCTGTCAATTGAAGAGGTGTATTCCATAATTAACTTTAATTCCTCTTCAGTTAAATAGGGGCGTTCAACTTCTTTCACGGTTAGACTTGCCAGCAAATGGATTCTTTATAATCCAGCCATGACGAAGACAGCGATGCGTTATCCTGTTAAGATTTTGAAGGAACTTATTCGTTGTATTGAAATTGCAACCCTTTTCCGTTTTCAAATAAATACCAAATTCAGAAACCATATAGTGGTCGATTGATTTAATCGGCACATCTCTTACTTTGTATTTGATTTTTATAAAATTCGAGAAATGATTTTTAGCAGCATTGTACTTTTGGCAAGTGGCGTAGGTACTTTCTTTGCCAATTAATTTACGAAGTCCCTCAATGTGGTCTTCCCAAATTTCAATAATCATTTTGGCTTTTGCAGTGTTTACTCCGAGTACCGCATCACGCAAAAGTTGCGGAGTAACGGTATCGTACATGGTAATAAGCTCGCTGTACTTTTGGCGAGTTCGGGTGATCACGGAATCAATGTAATCATTGAATTCACGAGCTTCGTGAGAGCGGCCAATTACTTTGGCGCGTTTAGAATCCCAGTCTTTGGGCTGAATACTTCGCTGGAGCTGTAAAACTACACGTTCTCCATTGATGTTGATTTTCATGAGAACGGGAACTTCACCGTTCTTTTTTGCTTTTGTTCTGCTGATGTAAA
>CAMDVD010000037.1 GCA_945878115.1 Chitinophaga pinensis | reverse complement strand
CCTGCCACCACACTCCATCGGGTACTTGTATCTGAATCTAATAAATCTAATTGTTGAATATTATAATACATATTCACATAAAGAAATCTGCCATTGGGTGAAAATGCTAAACCTTCCGACAATACGTCTACCATAGTACTATCAAAAGTGCTATGCGCATTGAGTGGAGGCACATCATATACCACAGGATTACTTAACTCTCCTGTGCAACGATTAAAATCAGCCACAAATATTTTTCTTGTTCCTCTACAAGTGGTTGCATATTTTGTACCTTCTTGACTAAACATGCTTTGACCCCCATTATCCCATTTACTAAATTCAGGTTCTGCAAAACTCTGTGTACCATAGTTGAATACACTATCTTGGGTAAACAAAAATTTATGTACTATATTTTTAATACTACCCTGCTTAAATAGCCACCAGTCCTTGCCATTACCATGTCTGCATGCCATCATTTGGGTATTGCTTAAGGTATCTTTTTCTATCAGTTTCACTTCACGTTTTATACAGGCACCTAAACCATTATTACCATTCATGTCTATTTTGCAATAAAGCAATTCATCAAAATTAAAATCTAGTCCTCCTGTATTATTATAATATGCCCAAAAACTATCACTTACAGAATTATTTACAAAATAATAAATATTATTTTTTAAAGGTAAAAAAATTGAATATTGCGAATAAGGACAATCGCCACTATTATATTTTACAAATTCCCGTCCTCCAATACTATCTAGTCCATCTATGAAGTTTTTATTACTATCTATTACGCTTTTGCCATTACTTAATAGTATAATATTGCCATTTGTATCACAAATATTACTTCCTGGGTCAAAATTCCTAGATGGATAAAATAATGTATCAAATAGCTTTTGAAATGAAAAATTTGAATTTTCAAATTTAACCACATTAGAATTTCCGTAACCAACTATCCAAGAATAGTTCTGCTTAGTTTGTGATTCTCCAACCTTTATAGAAACTATAAATAATATTGTGAATATTATTCTTAAAAATAAACTGTACATAACTTTTAGTTTTTCGCCGTAGTTAATGTTTTTCAACAACAACATTTCCGCCAGCGCTTTTTTCATATATGCGAATATAAAAATTTTATCCTTTATAAAGTTCAACCTAAAATTCTTTCCTTAATATTAGATTTTCATTTTATAATCCCATAACACATTGTGGTTGTTGGTGATAACACCCAACAACGACGCAAGAGAAATAACAAGAACCTGTTTATCTAATTTTCCATCTTCTCAATTACCACCCTATATTTCCTAATTATCTTACTAAGATACCCAATTAGCATCACCCTTTTGTTTTCATACAATTTTGTTTTAGGTTCGTGATGTTGAATCCTATTTATGATAAAAAAATTACTTCCTTTCAACGAAAATGATTACGGTTGAAGCCCCGTCCATTACTTAAAATGCGCAACATGTTATATGCTCCAAATCGCAGATTGAAACAAGATCAAAATTATTTTTAAAAAAACTTTTTATTTTCTGTAACATTTCGCTACCCTCAAACGATATATACCCTGATGACAATTCACCAATACAATCAACAAGTAAAAATGCATGCAGATGACTTGTATCGGTTTGTCTTAAAAAATATTCGTAACCAACAAGATGCAGAAGACATAGTACAACAATCGTACAAAATCTTATGGATGAAAAAAGAAGAAGTGGACCTAGAAAAAATTAAAAGCTATTTGTTTACTGTTGGATATCATAAATTGGTGGATGCACTTCGTAAAAAGAAAAAAACACATTTGGTAGAATCCATTCCTGAAAAATTTGGCGGCAGTAGCGAAACAAAAAATCATGATGTGAAAAAAGCAGTCAACGAAGCATTAGAAAAACTACCCGATTTACAAAAACAATTAGTACTTCTCAAAGATTATGAAGGTTATAGTTATGAGGAGATAGGCAGCATCACCAAGCTATCAGAAAATCAAGTTAAAGTGTATTTATTCAGAGCACGTCTGCAATTAAAAACCAGTTTAATCGGTCTAGAAAATCACATTTAATTTATCCTCCATGATCATCAACGAAAATAATTACGAAGAATTTTTAGTCGATTACTTGCACAACGAATTGGCAAGTGATCTTGTACCAGAGTTCGAATTATTCTTACATACACATCCCTCTATTTTAGAAGAATATATTTTATTGAAAGAAACTATTCTTACACCAGATACCGACATCGTTTTTGAAAAAAAGGAACTCTTATACAAAGAAGAACCTGCTATCTTATTTCCTGTTTATTGGATAAAATATTTGGCAATAGCCGCTGTACTTTCTGGGATACTTTTTATCGGTTATACATTTTTAATAAAGACAAAAATTCAGCCTTCGTTTGTTGCTCAACCAAAATCCGAATCTACTCTTCCCAATATAGATACCGTTATACCTACGCCACAAAATAAAAAAGATAGTATCCCAATTAATGTCGTTATTCATTCCACGCAACAAAAAGTAAATCCTATTCTACCGAAAGTGAATTTACTTCAGCATCGTATGGCGCCACAAGTACCTGTAGATATTGTTCAACAAGAAAAGAAAGAAAAACAACAGACTCCAAATGAGGTAGTAACACAATCACCTTTGATACCCCATTCCATACCCTATATTCCGAACAAAAGAGAAGATACAATTGCCATGGCGCAACCAGAAATTGTTCCAGAAAAAAGTAATCACATCCTCATGATGCAGGATACAACAGCTGTACCTCTTATAGCCTCTACAGAAAAAGGAATATTAAAATTCATAAATAAGATAGCTGCCTTAACACATCAGATAAAACTTAAAAAAGAAAAGATCAAACAAACTAACCTACTCGTTTTCGTAGGCAATACAAAAATTTTAAACATTAATAACAACTAAAAAAACAAACACATGAAAAACACAAGTAAAATTTTATTCGCCCTTTTATTGAGCTTTCCAATCCTTGTTCATGCTCAAGAAAAAAAAGATTCTAGCTCCTATTTAAATGGCATGCTAAAAATTGTAACTAATGAAAACAAAGATGGTAAATCTGTAAAAAAGATGGAACTTTCAACACCATCAAAAAAGAAAAAACGCAAGCCTGTAGAAACGGATTGGGGTGGTTTCAATCTCGGTTTCAATAATTACACCGACAAAACGGATTATACAAACACAAGTGTAAGCGACCCTAATAGCATTGGAAGTTTCGCCTTATTTACTAAAAAAGCAGCGCAAGAAAATGATTTTGAATTAAAATCCGGAAAATCCATTAATGTGAATTTCGGCATCGTTAGACAACAAGTAAGTCTTTATAAAAATTATGTGAGTTTTATCTATGGCCTTTGTTATGATATCAATAATTGGTCATATAAAAAATCCATTCATTGGACCAGCATTGACCAAACCAACGCAAGCCTCAGCGCACTATCGCCGAATAACAAAGGCTATGCCATTACAATGGATAGTGTGAACTACACGAAAAATAAATTGGTGACGAATTATTTGCAAGTACCACTTCTTCTTCGATTTGAAACTAGTCCGAATCACAATTCCAGAAATGTTTGTTTAAGCATCGGTGGATATGCAGGTTATTTAGTAAGAAGCCATACTAAGCAAATTATAGAAGGTTCAAAACAAAAGGAAAAACAGTTCAATGATTTCAATTTAAACAAATTTCAATACGGCATGCAAGCTGAATTAGAGTATAAGCAATTTGCTATTTACTTCAAAAATAGTTTAACGCCATTGACGAGTTATGGTACTGAACAATATCCATATTGCTTTGGTGTTAGATTGACTAACTAATAATAAAAACATACAAAAAAAATCAACATGAAAAATATACTTATTGCCTGTATGGCGAGTCTTTTTCTCTGCAGTGCTTGCCACAAACAAACAAATACTTCGCCATGTTCCTATACAGGAACTGGTACAATTGAATACTGTGCGGTTGATTCCAGTTGGTTTATCAATATGACTTCTTCCAATAATTCTCCAATACTAGGATTTAGTGTGAAGCCAATTAATTTGCCTAGTAATTTTCAAATCAATGCTACTAATGTAAACTTTGATTTTAACTACACTGGCGACTCCTCTGTTTTTAATTGTGGTTGGTGTGGCACGCCGCCATTACCTGTAATGCCAAATATTTCTTTGTGTAATATTTCATTGGATACATCAGGTGGAATCATTGCCATGAAACCCGTGATTTATTTGTATCCAAAACACACTATGGATGTTCAGGTGCAATTAAATTTTGCGGGTACACTTACAGCAACTTATCCAGATTATAATCCGCAAAAACATGGATGGACTGTAGAAGCAAATAAAGATGGAACATTACATAATCAAGAGGATGGCATGGAATATCAATATTTATTTTGGGAAGGAAAGCCGAGCATTCCTTATACCTTTGATATGCAAAAAGGATATTGTGTAAAAGGATCAGACACAAAAACATTCTTGCAAAAAACCTTTTCTGAAATGGGTTTAACGCCGAAAGAATATAATGACATGATTGTATTTTGGTTACCTAAAATGATACAAAATAAATACAATCTTATTCACTTCGCAGAAGAGGAATATACTAGCAGTGCACCACTTATCATTACACCAAAACCAGATGCAATGTTACGTGTATTCATGGCATTCCAAGCGAGTGAAAATTATATCCATACCGAAGAGCCAATTTTACAAGCCTTTGTTAGAAAAGGATTTACAGTTGTGGAATGGGGTGGTGCAGAAGTTCCAAAAAATAAGTCAACAAATTTTGCATTCGACTTTAATCCATTGCATTTATCTTCGAATAGGTAATAGACAATGTATCTATGACAAATCTTCTTTTCTATTTTAATTGCAATTTGACTACAAATAAATTTATCGCTACTAATAATCATTTGTTCTTTTGTCTTGATACAAAAGAACCAAAAAATCAAGGCTGTGGATAGTTTAGCTAAAAAATGTTCATGCTTGACGCAAATCGTCCAAACTCACAATCCTCCTACGTCGGTTGCTCAGACAGGGACGATTTGTTCGCCAAGCACTCCATTTTTTTTAACGCCAAACTATCCAAGGCCATTTGCAAATGAATAATGACATGCTACAGTTCTTGATCAACACAACATTTATATGAGCTTTTATTTGAAATTATTTATTGTAAATTGCACCAGAAAATAAGTTCTGATAGATATTACTTGAAGAAGCTATTTTTAAAATAACAGAAAATCAAAACACACAAAAAAATCAAAAAATAAAAATGAGAAATAAAATAAATATCTTGATGATTCTTAGTTGTATGGTTCTATTTCAGGCATGCACAAAATCAGACAGCACAAGTTCCACAAGCAATAATGTTTTAAATGGCACTTGGCACTGGGTTTCAACAGATGGTGGTATTGGAAACAATATTCATCTTACGCCAGCTTCTACAGGTGATTCAATCACTTTGGTCATTAACAATAATCAATATGTCCAACAAAAAAATGGCATATTAATTTCAAATGGCACCTTTAGCATTAGCTCTCAAAACTGTATTCATACAGGTACAAGTAAATCATGGCTCGATTTTTCTGACCCAAGTATGCAAGATATGATGGTAGAAAATATGTCTGTACTAGAACTAGTTTTGTCTGATGAAAATATAGATGGTTTAGCTACGACTTATAAAAAATAAATAATTGTACTTCATAAAAAAGCCACATCTCACGATGTGGTTTTTTTATGCGATTAAAGAACTGTTGACCTTACTAAATTTTCGATGAAAAAATTGTTTTGTTAGACCTCATCCCCTACCCTTCTCCTCAAGGAGAAGGGAGCAACGAACTCCTGCTCTTGAAGGTGTTTAAATGGCAATTACTTTCTATTAAAATATTTGGTTTTTTTTATTTCATTTTTTGTTTAGCGACCTTACTAAATTTTCGATGAAAAAATTGCTTTGTTAGACCTCATCCCATACCCTTCTCCTCAAGGAGAAGGGAGCAACGAACTCCTGCTCTTGAAGGTGTTTAAAGGGTAATTACTTTTCTATTAAAATATTTGGTTTTTTTTATTTCATTTTTTGTTTAGTAATTCAGTGCTCCCATTTTTTATTTTTCAAATGAAAAAAGGAATTGTACTTTGCCAAGCATATCTACATGGAAAATTCATTAGAAACTAAATCGAATAATAGACACACCACAGTTCCAGTATTTTTTTCGGTTCTGTTCAAATTATATTGCACTTCCATTCTTGTCCTTTTAGCATTACGAATATTTGAATTATATTATGCCAAAGACCCAAGTATTCCGTGGACAGATACACTGACTTATATTTCACTTTTCATTGGAATGCAATTTGATAGTGTAGTCCTTTCTTATATTTTTCTATTGCCATTGCTCTTGCTTTTTGTTCAACAATTAATAGGCAAGTCTAGTCGATTACTGCTCGACTTTTTGAAACATTATATTTCTTTGCTACTTACAGCAATATTTGTTTTAGCCATTGCAGATATTCCTTACTTTACTTTCTTTCACAACAGGCTATCAGAAGCTTCCTTGCAATGGTTAGAAAGTTGGAAAATCGTATTGCAAATGATCATTGAAAATAAATCCAATCTGTTTTTTCTAGTGCTCGTTCTCTTGGTCATTCCGATAACGTATGCACTCTGTTTTCGTTTTTTAAAAAGGGAATTTGCAAAAATAGAATCCACTAAAAATCAGAATTCTTTGCGAAGCCTTATTCTCTATTTCCTATTAGCAAGTCTCCTTTGCTTCATTGGCTTGCGAGGCAAATTAGCACATCCTATTCGACTAGGAGATGCATCGTATTGCCACAGTCCATTGTTGAATCAATTGGGATTGAATCCTGCTTATTGCATACTCAAAAGCTATACGGAAAAAGTACGATTAATGGACCCAGAACTTGCGATAAACCTTACCCATCAACATTTACAAATTGATGCTCCTATCGACAATATTTCACCCATAGCAAGGCAAATCAAAATGGATTCTATTGGCAAAAAATATAATGTAGTCGTTGTATTGATGGAAAGTATGAGTGCACACTACATGCAGTATTTTGGTAACACACAAAATCTCACACCCAATTTAGACAGCTTAATTCCAAAATCATTATTTTTTAAAAATGCATTTAGTGCAGGTATTCATACCAACAATGGTATTTTTTCAACGCTTTATTCATTCCCTGCTTTAAAAAGAATTCGCCCAATGAATACGATACCTATTCGAAAATATTCGGGCTTACCTTATGTGACAAAACAACAAGGTTATACCAATTTATTTTTTAGTTGCCATAGCTTCGTATTTGATAATATTGACAATTTTATTCCAGAAAATAATTTCGATAAAATTTATAGTTCTGAAGTATTTCCACCAGAAAAATCCTTGAGTGCATTTGGTGTTCCTGATAATTATTTATTTAATTATGCAATAGATACGTTTGATCAAATGGACACAAGCAAACCATTTTTTGCAACCTTATTAACGGCATCTAATCATGAGCCCTATGTCTTACCAAATGACTTCCAATCGGCACAAACACAACCAAATCTTCGTGCAACAAATTATGCTGATTGGAGCATAGGTCAATTTTTAGCAAGGGCAAAAAAGTCGGCGTGGTTCAAGAAAACAATTTTTATTTTCGTTGCCGACCATGGTTTTAGAGTTGGAGAAAATAAATATGATTTAGAATTATCTTATCAGCATGTCCCGATTATTTTTTATGCCCCATCTATTATTCCAGCCAAGGTGTCGGATGCATGGATAGGGCAAATTGATATTTTCCCAACCCTAATGGGCATGCTACATTTCCCTTATATCAATAATACTTTAGGAACAGATATTATTAAGCAGCCAAGAGAATGTATTTATTTTTCTGCCGATGATAAAATTGGTTGCATCAATGCCGAATGGCTTTATGTTTATCGCTTTACTGGTGAAGAAAGTTTATACCATTACCAAAATGGTGATTTGCATAATTTTATCAACGAAAATAAAACCATGGCTGCACAATTACGCGATTATGCTTTTTCTCAAATACAAACGGCAGAATGGATGTATAGTAATGATAAGACGAGAATAAGTAAGGAGTAAAGGTGAGAAAATTCTTGTCTGCACTATGATTTTTAGGATTAAATGATTGGTATGATTATTACTTCCTTATCCTTAACCTCATCGCACTACAAAAATATATTTTACTTTTAGAAAACTAATTGAATCTACTCTAAATGATCATTTTCAAAAACACTTTTCAATTGCTAAAAACAAACAAATAAAACTACAAAACAAAAGACGTTTCATAGAACATTAATTTTTTAGTTTGTATGCTTCGATGAAGTGATTATCTTTAAATTTTATAAATTCATAAATATGAAAGCCAGTTGTGTAAGCAATATAAATCATTTATGCGGTTCGATATATGAAGTCGTGAATAATTAAAAGTTGAAAATTTAACAAGGCAAGCATAACAAAAAAAATCATAACATGGAAATAATTTCAAACAACATGGAAATAGTTTTAGCATGGTTAATTTTCAGCTTCTTAGCTGGCTATATCGGTGTCTCGAGAAAGATTGGATTTTGGTCAGCTTTCTTCATATCCATTTTTCTTTCTCCATTAATTGGATTCATCATAACTTTTGCTTCAGACAAAAAAGCTTCGATTAAACAAGTATCTCCTGCAATGATGAAATTAATTATTGAGGGAGATAAACTTATTAAACAAGGAAAAGTTGACGAAGCAATCGGAAAGTTTAATACTGCACTATCTTACTCAAACAAAGCACCCTATTCTCATTTCCAACTTGCAAAACTTTATTCACTTAAACAAGATAGTAAAAATTCATTTAACCATTTTGTCAAGTCAATTCAAGATGGGTTTAAGGATTTTGAAAGAATAAATCAAGACTATGGTCTTTCCTATTTGAGAAATACAACCGACTTCAAAACATTCGTTGCAAATGGCTATAAAATGGCTACCTCTCCATCTGAATCAACAAGACCGATGAGTAGAGTTGAAGAACTTGAAAAATTAAATTCACTTCTCGAAAAAGGCGTTCTGACGAAAGATGAATTTGAGAATGAGAAGAAAAAAATTCTATCTTAGCAGTCAAAGGTGAAACAGTTTTTAAAATAACATGAGAACAATAGAGAAATTATCCGTCAACGATTCAGACTATAGTCTTGTAGTACAATTTGATGATTCAAGTATTAAAAAGTACGATTGCAAACCATTGCTTGCGCTTAGCACATTTCGACCATTGCATGATAAAAACTCTCTTAGTTCAGTACAAAATAAAGGATACTATATTGAATGGCCTTTTTATGAACTTGATATAAGTGCAGATACATTGTGGCATGACGGGGAACCACAATAAGACGATTCAAATTTATTTAAGCACATGCCCAACCGTTGTTATATTAAGCAACAATCACAATATTTAAAAAGTTTAAGCATCTGCTAATATCCGTGTTATCTTCTTCATCCTCTTTCATCCGTGATTCAGACAGCTATCCTCTTCAGCCATGATTGACACACGCACAATTTATCTTTTGGTAATACCAACTCCTTACTACAATTTTGCAGTATGTACAAAAAAGCAATTCTTTTATTGATATGTCTTATTAGTGCAAGTATATCCTTTGCACAATGTGTGATGTGTACCAAAACTGCTGCTAGCTTAGATGATAATAGCGCGCGTGGATTAAATGGCGGGATTATTTATTTAGCATTTATGCCTTTGGCTTTTATGCTTATCATCGGCTATAAATGGTGGAAGCAAAACAAAGAAATCCTATAGCATTTATTTTTTGGAGATTTCTACATTCGTAATGAAAAAATTACCTTGTTTAACCTCATCCCCAACCCTTCTCCTCCAGAGAAGGGAGCAACAAACTCCTGCTCTAAAAGGTGCAAATGCAACCAGCAGATTTACTTCTACATTTACTTCGTACAATATATGATTTCATTTTTCTCATTACATTTTTAGTTTAGGCTTTTTCAAAAAAAGCACTACAATGTATTCAGCTTAAATGTCTTCTTTCCATATTGTGTAAATACTTGCAAGACATATAAACCAGGTTGCAAATCCGTAGGTGAAATAATTTGCGTTGTAGTATTATCAAAAGTTTGCGACCATACCGTATTCCCTAAAATATTTGTCATCAAACACTTACCAGTGCTAGGTTTCGCAAAGTCTATGGAAATGTTCCCTTCCTTTTTTGCGAAGCCTACAGTATTGCGGATGCGAATGTTTGGTGAGGCTTCTACATCTTTAACCGCTACTGGCATACAATTCGCACTTAATATATTTCGTTGCTGAAACTTGGCACAAATGGTAGTTGTATGTATGCCACCAAACAATAAAGTATCGGCTTGTAATACATACATAGCGGCTTCTGGTAAGTTCGTATTATTGGCAAAAAAATGTAGCGATTCCAACATAAGTTTGTCCGTAACTGTTCTGCCTAAGTCGGCCCAAATACTGCTCATAGCACTATTCCAGATTTCACCAACAGCGTACAATCCGCCGGTAGCAGGATAATTAGCGCTTGTGTTTGCAATACGACCATTCCAAAATTCATTATGCCCATCCCAAGTAAACATTTTTTCCCAATCGAAAACATTGATTTCTCGAGAATAAGAAGTCGCAAAATAATCGGCTAAACCTTCATCTAATCCACTTCTATCTGTGGATGTAAAGCTATTATTATTCGCACTCCAACTAATGCCATGGCTATATTCATGAATAATCACATCTGCATCTTCCGCATCATCTACACCGCCTGTACCGTATGCTATAGTAGGGTTTCCGCCATTTTTCATAAATACGGAATTGTCGGCTCCATTCAATGCATGGGTGTCTATACTGGCTTGCACATCCATCAATGTATCATAGCCCAAAGAATATAAATGGTTTTGAAAATTAGAAATATGATACAAAACATTGCCGTCTTCAAAACCAGACTCGCTGCGATTGAAGGTAAAAGTTGCAGTGGCACTCGTTGCTGGCGCTGCTGTTGGTAAATCATAATCATCAATCGCTACCCATTGATTTTCGAGATAAAAAGTATTGTTCAAATTATCGTAAGTACCTGGTACATCTGCCGTCAAATAGGCTGGATTAAACCAGGCATTATTTTTATCTGTATCATCAATATGTATACCGCCATATATAAATCCTAAACTCGTTAATGGATCGGGTTTAAAAATTTGAACATGCAATGTCGTATCTATATTTAGATAACGTGCATTATTATTTTCTTGTAGGATATTGCCTTGTAGGTCAAGGACAATAGACTTATCCAAGGTTTTGTTCCAAGCATCGGCTTGTACAACAAGTATGGGTTTATTATCTATTACCGTCAATTTATAGCTTTGATTTTTTAACGATGGATAAGCACTCCAATGGGCACGAAGCCAATCGTTCGCGTTGATATTATTTGCATTAGCCAATTGGGCATCCACATTTGCAGTAGCTAATAATGCCAACTCATCCACTTCTTTTTTGATGGAAACGACATTGCCCACAAGGTCTGTATTTAATTTTATTGATGCATTCAACACTGCTACTTGCTTTACCAAAATATCAAATGTAAAATGGCGAGAGTAAGGCGTATTTTTTTTAAACGAAAGTGCAAGCGTAATATCTTCAGATTGCAAGTCGGAAAAATAGTTTTTTAAAAATGAGTTGGCTTCTTGCTCCGAATTGACTTTTACTGAGGAATGCGGGAAAAATAATTCGCCTTCATTTTTCGCCTGTACAAAAGAGCTAATGCATATCAATAGCAATACATAAAAATACTTCATTCGATAAATGTAAAGAGAAAAAAAAGTTTAAACCAAAAATGTAATCAGAAAAATATACCAGTAGCATTTATTTTTTGGGCAAAAAATACGCAACGGTATTCATTTCAAGTGCAGGTGCATTGCGGCAACGATTGTAGCGGAAATCCTTTTTGCTGCGGAGCAAGCAAAAAGATTGAAACGTAAAGCGTGTCTGCCGCCCAAATAATTTTCATTAAAATGTAGGGAAGCCAAAAGTAAAACCAGCTTTTTTTATTCTTCTATTTTTTGCGAACGCTTGATTTCTAAAGCTTGCATGACCATGAATTCCTCATCCGTCAAATCTTGTTCATCTATATTTATATCCTCATTCATAACCACAAAAGTTTCACTGACCAATTTGAGATGAGAAGGTAAGGAAGCATTCATCACTTCGCCTTCGGTGCACATATAATAGCTAGCCATCCATTCCCAAAATTTAATTTGTGCTTCGGTTACAATTGGCTCTCGATCCAATAAAGTACGAATTGGTTTTACATCATACACATCTGGTTTGTGATCGTGTAGTTTTTTGACAATACCACTATATACTTTTCGTTTGCCAAATTGCACTTCTACCCTGCAACCAATTTTTATTTTGTCTTGCATGTCAATAGGAACGCCAAATGTATAATTGCGTTCCAATGCTAATGGTAATATGACATCTGCAAATAACATCTATACAAAAGGATTTAATTGAAGCCAAGATAAGGCATAATTCCAAATTTCTTTTTTTTGATTTGTTCGGCTAAAGTCGAGGCAGCTTTGCATATACTGCTGGGCATAATCTTTTAATCGTTCCGCATCTTGCTTTTGTACATTCGATGCGGATAGCGGCGGTAAAAAAACAGCTCTATTCATGCCGGGTGTAATTTGCAATAACTTAGATGGATGTAATCTGCGGGCAGTATCCAAATACAATATTGGTAAAATATCTGCTTGTTGCATAATCGCCAATGAATAACCGCCAATTTGAAATGGGTTCAATTGTTCTTGTGGTTCATTGGTAAAAGTACCCTCAGAGAATAAGACTATGGAAATTCCTTCTTCAAGTTCTTTTTTCATGCGTCGAAAACTTGCTGCTTTGGCTGTCATTGAACTTCTGTCTACTGTAATGACTACCGTTTTGTAGATGATACCGTAAATTGGAATTTTTTCAATTTCCTTTTTACCTAATGTTTTAAAAAGATGTGGAATGCTGGTATAAACAATGGCAGCGTCTAAAAAAGATTGATGATTCGGCGTGATGATATAGCTTTTTGTAACATCTATTTTTCGTCGGTTATAGTTGTACGGAATCATACCGCATAATATGAACCATGCATTACTAATGACTTTCAATAGCCAAAACATACCATAGTCTTTTATTTTTTCTGGGAAAAGTAAAAGTATAAGTGTGATTGGAAAGGACAATAACAATAGAACGATAAGCCAACAACAGGCGTATAAAAAGTAAGGGAATAAAAGGATATTTTTAATCACGGGAATAATAGAATCAATTATTACTTAAGCACTGGCGAGTTTTTATCGGTGCAAAGCATGGGTGAAATTTTTTATTATCTATAAAAATGATTTAGGTTTCAAAAGTATTATTTTTTTTGAATCACCACACAAAAGGATGGCTTAGAAGCAATTAAAATGGAAATATGCAACCCAATTGTTTATCATTTTCTACATTCTCTCAAAAACAATTCGCAAACAATTACCATTTTCGAGTTACAAGCCCTATTTTTGCGACACTTTAAAAAAATGCCGTCACAATATTATTTATTTCTCAGCTTAGCTTTGTTTTGTATAGGTGTCATGGGTGTGCTCATGCGTCGTAATGCAATTATCATTTTGATGTGTATCGAGTTGATGCTAAATGCAGTTAACTTGCTGTTGGTAACCTTCAGCAAAATGTATAATGACCCGAATGCACAACTTTTTGTCTTTTTTATCATGGTAGTCGCGGCGGCAGAAGTAAGTATAGGATTGGCTATTATCGTAATGATGTATAGAAAAGTACATTCTATAGATGTTCATATTTTAAACCGATTAAAAAACTAGTAAGATTCATATGTTGAATTTGGTTTGGCTAGTGCCTTTATTTCCCTTAATTGGTTTTATCATCACAGGTCTTGGGCGCAACCATTTAGGTAAAGCCAGTGGATGGATTGCCTCCTTAGCTATTTTGGCTTCCTTCATTGTGTCTGTTTTAATCTTTATTGAATTAAAAACTTTACCCGAGGAGGTTGCCGAACATGCAACTGGCTCGCATGTCGTTCACTTATTTAATTTTATCAATACCCATGCTATGCAAATTGCTTTCGATTTTCAAATCGATGCCTTGAGCAGTATTTTCTTATTGGTCATTACTGGTATTGGCTTCCTTATTCATATCTATTCCATCTCTTACATGAGCCATGATGAAGGCTTTGGGAAGTTTTTCGCTTATCTCAATCTCTTTGTATTCTCCATGTTATTATTGGTATTGGGCGCCAATTATCTTATCTTATTTATTGGTTGGGAAGGAGTTGGACTTTGTTCTTATTTACTCATTGGCTTCTGGTATAAAAATATAGCCTATACCGATGCAGCCAAGAAAGCCTTCATTATGAACCGAATTGGGGATTTGGGTTTTCTAATTGGTATGTTTTTATTGTATTCTAAATGCAATGCTTTGGATTTTAAATCCATCGAAAACATGATACCTACTTTAATGAACGACCCAAGCTATTTAACTGCAGTGGCATTATGTTTCTTTATTGGCGCAACTGGTAAAAGTGCACAAATTCCTTTATTCACTTGGTTGCCCGATGCAATGGCAGGTCCTACGCCAGTGTCGGCTTTAATCCATGCAGCTACCATGGTTACTGCCGGTGTATATATGATTGCAAGAAGTAATTTTTTATATTCTGTAGCACCTATTGCACAACAAGTTATTTTAATCATCGGTTTGGCAACGGCATTACTTGCAGCAACCATTGCAACCCAGCAAAATGACATTAAAAAAGTATTAGCCTATTCTACAGTAAGTCAATTGGGCTTTATGTTTATGGCATTGGGAGTAGGAGCTTATACAGCAGCTATCTTTCACGTAATCACCCACGCCTTCTTCAAAGCCTTGCTGTTCTTAGGTTCTGGCTCTGTAATCCATGCAGTGGACGGCGAACAAGATATCAGGAATATGGGTGGTTTGAAAAAATACATGAAGATTACCTATATTACTTTCTTCATTGGATGTATTGCTATTGCAGGGATTCCGCCTTTAAGTGGTTTCTTTTCCAAAGATGAAATCATGATGCATATTTTTACCCATGGAACGAATGGAAAAATATTTTGGATACTAGGCATGTTAGCCGCCATGATGACCGCTTATTATATGTTTCGCTTATTGTTTATTACTTTTCATGGAACGTATAGAGGTAAAGGACATCCGCATGAAAGTCCGGCATTGATGACTATGCCATTGATAGTGCTTGCTGCTTTATCTATTCTTGGTGGATTTATTGGCATTCCAGAAGTACTCGGTGGACATCATGCATTGAATGCCTTTTTAGAACCAATATTATTGAAATCTCAAGCTTTACAAACCAGCATTAATGAGCTAAGCCACCAAAATGAAATAATATTAATGGGTGTAGCTGTTTTCATCGCTTGCATTGGGATAACAATGGCTTGGTTTGGCTATAAAAAGTATAATGCAGCCGATACTACTAAAGGCATTGCGAAATTTGCAGAAGACAAATGGTATGTAGATGAGGTGTATGACAACGGAATTGTAAAACCATTATTTGGCCTCAGCAAATGGGTAGAAAAAATAATTGAAAAAGCAGGGATAGATGGAATCGTGAATGGTGTAGGTCGATTAATACAAGTTGGAAGTACAAAAATCAGATTGCTCCAAAGCGGATTGGTCGGGTTTTATTTATTCATGTTTGTATTGGGTATTATACTTTTGTTCGCGTTGCAAATGTGGTTGGTTAAATTTTAAAAATAGAAAAAGGCAAGGTTAGCCTTGTGATATATATAGAGATGTTGATACTATTACTCATATTGGTTCCTTTTATTGGCGGTTTAGCTTCTTTTCTTTTTGGAGAAAAAATGGCTTATGCATGGTCAGTGTTCACATCCTTACTCACATTGGCTATTGCAGGTACTGCTTATTATTTTTATAGTCAAGCAACCCATACCACCGATTTAAGTTTTGATTGCCCTTGGATAGAAAGCATAGGTGCTACATTTTCTTTAAGTATGTCGGATAGTCTTTCTGTTTTAATGATTGGTTTGACGGGTCTTCTTTTTCCTTGTGTATTTATTAGCATGCAAAATAAACAGCCAGAAAGAAAGCATGTTTTCTATGGCTTAATGCTCTTGGCACAAGCAGGTTTAATGGGCGTCTTTTTAGCAAAAGATGCTTTGTTGTTTTATTTATTTTGGGAAGTCGCATTGATACCTGTTTACTTTTTAAGTTCTATGTATGGCGGACCAAATCGCATTCCAGTCACTTTCAAATTTTTCGTCTACACATTTGTTGGTAGCTTAGTCATGCTCGTTGCATTATTAATTATTTACAATCACACACCTGTTCATTCTTTTTCATGGGATGCCTTTGTAAGTGCTGGTAAAAGCCTTCCAGAAGCGGACCAATCCTGGTTGTTTTGGATGTTATTTATTGCCTTTGCCATTAAAATGCCTGTGTTCCCATTTCATACTTGGCAACCAGATGCTTACGAACAAAGTGCCACGCCAGTAACTGTGGTTCTTAGTGCTATCATGGTAAAAATGGGATTGTTCGCTGTTGTACGTTGGTTACTTCCTATTATTCCATTGGGTAGTATTCATTGGATGAATGTGGTTTTGTTATTGTGCATTATTGGTGTGGTTTACGCCTCTTGCATGGCAATGGTACAAACCAATATCAAACGTCTTATCGCTTATTCTTCCATTGCACATATTGGATTAATGTGTGCTGCTATTTTTTCTTATTCCAATAATTTGCTTGGCGTACAAGGTGCGTATATTCAAATGTTTAATCATGGTATCAATATCATGGGCTTGTGGATTTTAGTGAGTATTGTAGAAAATAGATTAGGCACACAAGACCTTCGCGAAATGGGAGGTATAGCTAAAATAGCACCACGATTCACGATTGCTTTAGTGCTTATTTCTTTAGCAAATATTGCCTTGCCATTGACCAATGGATTTGTAGGAGAATTTATGATGTTGAATGGTTTATTCAATTCTATTTCAACTTATAGAATGGTATTTACGATAGTAGCAGGATTGGGCGTTATTTTATCGGCAGTATATACTTTGGGTATGATACAAAAAGTGGCTTATGGCGAATTGAATGAGAAGACCGCAAGCATGAAAGATTTAACGATGAACGAATGGATTATCCTCCTCGTAATAATGGGTATCATATTATTTCTTGGGTTTTATCCAAACGCATTAATGCTATTGGTAGATACGCCTTAGATGACACATATAATTTTAAATTAAAAATAAATAAATCGACAGCAAGTAAAATACAAGCTGACACAATAAGAAAAAAATGAATGCAATTGTACTATCGGGTATTTGGGGTGTCGTGATGATGTTCGCAGGTTTGTTTCTAAAATCTTCCAAACAAATTCAATGGACAGCTATACTTGGTATTATTGCTTTATTGGTTGTTTCTATCCTCGATTATCAAGCACATTCTGTGCAAGCACAAACTTATTTTGGTATGATGACCATTGATGTATATACATCTTGGTTTAGTATATTAATTACTGCTTGTTGTGCTATGTATCTCTTTATTTTTCATAAAGACATTGCTGCAGTTGGTAAAAATGAAGCTGAATACTTCGCCCTCATTTTCTTTGTCATGTGTGGCGTTTATTTACTCGCTTCCTATTCCAATTTATTGATTTTGTTTCTGGGTATAGAAATTTTATCCATCCCGCAATACATACTGGCAGGCAGTGATAAAGAGAATATTAAAAGCAATGAAGCATCGCTCAAGTATTTTTTAATGGGTGCATTTAGTACTGGTTTGTTGCTCATGGGTATGACTTTGATTTATGGTGCTACTGGAAGTTTTGACATCACCAGTGAAAAATTCGTTGGACAATTTGCACAGCTTTCCAGCATGAGCTCTTTATCTTTTGTTGGGATCTTATTATTATTAATTTCTTTTGGATTTAAAGTTTCTGCTGCTCCATTACATCTGTGGACACCCGATGTGTATGATGGAAGTCCAACAGCCTTCACGCCTTTCATGGCAACCATCGTCAAAGTCAGTGTATTTGTAGCTTTCATCCGTTTGTTTCATTTTTCATTTGGTAATGTGAGCGGTGCTTGGCAAATAGCCATTGCAAGTATGATTGTATTAACCTTGATTATTGGTAACGTAACTGCAGTATATCAACAAAGCTTAAAACGTATGATGGCCTATTCATCTATTGCGCAAGCAGGCTTTATGTTGTTCAGTATTTTCGCAGTCAATTCGACCTTAGCGTATAAAGGCATTTTGTTGTACAGTGTAGTTTATTCATTGGCATCCATTGGCGTATTTGCAGTAATTATAAAAATGAAAGATTATACGTATGATGGGTTTAATGGATTGGCTAAGAAGCAACCTATATTGGCATTTACGGCTACAGTTTGTTTATTGTCATTAGTCGGCATTCCATTAACGGGAGGATTCTTTGCGAAATATTTTGTATTGTCGGCGGTAGTTGAACAAGGAAAATATATTTGGATAGTTGTATTTGCAGTGCTAATGGCAGCCATCAGTGCATATTATTATTTCAGAGTTATACGCAGTATGTATTTCAAAACCGGTGATGCTGAAATGCATACAGAGCCTACTACTTGGGATAAAACATTTCTCATCATCAATGCGATGATTATTCTTTTATTGGGTGTATTGCCGAGTTTGGTATTTGGGTAGATTTATCTTCTTGGAGATTGAATGTTAATCTTCCAATACATTTTTTCTACTAAAAGCTCCTCCCCTGTTCGATTTGCAATCTCGAATTGCTATCCTAGGATTTGTAATCCTTGAACAAATTTCAATTTTACCCATCAATGACAAAGCATTCAGAAGATATCAATTCATATCATTTTATTGTGATTCTCCGTCATGCCACAAAGTATCTGCACTTAAATCAAGTTCATAAAAAGGCCACTCAATATAATAACCTTTATTTTGAACTGAACTAAATGCATTTTTATCATTCAATGGTTGAAATGCGCTAAGCCTAAGCATTGGTTTGCAATCGTACTTTTTAATATTTGAATTATCAAATTTGTACTAAAAGACTAAAGTCTGAATCATTGACGGATAATTTCTGTATTGTTCTCATGTTATTTTAATCATTCAATTTGGGGCTGTTCGATATCTATTTCCCGGCATGTTGAACTTCAGATACCTTTGTTCTTCGAACCATTTTATTCTGATTCCATGCAAGATAATATTATTTTAGAATAATTGAAAACAGAGTGAGCAACAGAGCGAGAACGAGTAAACAAATCAGAATGAGAATTCGTTCGGACCGCTCCGCTCTTCGCTCACTTTCTCACGCTGATTTTTTGCGTGAGGGATAGAACGGAAATCCTTTTTTTCTTCAAAAAAAGATTGCAGTGATAGCCCGACCCGAAGGGACACGCCAATCGCTTTACTTTTATGGATGTTATTCACAACTCACAATTTAAATCTTCCAATCCATTTTTTCCAGTAAAAGCTAAACCACTTTGGTCGAATTTGTAAAATTTGTCTCAATTAAATAATTTTATTCTATATTTTCGTGGAAAAATAAAGCATGATGAAAAATTATTTACTACTCTTACTTACTCTATTAAGTTTTACAGTTACCGCTCGAGAAAGTATTCTTAAAGATGCCGAAGCCAATCGTAAAATAGAAGGTACGAGGTTGCTTCGCTACACCGATAAATCAACCGTCCCCGATTATATTCAATTTCAAACTTCTTCTGCACCAACCATTGAGCAATTAAAAAGTTGGATGCAAAAGAATTTAAATATGGGTCAAAACTATGATTGGTTAGAACTTAATCGTAGTAAAGATCAAATTGGTATGGAGCATATCCGTTATCGTCAAACCTATAAGGGCGTTGCTATTCAAGGCACCATGTATATTGTACATTGTAAAAATGGCAAAGTAGAAAGTGTAAATGGATTGGTTTATAATGACTTGCCTAATTTAAATATTCAAGCAAATTTATCTGTAGCTTCTAGTTTACAAATAGCACTAAATAAAGTAAATGCAAACTTATATAAATGGCAAGTTCCTGCTGAAGAAAAAAATATCAAAGCAGAACTTCAAGATGCGAATGCAACGTATTACCCGAAAGCAGAAAAAGTTATATTGAAACAAAATGGCGTTTATCATCTTTGTTATGCTTTCAATATTTATGCGCATGAGCCAATGGGACGTACCATGGAATATGTGGATGCAACAACTGGAAAAATTATTTTATCTAAAAATTTGATAGAAAATGTAATGGTAAATGGAACGGCTGTTACAAAATACTCAGGTACAAAACCTTTTCAAACAGATAGTACAGCACCAACAAGTTTTAGACTACGTGATTCAGGCAGAGGCTTAGGCGTGAATACTTATAATCTATCTAATGGTAGTAATTATGGAACAGCAGTTGATTTTACAGACTTAGATAATTATTGGAATAATGTGAATGCCGCGCATGATGAAGCAGCTACGGATGCGCAATGGGGTGCTCAAAAAACTTACGATTATTTTTATAATTCCTATGGCAGAAATAGTATTGATGATGCAGGCTTTTCTTTGAAGAGTTATATTCATTACAATACGAATTATGCAAATGCATTTTGGGATGGAACAAGAATGACCTATGGTGATGGCAGTTTCAGTCAAGGATTTTTAACCATGACAGCATTGGATGTTTGCGGGCATGAAATCGCTCATGGACTTACCAATTTTACTGCCGATTTAAGCGCAACAAGCTCTGGTACGCAAGAATGTGATGCACTCAATGAAGCATATAGTGATGTGTTTGGAACAGCGATTGAAAAATATGCTAGACCAACCCAATGGGATTGGGTAATTGGCGGTGATATTACTTGTAATTCATCTGGTGTTCCGAATGGAGTAGGTATAAGATTAATGTCTAACCCGGCTTCTTTGGGCCAACCAAATTGTTATTTAGGACCGAATTGGAATACATCTGGTGAACCCCATGACAATGATGGACCATTGATATACTGGTACTATCTTTTAAGTACAGGAAGTTTGGCAAACAATATTACCGCTTTAGGTACTGACACTGCTGCCAACATAGCTTTCCGCACATTGACTGTTCATCTTTTTCCATCTGCAGATTATGCAGATGCACGTTTTTACTCTATAGTATCATCCACAGAACTTTATGGTGGATGTTCAACGCCAACAATAGCTACAACCAATGCATGGAGTACAGTATGTGTAGGTTCACCTTATGTTGCAGGTCCTACAACCAGCAATTTTATTGCTGATAATTTACAATCTTGCAATACGAGCCTAACTGTCAATTTTACGAATACAAGTACCAATGGAAATACATTTAATTGGGATTTTGGTGATGGTACCTATTCGACTGCATTCAATCCAACACATACTTATTCTTCTGGTATTTATACAGTAAAACTTATGGTTGATGGTGGAACTTGCGGTTTGGATACTTTAGTACGAAATGCATATATCCAAGTTGGCCCACCTTCAGCACCGCTTACAACTGGTGCTACATTATGTGCTCCAGGTTCAGCAATTATAACTGCAACTCCGAATAATACAGCGGATTCTATTCGTTGGTACACTACAGCGACTGGAGGTACTAGTGTATATACAGGTAATAGTTATACAACACCTTTCTTGCCAGCAAGTACTACCTATTATGCAGAAGAAGTTGTTACCTCTCCTTCGTATCACGTAGGACCTTTAAATAATACGATAGGCGCTGGTGGCAATTATACAAATACAACTCGATTCATGATATTTAATTGCACATCGCCAACCATTTTAAAATCAGTTTGGGTAATGGCTTCAAGCGCAGGTAATCGAACTATTATTCTAAAAAATTCGGCAGGTACTACTCTTCAAACTGTTGTTGTGAATATCCCGAATGGTGCAAGTGTGGTGAATTTGAATATGCCAATTCCAGTTGGTACGGATATGCAAATTGGTTTAGCTACAGGCAGTGCAGTTAATCTTTATCGAAATAGTACTGGTGCCGTTTATCCTTATACCAATGGTCCTATTAGTATTACTGGAAATAATGCAGCAGGAAGTGCTACTTACTATTATTTCTTTTATGATTGGATATTACAAAATGCAGATTGTGTAAGTGCTCGTACGCAAACAAATGTCATCGTAGGAACTTCAGGTGGTATTACTCCTGCATCCATAACGCCAAGTGGTAACATCAATGTATGTGCACCAAATTCTATCGCACTTACCGCAAACACGGGTGTTAGTCTTTCCTATCAATGGTATAATGGAACTACAGCAATTTCTGGTGCTACAAATGGCACATATAGTGCTACTACATCTGGAAATTATTCCGTAGTAGTAAGTTCATCATCAGGCTGTTTAGCACCAGGTACATCTGCTACCACTTCCATCGCAATTGTAGCTACTCCAGTGGCGGCTATCACACCATCTAGTGCTACAACATTCTGTCAAGGTGGTTCGGTTGTATTAACGGCAACGTCTGGTACTGGTTATTCTTATCAATGGTATTTAAACGGAACGCCAATTACTGGGGCGACAACCAGTAATTATACTGCAACTACAGGTGGTAATTATACAGTGCTTATAACCAATAGTTCAAACTGTTCATCTACTTCAACATCAATGACAGTTGTAGTAAATCCTTCACTTACTGCTTCTATTTCACCAACTAACACCGCCTCTTTTTGCAATGGCTCTTCTCTTCTTTTTAGTGCTTCAACTGGAGTAGGCTATACGTATCAGTGGTATTTAAATGGTACGCCTATTAGTGGTGCTAATGCTTCAACGTACAATGCTACACAAGCTGGAAATTATTATGTTGTAATTACTAATAGTTCCAATTGCTCGGCAACTTCTACCACTACAGCTGTTTCCATCGTCAATTTGTCATTTGCTACCATCACACCATTATCAGCAACCACATTCTGTCAAGGCAGTTCGGTTGTATTAAATGCGACCAGCGGTAGTAATTACAGTTATCAATGGTATCTAAATGGAACGCCAATATCAGGTGCAACACTTAGTTATTACTCTGCTTATCAAAGTGGAAATTATACTGTGTTGATTACAAATGGTTCAGGTTGTACATCAACATCTACAGCGACCAATGTTATTGTAAATCCTTTGCCAGCGCCAGTTATAACCAATACAGGTACTTTACTTTCTGTAACTGGTGGACCATTCTCTTCCTATCAATGGTATTTAAATGGTGCAATAATAAGCGGCGCTATAGGCGCTAACTATAATGCCACTCAAAATGGATTATATAGTGTTATTGTTTATAATATTAACGATTGCTATGCTCAGTCTCAAACTATTCATGTCAAAACCGTTGGGATAAACGACATTATCGATAATAGTTCCATCACTATTAGTCCTAATCCTACAACTGATTTAGTTCGTATTGAAGGTATTAATCCAAACAAAATCAAAATTCTAAATATGCAAGGTCAAATCATTAAAGTGGTTTTACAAAAAAATGAAATCTCTTTATCTGAAATTGCCAATGGAATTTACATCATGGAATTGTTTAATGAAGAAGGTATTTTGATATTGAACAAAAAAATAATAAAGCAATAGTCTTTTAAAATTTTGTTGAATGAAGCCGATAGGATAATTCTTTTTGAATAGAATCCTATCGGTTTTTTTTATGGTAATAAATAAATTTTACTTGCTACTAAAACTACCGATTCATTTCTCAATTCCTACATTTGTACATTGAATTATTCCTAAAAAATAAACAATCCATTAGTTTGATTACAAGCTAAATCCCTACCCATTTCTTAAACACAAATATCCCTACATGCAAACCATCATCTATAAATCTTCTGAAAGAGGCCATACCAACCATGGATGGCTCAATGCCCATCATTCTTTTAGCTTCGCTTCCTATTATGATCCGAGCAAAATTCATTTCGGGGTATTGCGTGTTCTCAATGATGACAGCGTTGCAGCGAGTATGGGTTTTGGTATGCATC
Organism: Chitinophaga pinensis; assembly: GCA_945878115.1. GTDB lineage: Bacteria > Bacteroidota > Bacteroidia > Chitinophagales > Chitinophagaceae > OLB11. Next base: position 14,118 of record CAMDVD010000037.1, on the reverse strand, counting down.
CACATGATAATATGGAAATCATTACCATTCCTTTTAGTGGTATTTTAGAGCATAAAGATAGCATGGGCAATACAGGAATTATTTCTGCAGGTGAAGTACAAGTAATGAGCGCAGGAAGTGGAATAACCCACAGCGAATTTAACCACAGCAAAACCGAAGCAGTTACTCTTTTTCAAATTTGGATTTTCCCGAATAAAAAAAATGTAACGCCACGCTATGATCAAATTCAATATGACATCGAAGGCAATCTCAATAAATTCGTTCAAATTATTTCACCCAATCCGAATGATGAAGGCAGTTGGATACACCAAGATGCTTGGATGCATATTGGGAAGTTCACAGAAAATGAAACTATACAATACACAACTAGACTCAATGAAAATGGATTTTATTTAATGGTGATAAATGGCGAAATAGAAGTAGCAAATACACAACTCGGAAAACGAGATGCTATCGGTATTTCAGAGATTTCAACCATCGAGATTCAAATAAAATCTGCTACCGCACAGCTGTTGTTGATGGATATACCCATGCAAGTATAGAAAAAAAATAATTCAACAAGTTGTACCTAATCATGACTAAACTAAAAATGAAAGGAAAGGAATAATATGTATGTGCAGTTGTATTGCGGCAACGATCGAATGGAAATCCTTTTTGCTTGCTCTGAAGCAAAAAGATTGGAAAGAGAGCGTGAGTGCCGCCCGAATACTGAAGCATTAATTTTTTTATCAAAAAATACGCTACAGTATATATCTCACAATAAATTTAGTTGCGCTGTATCATTTGAATACCTTACATTTGTTTCGTTCTTTACAAAGAACAACATGTTTTTTTTGGTGCAAAATTTAATCTGCACTTCCTAAGTTTCTTCTCTGTAAACTTGAAAAACATTTCTCTTCTTCAACAATATTTATCCTCCTCTTGCATAAAAGAGGGAAAAAAACATATAGTCAAAAAATGCAGGATTCATTTTTAAAAATGGATTTTATCATTCAACAATAATTTAAAAAATAAAAACGATGCAATACAATACAGCTAGAGAATTCATGAAAATAAAGGAATATGGTAGAGGTGTGCAAGACATGGTGAAGCATTTAAAAACCATAGAAGATAAAGAAAAACGCCAACGCAATGCTGAGGCAATTATCGAAACGATGAGCATGCTTACGCCTTTGCAAAAAAATATTGAAGATTATAAACATACTTTATGGGATCATCTTTTTTTGATTGCTGGTTATGAATTGGATGTGGAAAGCCCTTACGGAATTCCTACGCAAGCGGAAAAACAAAAGAAGCCAGAACCTATTAAATATCCAAAAACAAAAATTAAGTGGAATCATTTTGGTGCAAAGTTTGAAAAACTGTACAACAAAGCCATTGCAGAAACAGACCCAGAAAAAAAGGCTGGATATATTCAAGTGTTGGCTTTATTTATGCGAGTCGCTTACTCCAATTGGCATCTAGAAAATATCCATGATGATATGATTAAAGATGAATTGAATGCCATGAGTAAAGGACAATTGGTGTATGATCCTGCTATTAAATTTGCAGATACGGTAGATGTCGGTCACTTACCAACCATTAACCCTATTATGCCGAGTGCACAAAAGCCATTCAAGCGACATTTTAATAATCGAAACAATAATGCAAACATGGGTATGAATCAAAATGCAGGCAATAGAAATCCAAACAATGCTCGCCCTAACCATAACCCAAATGCCAATCGAAATAATAAATTTAATCGCTTCAAGAAAAAATAATCTATTTTCTATAGTGGTAAATTATACGAAGTAGTACATTGCAGAGTATGAATAGCTTTGAAATTATTGGTGGTAATCCACTCAACGGAGAAGTAACACCCCAAGGTGCAAAAAATGAAGCCTTGCAAGTGATTGCAGCCGTGCTTTTGACGAAAGAAAAAATTACCATAAGTAATATTCCGGATATATTGGATGTCCGAACTTTAATAGATTTACTTCGCGATTTAAGCGTTGAGGTGGAACAACACAATCCAAATAAATATTCTTTTCAAGCTCGTGAAGTGAATTTAGAATATCTAATCAGCCCGGAATACAAAAAGAAATCTGGTAAATTAAGAGGCGCTGTAATGCTTGCAGGTCCTATGTTAGCGCGATATAAAAAAGCCTATATACCACAACCTGGCGGAGATAAAATTGGCAGACGTAGATTAGATACCCATATTTTAGGATTCGAAAAACTAGGCGCCAAATATGAATATAATACGGAAGAACATTTCTTTACTTTACAAACAGATGAATTAGTTGGTACTTATATTTTATTAGAAGAACCTTCTGTTACAGGTACGGCAAATATTTTAATGGCAGCCATTGTAGCCAAAGGGAAAACACGAATTTACAATGCAGCATGTGAACCTTATTTGCAACAGCTTTGTCGCTTGCTCAATCGGATGGGCGCACGCATCAGTGGTATTGGTTCTAATTTATTAACCGTTCAAGGTGTAGACATTGATAGCTTTACAGGTTGCGAACATCAAGTACTTGCCGACATGATTGAAGTAGGATCCTTTATTGGTTTGGCAGCCATGACCGCAGGTGACATTCTCATCAAAAATTGTAATGTCAAATACTTGGGTTGTATACCAGATACTTTTGGGCGACTAGGTATTGAGATGGAAATAATCAAAGACGATATTCATATACCCACCCAAGAACATTATCGTATTCAAAAGTTTATTGATGGTGCTATACTTACTATTTATGATCATCCTTGGCCAGGCTTTACACCCGATTTATTAAGTATTGCTTTAGTGGTTGCCACCCAAGCAAAAGGGACTATCTTATTTCACCAAAAAATGTTTGAGAGTCGACTTTTCTTTACCGATAAATTAATTGATATGGGTGCACAAATAGTTCTCTGTGATCCACACCGTGCGGTAGTTGTAGGACTCGACAAACAATTCCCTTTACGAGGTAATACCATGTCGTCGCCAGATATTAGAGCTGGACTTGCACTACTTATTGCGGCCCTTTCTGCTCAAGGAAAAAGCATCATCCAAAACAGTGAACAAATAGATAGAGGCTATCAAAATATTGATACACGTTTAAGAAGCCTTGGTGCGAAGATTACGAGGGTGTAGTGGAAGATTTTATTGCTTGTGAACTAAAATTATTAAAGTTGATAAGGGTTCGAAGTGCTTGAATGTCTGCCTTACACGCCTATGTTTTTAATGACTGTTGGATTTATTTTCCAAACTTCAATTTATCAGGATTCTGTCTGGTATCAAATACAGATATAATTTCTACGTATTCCCTTTTCTCCCGATAATAAATGGTATTATGTTTAGAGACAACACATTTCCTAATTTTCTTTCGTGTATGAATTACTGGATATAATTTTGGAAATTCAGCAAATTGTTCAACTAATTCAGCAATTAAAGTGATATAATCGTCCGCAATTTTTTTACCCCAATTGCTTGCAAGATAATAAACTAATGATGAAATATCTTCCTTCGCATTATCTGACCAAACAATAGTCTTAGGCATTTTTTACTATTTTTCTGAGTTCTTTCATGACTTTATCATGTGGTGTAAACCTACCGGCATCCAATTGAGCAATGCTTTCATTCATTCTATTTCGATGTTCAATAGACAAGTTTAACCAATCTATCAACTCCACATCTTCCTGTTCTAGATTCTCAAGATAACCTTTGACTTCATTCAACTTATTTCGACCCAAGGAATTGATACGTTTTTGTAAGTCGGATTTTATTTCTAATGTGGTCATAGTTTTTGTTTCAAATATAAATACAATTTACAAATTGCACAAACATTACCAATATCTATATGATTACTGAAGGACGCCCCTTCTTTTTATAATTTATTTTATTCCGCTCAATATTAAATTAATTAAAATAACCGCTGTTCGGCATGCCGAACTATTGATAAAAAAGGTTCTGTGAACCGATTCTTCTAAGCAATTAAAATTTGACATTTATTTTTAAGGATAATAGGTTTTCAGTTCACATTGGATATTTGCAACTGCTAATAGGCATGTTACTTTTTAAAATCTCGTAGAATACCTTCTATGGATAAATCTTCATCAATCAATGGCCAATGAATACCATATCCTGATGGCGAAATTTTGTACATCGTTCTTTCAATAACTTTGGCGTTCTTTAATCTATTAGATAATTTCTCTAATGGAATTTTCAATTCAATACCATCCACACAAATCATCATGTTATCATTATCAAAACTTATTTTCTCTATGTTATGTGTTGCAATCATTTTGTAGTATTTCTAAAATTTTTAAGTAATAAAATATTATTCATTAAAGGCAATCTAGTTCCAAAACATGCTGCCTAACATGTCGATTACAGTACAAAGTTTTCCTTTCCTAATTCCTTCTATTCAAATATATTTTGACTATTCCCTTCACCAACATCACACACTCGCATCCACCCATACACCATGCTCTTTCAACAAATTGATTAATTCATTGACTGCAATTTCACTGTCGATATTTCGCTTCACAATATCTTTATTTTTATACAAAGTTATTTTGCCAACACCGCTACCGACATATCCAAAATCAGCATCTGCCATTTCTCCAGGTCCATTTACAATACAACCCATGATGGCTATTTTTACGCCTTTGAGATGATTGGTTACTGCTCGTATTTTAGCAGTAGTTTCTTGCAAGTCGAATAAAGTTCTACCGCAACTCGGACAAGAAATATATTCGGTTTTTGAAATGCGTTTTCGTGTGGCTTGCAATATGCCGAATGAAATAGAATTTAGCTTTTTTATTTCATGGTGTAACTCATCTATGGCGTTTGATTTGATGCCAAATTGATACCCTAAACAAATGCCATGCAAGCACCCTTCCAAAAATAAAGCGCCTGCTTCCACAGCATAATGAATGAGTGCTTTATCTAAAGTGTTGGCTTGACTATCTGTGATAATACAAACTGGATTATTGATTTTATTTTCTTGCAATGCATGGCATAAATTACGGATGTCCTCTATCGCTTGTGGTCGTGTACTGCTTACACACAATACGAATTGATGATCTTTTTGCAACACATCAAAAATTCTTTTTCTTACCTCATCTGTATAGGCATTCGGACGTGCATCCATCATGATGAAATTAAGTTTATCATGCTTGATGTACACGCCTTCTATGTATTGCAAAATATCAAACAAAGGATAACAATGTGCATTGGCACAATAGGGCAACCACTGTTCATAATAGGTAAGAATACCCAGCGAAACAGGCAATGAAAATGGAGGTACTTCATCACAAAAAATATAATCTGCTGCTTGATCATTCAGATGCCATTTATCATCCACCACATTATAAGAATAGCCAACAAGGTGCAAATCCATCGGGTCTAATTTTCCCATTTTAGACATGTCTGCAATAACTCTCGGTACATTAAAAGCTTCTGCATGTCCTGCAAAAACTGTTTTATTAAATGCATGAATAGTTGGCTTACTATTGTCTACCTCCTGCATATTTTCATGCACACATCTTTCTATAATATCTCTACAAACAGGCAATTCAAATTCTGGATCTTCAGTAAGTGAAACACGAATAGTATCGCCTATACCTTCACTCAATAATGTGCCAATACCAATAGCACTTTTAATACGGCCATCTTCCCCATCTCCTGCTTCCGTCACGCCCAAATGCAAAGGATAACATTCCCCAAATTCATGTTGCATATGCTTCACCAAAGTTCTGTAAGCTTCTATCATCACTTGCGGATTACTACTCTTCATACTTAACACAATTTGATGATAATCCAATGTTCTTGCAATACGCAAAAACTCCATGGCACTTTCTACCATGCCCATGGCAGTATCTCCATATCGACTCATAATACGATCACTCAATGAACCATGATTCGTACCAATACGCATGGCAGTTCCATGTTCTTTACAAATCAAAACAAGTGGTGTAAATCGTTCACGAATACGTTCTATTTCTTCTTGGTATTCGAGATCGGTATATTCAATTTGCTCAAACTTTTTTTTGTCTACATAATTGCCAGGATTCACTCTCACTTTTTCAACAATACGAGCCGCTATTTCGGCAGCATTGGGCGTAAAATGAATATCAGCAACCAGCGGTGTAGTATAACCTTTAGCGACTAATTCATTTTTTATAAGGAGTAAATTCTCCGCTTCTTTTTTACTGGGAGCGGTTATTCTTACCAGTTGAGCGCCAGCCTCAATACATCGAATAGATTGCTCTACAGTTGCTGGAGTATCCATCGTGTCTGTTGTAGTCATGGTTTGAATACTAACTGGATGATGACCACCAATATATAAACTCCCAACTTTTACTTCTCGTGTTTTTAATCTTTGCATAAATGAAAAATGATAAAGCGTAAAAGTAACAAAATTAAAATTTGTATAGCGAAGTAGGATTTGAAAAGGATGTTACTTATTTAATAAAACATATTCAACATTAAAAATTTTCCAATATTATAATTTCAACGTTTTGCTTGCAGGCACTTGCAGCCTTATGTTGCGCCTGCAGCAAGGCTTTGGCGCTTGCATTTTGTTATAAGCTACATTGTCCTACCGTTCTCGCCATTTGCTTTCTAATCCCATAAAATCTTCCAAATGATACACAGAGTCGGAATAAGAGAAAAGTACTGTGCGGTCGTCAACAATAGTGTATTTTTTCCTTTTTTCAACTGGCAACTTTTGTATGTCAGGGAAATATTTTAATGGAACAATAATTACACGACCATCTTCAAGTTTTAGAGATATTTTTCCAACTATGTCGAAATTTAATTTTTCGATACAAATTTTGGTATTTTTAAGTGTAGTAGTCATTTATTTTAATTTTATAGTGGTTATTTTTTGACCATTTTTAACCTTATTAAATGCATCAAGCAGAATTATTTGATTCATTTTTATTAAACTAATTGCTTGGTTTAATTCCTTCTCGTTTAGTGTTCCTGTTTCTGCAACCTTAAAAGTCTCTAACCAAATTTTTGCAGAACGCTGACGGTTTCCTTTTTCTTTAACAATATGCAAATGAGGTGGCTCATTAAGCGCATCGTAAGCGAAAATAAAAAAAGTTAAAAATTTATAAATCGCAATTTTCGGCATATTCAAATATAGATTTTAACCTTCAAATTGTCAAGATCTATTTTAAGGTTGCTTACCACTACGCCCCTATCATCAATGGCATAATTAAAATCAACAAATCTTCATTGTTTCTTTTCACTTCTGGTTTTACTAAACCTGCTCTTGTAGGTGTACTTAATTCAAATAATATTTCATCACTTTCTATCACCAATATAAGTTCTAATAATAATTTTGCATTGAAGGCAATCTTCATGTCTTCGCCAAGATATTGGCAAGTCATTCTCTCATTTCCTTCAAACGAAAAATCAACATCCTGCGCATATAGATGTAAGCTAGATCCTTCAATATCTAATACGACTTGGTTAGTTGTTTTATTCGCAAATACACTCACACGGCGCAATGCACTTACGAATTCACTTTTATTCAAAACCAATTTAAAAGGATTATCTGCTGGAATAACTACTTTATAATCTGGGAATTTTGCATCAATTAATCTACAACTCAAATGGATATTTTCTCCATCTACAAATAAATGATTTTGATTATACGAAACGGTAATTTCTGTAGAAGTATTCAGGTTATTTTTCAATTGCATTAAAGCCTTTTTCGGCATAATAAATTTATCTGCTTGCGGACAATTGACATTTGTTTTGATACAACGTACCAAACGATGTGCATCGGTAGCAACAAGCGTCATGGTGTTCACGCCCAATTCAAAATATACACCACTCATAGCCGGTCTTAAATCATCATTACTAACTGCTATAATTGTTTTACCAATACCATCACTCAACTCAGCTGCCGACATGTTAAATTGTGTAGTATCATCTGCAACAGGCGCTGTTGGATAATTCTTTGCATCTTCACCTACTATTTTATACTTACCTTGTTCACTGGTAATATCTATACCAAAATCTTGAATATTAATATCAAAAGTGATTGGTTGTTCTGGCAAATTTTTTAAATATTCCAACAATACTTTGGATTGAATACAAAGAGATCCTTCTTGTTGTGACTGTACATCCATACTCACCTTCATCATGGTCTCCAAGTCGGTACTCACAACGGTTAATTTCGAATCGCTCAATTCAAAAAGAAAAGATTCTAAAATTGGCAAAACATTATTTGAACTAATGATGCCACTAATACTTTGTAGGTTTTTAAGAAGTGTGCTCGAGGATACTATAAATCGCATGGTATTTTGTTTGATTTGGAGCAAATATAGAGTGTTTACTTTTAAATTTTGTAAGAAGTATAAGAAAGCATTTGCTTATGAAAAGTTATAAGAATTATTAGCCCATCCATACAGAATACCACTCATCAATAATTTTTTTTCTGTACTCTCGCTTTAGGTTAGTTTTACAAAAAAAATCTATGTTCCTTTTATTTTTAGGTTTAATCCTATTCCTTATTTCCAATAGATTACCAGCTTCCATTTCAAAATTCCAAGACCCAAGCAAATTAAAGAAAGGTTTGCGACTGGCTGGATTTTTAATCGTCAGCATCGGCGTACTTACATCTTGTGTCAAACAGATTGATGCTGGTTATATCGGCGTTCAGTCTTTATTTGGTAAAATACAACCTACTATTTTAAACAGTGGACTCAATATCGTTAACCCCTTGGTAGATGTGAATTCTGTAGATGTAAGAACCCAAAATTATACCATGAGTGGCATCAAAGATGAAGGAGATAAAAATGGAGATGATGCCATACGGGTACTCACTCGTGATGGATTAGAAGTAACGATTGATTTGTCTGTTTTATATAAAGTAAATGCGCAACATGCACCCGAACTTATCAAACAAGTAGGTTCAGAATTTAAAGATAAAATAATACGACCTGTAGCTCGAACCCGAATCAGAGACAATGCTGTTTATTATGATGCTGTAGAACTTTATTCAACCAAGCGTGACGAATTTCAACATCGTATTTTCAAAGATATCAATGAAGAATTTGTAAAACGTGGGCTTATACTGGAGAATTTATTAGTGCGAAATATATCTTTACCACAAGCTGTAAAATTGACCATTGAAAGTAAAATTAATGCAGAGCAAGATGCGCAAAAAATGCAATTTGTATTGCAAAAAGAAAAACAAGAAGCAGAACGTAAAAGAGTTGAAGCGCAAGGTATTGCTGACTATCAACGCATTATCAATGAAGGACTTTCTGATAAACAATTACAATACGAACAAATAAAAGCTTATCGAGAAATCGCAACTTCTGCCAATACAAAAGTGATTATTATGCCCAATAAAGGTGGCAATGTAATATTGGATACGAAGTAGTTTAGGTAAAACAAGTTTAAAAAAAACAAGCGGTTATTCCCTGTGAACTATTCACCGCCAAATACTTTTTGCAATATGCCAGATACGCGAGCAGAAGGGTTTTGGCGAATATTCGCTTCTTCCTCTGCAACCGTTGTAAAAAGCCCATTCAGTGCCCTTTCTGTAACATAACCTGCCAAATCTGTATTGACTTTATTTCGAGTAATAGGCAATTTATTATACGTCGTAAAAACATCTGACCAATATCTTGTAGCACCAACTTTGTTTAAAGAATTTTCAATCACCGGGCGAAAGGCAGTTGTCAACGCACTACTGGTCGCTTGCTTCAAGAAAATGGTAGCCGCATTATTACCTCCTCTTAAAATACTCAGTCCATCGTTGATAGTCATGTGCATGATAGCATTCACAAAAATTGGAACTGCTTGTCCTGCCGCATCTTCAGCAGCACGATTCATGCTTAATATCAAATTATCGCATTGTTTATTAAAACCAAATGACCGTAAGGTAGATTCAATTTTTTTTGCTTCAGGAGGCATTAAGATTTTAATCAATTGATTGGTAAAAAAACCATTCGTTTTATTCAATTTACCAGATGCATTTTGTGTACCAACTTTAAGTGCCTCTCTCAATCCATCCAGAATATCTGCATTGCTCAAATTGCTCCCTATTAAATTATTGGACGATGAATTGCTTTTATTTGTCTTCGTTCCTTCCTGTATTATCGATTTAGATTTGTTTACCAAACTTTTCAAAGATTGTGCAGGCATCATTATACTAAGTGACGTGAACAAGAATAAAAAAAGTAAATGCTTCATGTGATTTTTTTTTCAAATGTAAGATAGGAAAAATACTTGGTCGTTAAAATTAAACAAAATAACATGCACTATTTATCTCCATCACCATGCGGAATTGATACCAATAGAATGAATAGAGTATATGCGAATTCTATCTTTTCAATTTAAAAAAATCTTTCATCAAATTTGCACAATCCATTGCTAGAAGGCCTTGTTCAATGATTGTCTTTGGATGAAAGGGACTATGCGGACAATGTTTTTTAAACCCATTTTTTTCATCAGCAGCACCATAAATAATTTTACCAATTTTGCTCCAATATAGAGCGCCAGCACACATCAAGCAAGGTTCTACAGTTACATACAAGGTTGCCTCTGGTAAGTATTTACCTCCAATAAATTGAAACGCAGAAGTCAAGGCAATAATTTCTGCATGAGCTGTTGCATCTTGTAATAACTCCACTTGATTATACCCTTTACCTATGATTTGATCCTGCATAACAACAATAGCTCCTACAGGTACTTCGTCTTTTTGGAATGCCTTTTTAGCCTCTAATAATGCTTGTTGCATGTAGAAATTCGGATTCACTTTTTGTGTATTGAGAAGTTTATTATTGTAATTATACTAAAGTTGTATTGAAAACATTTGGGGCGGCAGGCACGCTTTCCATTTCAATCTTTTTGCTTCAAAGCAAGCAAAAAGGATTTCCATTACAATCGTTGCCGCAATACAGTCATCATTCAAATCTATTTTTCTTATGTTATATTAAGTTTACTTATACATATTCTTAAATAATTCAGATAATTACTCACTAGATAAAACCTAATCCAAATTAATTACCAAATCATCTAGTATTTCTAATGGAAAATAAATTACTTAATCTTTAAATTAACTTTTCCAACTCCAATCAAAGGTTTCTTGATATCTCGTATGTCAATGGTATAGTTGATACCTTCATAGTCAAATCTTATACTCTCCTTCTCTTCCACTAATCTCTCTTCTATTATTTTATCACCCTTCTTGATGGTGATATCTACTTTTTTACGGTTTACTTCGCCAATAATTATTAATACACTACCATCGGTTCCTTCGATAATTTTTGTGCTATTTGCTTCCATCAAACTTTCTATGCCTTTTTCAGGAATATTCAAATGGTGTTTAACTCGAATAGCAGCTTCCTTATTTTGTGACGACGTTTTATCATTGCAACTCATGTTAAAAAATGCAATACATATACATGCAAAAAGAATTTTTTTCATTGTTTCTAATTTCATTTTCAAATGTATGGGATTTATTTAAAATAAAAATAATATAAGGGCAGTTACAGTTTCAATTTCCCTGAAAGAAATACTAGGCTTGACTAAAAGGAAATTATCAATTTATGCATTTAATGTTGCTGAAGAACACAGATACTAAATGAAGAACAATGGTCAAAACCTAGAATGTAGATCCAGAATTTACAAGATATTGATTTCCTGATTTAGTTTTCCCTATCCTTTTCTTACTCAATAAGAGCATGATTTTCTAAAAAGAGTGGTTCATTACTATTCTGAACTTAAATCACTTTCACTTTAAACACCAAGTACAAGAATAAAAAAAAGGCTGTCTTAAAATTTTCATTTAAGACAGCCTTAATTCTATTTATTCAAAATTAGATATTACTTCTTTTGAATTTTGCTCACATGAGTCAATGTTTCATTTTCAAACACTTGAAGAGCATATATTCCGTTTGTCAATTCGTTAAGACTAATTGCATACGTATTTACACCTTTTTCAGATTTCATCTTAACTTCTTTCACAACACGTCCACTCATATCTAATAAACGAATAGTTGTTGTTTCAGAAACCATTACAGATAAATCAATATTCAAGATATCTGTAGTTGGATTAGGATAAATATTAACACTGCTATTCAATACTTCTTCTGTATTTATCACTTTGCCAATTACATTTCCAATTACCACTGGTGGAGTTGACGTTGTAGTTGTCCAAAGTGTAGAAGTGCTGTAAGAACCTGGAGTAGATCCGCATATAGCTTGTACTTGGAATTCATATTGAGTTCCTGCAGTCAAACCAGTTATAGCCTTATTAGTAAGTGTAGATGAACCTGAAGTCCAAACAGAGGCAGTTACCGCTTTCCAACGTACACCGTAATATCCTGCTCCTGAAACTGCATTCCAATTAAGTTTAGAAGCAGTGTTAGAAATATTCGTTACAACTAATCCTGTTGGTGTGCCACAAGGCGCAGCGGTGTTGAAAATCACAGATGATGAATATGCACTTGTAATACCTGCACAAACGGTAGCAACTTGAACTTCATAAGTTGAACCACCAACTAATCCAGTTAAACCTTTGCTAGTTGCAGTAGATGTAACTGTAGTCCAAGTAGAACCTGAAGTTATTTTGTAGCGAACATTGTAATACTGAGCACCTGAAACAGCAGTCCATGAAGCTGTAGCTGTTGTACTTGTAATAGCACTTATTGCAAGGCCTGTTGGGGTACCGCATGTAAGAGGTGTTGCAAAATTAATTACGCTTGACCAACTACCTACTGTATTTTGAGAACAGAATGAACGAATTTGAATATCATAAGGCGTTCCTGGAGTTAATCCTGAGATAGATTTCGAAGTATTAGGCGCTATAATACTTGCAGAAATAAATGATGACGACGGGGAAGAAGTAGGTTTATAACGCAATTCATACCAAGCAGCTCCTGGTGAAGCTATCCAATTTGCTACTGCTGTTACACCAGTAATACTTATCATATTTAAACCAGTCACAATCGGTGCACTTGAAACAGTTAAATTCAATGTTTCAGTATGTACACAACCTGCAACATTCAAGGATGTACATGTATAAATTCCTGTTGATGCATAGGTTACTCCATTGCATGACCATGTATATGAACCACAACTACCTACAGTAACAGTATTTGACGTACTATAATTAACAGTCAGATTTAAAGTTGCAGTATTTACACATCCAGCTCCATTAATTGAAGTGCAAGTATATGTACCTGATGTTGTATAAACTGTACCATTACAAGACCAAGTATACGTATCACAAGCAGTTTGAGAAGTGCTCGAAGTTGTGCTTGAATTGATTACTAAATTCAAAGTTGTAATAGTTGTACAATTTCCTGAAGTAGAAGTGCAAGTATATATACCGCCTACTGTGTACGTTGTACCATTACAAGACCATGTATAAGTATCACAAGCTGTTGCATTTAATGTTGCATTCGTCGTAGTTGTAATAGTTAAGGCTAAAGTCTCTGTATGAAGACAACCAGATCCATTTGTAGAAGTACATGTATAGTTACCAGAAGTTGTATAGGTTGTTCCATTACAAGTCCATGTATAGGTACCGCAAGCAGTTACAGATGTTGTATTTGCAGTGCTATTATTGATGGTTACATTGTAAGTATGAACTGAATCACATCCTGCTGCGTTCGTAAACGTTAAGCTATGTGAACCACTTGTTGTATACAATTGTCCACCAAATGTTCCTGAGTTACAAGCTGTATGGTTAGATGAACCAGTATTGCTGTAGTTGATTGTTACATTGTAAGTATGAACTGAATCACATCCTGCTGCGTTCGTAAACGTTAAGTTATGTGAACCATCAGCTGTATAAGTTACACCACCAAATGTTCCAGAATTACATGCTGTATGGTTGCTTGAACCAGTATTGCTGTAGTTGATTGTTACATTATAAGTATGAACTGAATCACATCCTGCTACATTCATGTAAGTATGGTTATGTGAACCACTTGCTGTATAAGTAACACCATCTACTACTGTTGAATTACAAGCTGTTGTTGAGCTGTTACCAGTATTGCTGTAGTTGATTGTTACATTATAAGTATGAACTGAATCACATCCTGCAACATTCGTAAACGTTAAGTTATGTGAACCATCAGCTGTATAAGTTACACCACCAAATGTTCCAGAAT
>CAMDVD010000036.1 GCA_945878115.1 Chitinophaga pinensis | reverse complement strand
ATAACAGAAGTACTAACGCCAATGCTGAATCCTTTAATGCTAAAATAAAACTCTTTAGAGCAAATCTAAGAGGTGTTAAAGACATCCCATTTTTCTTATTCCGATTGGAGAAGTTATTTGCTTAGTCCCCATAAAAAAAGGTTGACCCTATAAAAAGCTTAAGTTTTCAAAAGTAAACTATACAATTTTCTTTTTTCTAAAAAACTATTTTGTGTATATAAAGACAAATCTAATGGAAGGAAAAATATTGTAAATACGCCATTTGTAATGTGAATCATTTTGGGCGGCAGGCACGCTTTTCGTTCCAATCTTTTTGCGGCAGAGCCAGCAAAAAGGATTTTCACTACAATCGTTGCCGCAATGCACCTTCAAAGAAAATTGGATTCCTTATCACCTTTTTAGAGTAGACAGGAAATTATTTTATGTGTAAAACAACGAAGTATAGAAAGTAATAAAGGAAAAATTTATTTTTTGATTGTCTGTAATGTCAGCATGCGTGTGATATATTTTCCAACGATATCGAATTCAATATTTACTGAACTATTTACTTGTATACTTGGAAAATTGGTATGTTCAAATGTGTAAGGAATAATGGCAACATCAAATGAATTTGGACTTACATTAAAACAAGTTAGGCTAGTGCCATTCACGGTCACAGAGCCTTTTTCAATGATTAAAGGTGCGAAGGATGAATCTATGGAAAATGTGAATTGCCAATTGTTGATGCCATCTATTCTCTGCGTACAAAGTGCAGTTGTGTCTACATGTCCTTGCACAATATGTCCGTCCATTCGGTCATTCAGATGCATGCATCTTTCTAGATTAATCTTGCCTTCAACTTGCCAAGTTGCTATACTTGTTTTTTGTATGGTTTCTGGAACGGCACAAACGGTATGTGTTGAATCGTTGATTGCTGTAACCGTGAGACAGATGCCATTGTGCGCAACCGATTGATCTATTTTTAGTTCGTGTGCAATAGGACTTTCAATATGCAGAATAAGATTATCTATGTCTTTTTCTATTCTTACAATTCGACCTACAGTTTCTACAATTCCAGTAAACATAATTCTTTATAATTTGATGGCTGTACCAGAATGATAACTGATGCCAGTATCGGAAAGCAATTGATAACTTAATTTGATAGTGGATGTATCTGCAATGCTAAACTTTTTGCCATTGCCTGAAATCGTATCCAAAGGATTACAAAATTGTTGTCCATTGCCAACAACAGTATCTAAAGTGAATTGGAAGAAGCGATTTGCTTTTGCAGTATAAAATTCGGTACCACATAAGCCAAGAATTTTGAGGCGAGTAGAATCAATTTGGGATACGGTTATTGGAAAAGAATCGACACCAAGTACACTTAAGTCTTTGCCCAAAATGGAATCGTGATAGAAATAATTCCCAGAAAAAATTTGTGCTGGATAAATGCAAACATTATTGTCTGGAATACCTGGGAAATCCCAATTAAAATTAATAGCAGAAGGGTCGTTGCAATAATGTTTATTAATTCTATCATCCGAAAATGGATCAGGATCTTTATAGTGTTTACATCCAAATAAGAGGATGCAAGAAGAAATGAGAAGGATTATTCGCATGGGTTGTAAAAGTAAGATGCTTTGTTGAAATTTACAATTTGAAGTTTGTAGATAATGAATTATTGAAACGGAAAATTGTTTGGGATATTGTTGTTAGGAGAATGGAATAATGGAATAGGCAAAAGGAATGGAATATTGTAATTTTGGAATGGGCTAAAGCTAAGCCACATTCCTATTCAATATATTGGAATGTATATTTCCTCCAGATTTTGAATTTCCTCCAGATTTTGAATTGTTTCCAGATTTTGAATTGCTTCTAGATTTTGCATTGCCTCCAGATTTATCCGGAGGCAATGCAAAATCCCTCTACCTCTTCTCCATTTTACCCTTAAACAAAATCGTACTTCCTTTACTCAATTCTATTGTATAAAGTCCAATGGCGTATGCGTTCAAGTTCAACGAGTAGATTGGGTCTTTACTATTGATTGAAATTAATTGGGTAGTCTTACCTATGATGTCTGTGATTTTCAACTGTAGATCTTGGTTGGTAAATGTCGCAAGATTTAAATTGATTTGATTATGCGCTGGATTTGGATAAAGTGTAATGCCATTTGAACTTACAGTTTCTTCAATGCCTATAGCCCATATAGTTAGGTTCATGATAGTCGTTTCAGTACAGCCATTTGCATTTGTAAAAATATTTGTATACACACCAGAGCTAGTATATGTTGTACTATTTAAAGCCCATGTATAGCTTCCAGCAGCAAACACATTGATATTCGTTACCGTATTCAAACCTTGGGCTATAGTTAAATTAAGAATACTGGTTTGCGTACAACCAGCCGCGTTTACAGAGGTGCTCGTATACACACCAGATACTGTGTACGTAACACCATTGGTTGACCAAGTATAGGTATTACACGCATTTAAATTGGTAGTGATACTGGTGTTGTAATTGATGACTAAATTCAATATGGATGTTTCTATACAGCCAGCTGCATTCGTGCTAGTAGCAGTGTATACGCCTGTGCTAGTATACGTTTGACCATTCACTGACCAAGTGTAATTATCGCAAGCATTTTGATTGTATGTAATAGTCGTATTGGTATTTAAGGTCAGGACCAAGTAAGCTGTTTCTGTGCAGCCAGCTGCATTGGTTGTGGTGGCAGTATAATTACCACCTGTTGTATATGTTTGGCCATTAACTGCCCAAGTATAACTTCCACATGCAGTGACAGGTGTGGTTGAGACTGTGTTGGCATTAATGGTGAGCGATAAAGTAATGGTGTCTGTGCATCCTGCAGCATTGACACTTGTGTAGGTATAGGTTCCAGAATTTGTATACGTTTGTCCATTCATAGCCCATGTATATGCATTACATCCACTGTCACTTACCTGGGTGTTGGTTGGATTAACAATAGTTAGATTTAAGAAAGTTGTGTCAATGCAACCTAATGGCGTAGTAACATAAGCGGCATACACACCTGAGCTTGTATAGGTTTGTCCATTTAATGGCCAGATGTAATAATTACATGCGGATGTAGAAGTTGAATTAGACGAATTTGGATTGATGGTTAAGATTAAATAGTTTGTGTTTGTACAACCAAAAGTAGTAGTGGTCACATAAGAATAATTGCCAGAACTAGTATAGGTAACGCCATTCAGAGGCCATGTATAACTGCCACATGCTGTTTGTGAAGTAGTTGTAACCGTATTTGTATTGATGGTGAGATGAAGCGTTACCGTATCCGTACAACCTTGTCCATTGGTTGTAACGGTAGTATAATTTCCAGAGCTTGTGTAGGTCTGTCCATTCAAAGTCCATAGATAGCTACCGCAGGTTGTATCTGTAACACTCGAAGAGGTATTGTTGTTTATAGTGAGAATTAAATAATTAGTATTCGGGCAACCTGCTGTATTGGTATTTACAAAGGAATGATTGCCAGAAGCCGTATATGTAGCACCATTCAGAGGCCAAGTGTAACTATTGCAAGCAGTAACTGGTGTGGTAACTATTGTACTATTATTGATAGTCAAGTTAAGTGTTACGATGCTGTCACATCCTGCAACATTTGTTGTTGTAACTGTATGCAAACCGGATGTAGTATAAGTTTGTCCATTCAAAGGCCAAGTATATGTATCACAAGCGGAAACTGGGATGGTTGAGGTAGTAGCTTGATTTACTGTAACAATTGCTGTGCCTGTATTTCCTAAACCCAAATTAGAATTAGCACTAGTGACAGACACGAGCGAATAAGTAGTTGTACTAGTTGGGGAAACTGGAATATTGGTTCCGCTGGTATAGCCTGTTACTGTAAAGTTTGAGGTGCCATTTGTATATACAACGGTATATGGGGCAAGACCGCCTGTTATATCTACTTTGATATTAGCAGAGGAACCATTACATATTATAGCACTACCAGTTCCATTGCTGATAACCGAAGAAGATGCTGTTGGATTGAGAATCGGATTGCCAGAAATGCAAAGAGTACCTGTAGCTTGTGTACCAGTTGAAGCGCCATTGATGAAACATGTCACTTTGGTGATGGTATATCCACCAGCAACAGGTCCAGTATACCAAACAAAATTAGGCGTGCTATTCGGTGTAAATGGAATGCCACCATTGTCAATTTGGTAGGTGCCTAAATTTAATCCAGGCGAACCAGGAATATTTAATGCTGCAAGATTGGATACGCCAATAGCAGCAGCTTGTCGAAAATGATTATTTACAGGGTTAATATTTACTGTAGGATTATTTAATGGCGCAGGTTGTGCAGGAACTGCAGATCCTGAAACATAAGAGCCTGTCATGGCTGCTGGGCCTCCATTGGACATGCCAGCATAATTAAAGTCAAGGCCAAATTGTAATGTTTGAAATTGTGCAGTATTGGGTCCAGTCCATTCTAGCCAAACCTCAAACGTTAGTTTGGATGAAGTTGGTTGTTGAATATTTTTAACACAAAGATTATAGGTATTCGGAGCTTGCGCCGAACTACTCAACGAAAACAGAAATAGGAAAGCGCAAGAGAATAAGATTCTCCATTGAATAGTGGAAAAATTAAATTGCATAGAATAGAATTATTTTGGACAAAACTAAAGAATAATTTTGAATGAAGTCACAGTTTTAAAAATGTACGAAAATTTGATATTCGCATGACTATTGTACCTTTTCAAAAATGACCTGCTCCAGTGTTGGAAAAAAATCGGAATATAAAAGTTGAAGGATGTCGTATTTCTCTTCGATAATTTGCATGGCTACATTTGCATCACCCAAAATTGGATGTCGTTTACAAATTCCCCGTATTGATTTTTCTATACCAGACATGTCTTTGTATAAGTACAACCAATTGTAATCGCGCATATGTCCGAAGAAGGTACGCATTTTTTCATCCAATACGTGTTCATGTAATGTAATATTTTGATAGATAGAATGCGTAAAAGTGTATAAAGATTCTTGGGTAAAATAACGAGGGTCATTGGCTAAAAAATGATCAAATAAAATATCGACAAATACGCCTCCAGATAGTCTGAATGCTGGTTTGAATACTTTGATAGATTCTAAGATTAGGGGATGCTGATCTGTATAGGAGTCGATAAAACGATGAAGAAGAATACCTTCCTGAATTCGTGGAGAATAAGCAACATGTTTATTGCCTTTTACAAAATCGCCTAATAGATTACCAATTTGCAATTCGGGATTATTAAACGATAAATAAGCATGTGCTAAATAATTCAAAATGAGGGTTATATAATTTTAAAAAGTAAGCAACAAAAAAAATATAAAAAATTGATATAAAAGTATTTGGAAATTAGAAATGAATGAATACATTTGCACTCCATTAAAACGGAAAAGCTCTTATTCTTATTGATAAATAAATATAAAAAAAATACTTTTTTTATAAGCCACTTTAGCTCAGCTGGTAGAGCAACTGATTTGTAATCAGTAGGTCGCTGGTTCGATTCCGGCAAGTGGCTCTTTTTTTTTGGGGGTAGTTGACCGAGTGGCTAAAGGTGACAGACTGTAAATCTGTTGATGTAATGTCTACGGTGGTTCGAATCCATCACTGCCCACAACAATTGCGGAAGTCGTATAGTGGCTATTACCTCAGCCTTCCAAGCTGATGACGACAGTTCGATTCTGTTCTTCCGCTCACGAAATTGCATAAAAAACAAATCCGATTGTTTCCTTACCACATGAGGACTGAAACAATCGGTTTTTTTTTACTGTTTTTTGCCGTAGTGGCTCAGTGGTAGAGCACCTCCTTGGTAAGGAGGAGATCGAGAGTTCAATTCTCTCCTACGGCTCTCTTTTTTTTAGATAAAAATATATAACACGCACAGGGGTAAAATCAAATCCTTGATTGCTAATTCAGATTTACTGCATTCTTTTCAATAATTCATCTTCATAACTTTTCCCGATTGGGATTGCATCCAATTGACCTTTGTTTTTTATGTAAGCATGTTTATTTCTCACATATTCTATTTTGGCAATGGGTAAAATATAGGAACGATGCACACGAGTAAAATCAATAGGAGAGAGCTTTTCAAGAATCATTTTCATGGTCATGCGAGCAACGATAGTTTTTTGTCCTTCAATATGAAATTTTACGTAATCATTTAGCCCTTCCATATAAATAATGTCACTTCGTTTAACTTTTATCAAACTATAATCTGCTCGTATAAATAAATAGGGTTGCTTGCTGTTTTCATGTACATGTTGATATTGAAAGTATTCCACCGCTTTCGCAACTGATTGTTCAAATCGTGCTTGTGTAAAGGGTTTTAGCAAATAATCAACCGCACTCAAGTTAAAACCTTCCACTGCATAATCACTATAGGCAGTGGTGAAAATGACCATAATTTCTTTAGACAAATTTTTGTAAAAATCGATGCCTGATATTGAAGGCATCTGAATATCTAAAAATAAAAGGTCTACTGGAAAATTGTCAATGTATTTATGCGCATCATTTGGTTTGGTAAATGATTTTTGCAATTCAATTTGCTCATTTGCGTTACAAAAGCTTTCAATGATTTTTAACGCCAATGGTTCATCGTCTAATGCAATTGCTTTTAACATCGTAAATCGAGGGTTAAGGAAACAGAAAAATAATTTGCTTCGTTTTGTAAATTTAAACTATGCTTATCAGGATACAAGAGATTTAATTGTTGTTGCGCATTTGCCAATCCATAGCCACTTTTTGTTTCCAAATATTGACTATGCGGCACTTTCAGGTTATAGACATATAAGGTTAACTTATCTTCTTTAGTTTTTAAAGTGATGATAATGCTTGAATTGACTTCTGGATTTACACCATGTTTGAATGCATTTTCAATAAATGGAATGAGAATAAGGGGAGCAATTTTTTTTCCGCCTACTTCTATTTCGGTTTCATACAATACAGATGCTGTTTCGTCCAACCTTATTTTTTGCAAGTCGATATACGATTGAATATAATTGAGTTCGCTTTCCAGCGATACGTATTTTTCTGTTGCTTCATGCATCACATAACGCATCATGCTCGACAGTTTTACAATGGCCTCTGGTGTTTTATTTGATTTTAATAATGCCAATGAGTAAATGCTATTGAGTGTATTGAATAAAAAATGTGGATTGATTTGTGCTTTCAAATAAGATAACTCCGCTTGCAATTTTTCCTTCTTCACTTGTTTCCATTGGTCATTAATACGATAGGCTAAAGAGGCAAAAAGAATAGCAACAAACAGAAAAATATTTTGCCGCATTTCTACCCATAAAATAAAAATATACGGGGGATGTCGATGGGGGAAATGTGGTTCATCTCGCCTGCCGTCCAGTTCGAAATGTGGTCTACCTTGTAGCTCTCGATGTGGCTCTCGGTGCGGCATATTATTATGCATGTCTTGTGGCATTCGAGGCGGTGTAGCCAGTTTAGGTAAAATAACAATCACAAATGAAAAGAAAACAAAGAAGGAATACTGTAGATATTTTTTTTGAAAATAGTAGGTAGGAATTAGCTTATAATAATGAGCATAAAAAAAGACTAATAATAAAATTGATGATAGTAAGTCTACAAATTCTCTGGAATGAAAAAAGCCATGCGCAACAAATACGAATTGCTTATTCATCACTACGGGAAGCATTAAGAACAATAGGCTTCCAGCGACATGCCAAACAATATTTTTCGAAAATAAATTCATACGAGTCGGCTAATGTAATTCTGCATTTGTTGAAATAGAAGTAATTGAGATTAGTATTTGTTTTTTATCGGTTGGTGTGGACAATGGAATGGCAAGTAGTAAATTCCTGTCATAGATTTCTCATTATATGAAAATAGAAAACGATAGCCGAATATAGGATTAGGGCTATCCATCTTGGCACCTGTTAAAAAGCATACACGGTATTTCGATGGATATAATATAGATATTACAAACAATATAGGATATTATGGATAACTCAATATTTAATGAACTGTCAAAAAATCAATAATGGATTGAACACTTTTTAATGTAGCTGTAAAATAATTGCCTTGTTTCAAATTAGGGATACTTACCAAATCGATTATTTTTTTTGTATCTTCATCTGTCATCATTTTTTCTATTCCATAGCCATTACAAATTCTTATTTTGCGATGGGATTTAGACAATGCAATTAATATTCCATTGTTTTTTTCCTTCTTGCCAACCTGCCAATTTTGTGCTAAGAATAAAGCAAATTCATCAAAGTGATTGGCATCAACTTGGCTGGCATCAATAGTAACAACTGCAATTTCAATGGATGTGGTTTTATCGAAAAGTGCGATAAGATTTTCTAGATGTTCGATTTCTTCTTGCGTAAATAATTTTTCAAAATCACTGACTCTGCCCAATGGTTTAATGGCATGCCAATTTAATTTCATTACTGCATCATATTGCGAATCGGGAGGAGTAGCATAATTTGCTAAACCAGTAGATGTATGTCGAATACTATCTATTTGTGTATTCTGTCCGAATGTAACAATTGAAATCGCTAAAAAAATAAAAGTACAAAGTTGCTTCATGGCTTAGTTTTTTTATGAACTAGTATAATAGCTTTTTAGAATGTTGAAAGCTATAATTTGCCGTGCAATGTACACATTAATATTTGCCAACTGGAGAACTTTCGTTGCGTTTTCAATAAGTTTTCGATGACTAAATTGAACAAAGTATTATTACTTTATTTTGATTTATCTGCTGGAAATTCAAGAATAAAATGGGAATACAATTGCTACTGATAATTGATCGATGTGGAGTTGGATAAATTGAAAAATTAAATGAACCATTGAATAGAGTGGCTTCTTTAGTCGTCCGTTTCTTTATCGGATGGAAGGCCTGGGTTAGCTATATTATTAGTTAATTCAGTATGTCTAATTTGCCCACCGAGATAACCTGTTCTTACCACCAATCCAAAACTGATGATTGCCACAATTAGAATTGTGAAAGCAATGGTTCTTGTCATTGGCGATTTTTTAATGGTTAGAAAGGATCCGATAATAGAAGCAAGGCCAAGAACAATTAAGGATATTAGCGCATACATTGCTGATTCTTCATGTGTTTCGATGGTTTCTTTTAGAACACCTTGTATATCACGCACAGTATGCTCTGCCGCCTCACCAGTTAAGTATGCTGTGCCGGCACCTATTGCAGAAATAATGAAAATTAAGTAGGCTGCAATTTTGGTGTCATCACTTTTTTTCCAAAGACCAAAAGCAAGAACTATTCCGCCAAGCATAGAGCCGAAGATTGGAAGATGGGTAATGAGTAAATGGATATGTGTTTGGTTCATATTGTTGAATTATTGAAATGTAATAAATTTTTCTTTGTCGGTTAGTGAAAAGTCGCAATGTTTCGGAGCAGTCGTATATGTATTGCCACAAGCAGGACAAACATAATAAATGGATGACATACTATTTAATGTATTACTGTTTAGGTCACCCAAAGTTTGTTCAAAAAAATATTTATGCTTTAACTCTGTTTTCATTGCATAGGTCAAGCTTAAGACAGCTATTTTATTATCAGCGATTTCTGCAGTTTTTAAAAAATCAGGATACATAGTTTTTGCCTCATAAGCTTCTCCATTGATGTCGTCACTTAAATTTTCTTTCGTAGTTTTAACGGTGTATTCTGGCTTAATGATGGGAACTGTTGAGCCTGCGTCTTCAATTACTGCTTTGTGGTTTGTGGCGTGGATTTTTTCGGCAGCAGCAACTGCATGATATAAAATAGCAATTTGATGATATCCTTCTTCATCTGCTTTTTTTGAATATGCTTCATACTTTGCAGTTGCGGTCATTTCTCCTTTGTAGGCAGATTGCATGTTTTCAATTGTTTTAAAACCTGCGTCCATATGTTCTTTGGTGGTTGGTTTTATGCTTGACTTTTTTGTGTCACAAGATATCATGATGATACATGTAGTTGCTATAAGTAAGGAATAGTTTAGGATTATGTTTTTCATGTTTTTGCTGCGAAGATTAATTATAGAGCAAAGCTATTAACGACAAGGCTTAGCGTTGTTACACAATTCAGAGAACCATTATATAATTCACACTTTTTGGTCTTTGGTGAAAGTCAGATAGGATTTTTGATTTTTTTTTCATTTGTGGAATGATAAATTGAAAGATGTTTTATTTCAAATTTGATTGAATATTATTTATGGTATAGACATTCAATCATTCAAATTCCGTGCTGAGTGTAGACGAAGTATTATAGTTTGGAAATTTGAGGTATTGTCTGAACTATGATTTATTTGATTGGTTTGATTTGGTGTGCAAGTAAATTTAGAAGAAATTTATTTTCATCAAATCCTTTTGTGTACTCCTTTATTTGGGTATTACACTCATGAATATGTTCTAAAAATATAATTGGATCCTTTTGCATCACACTATTCTTACCAAATCTTTTTGAATATAAGGTTTCAAATTCTGGTTGATAGATCGAGTTGTGACTAGGTCAACTTTTATTCCTAATAACTCACTCAATTCTTGTTCCAATCCAATCAATTCAATAAGATTGACGCTTTTATTAAAGTCGATTAGAATATCAAGATCACTATTGCTTGTCTGTTCAACTCTTGCGTAAGAGCCAAAAATCCCAACCAAGGTAGGCGAAAACCGCCTTACGGCTTCTTTAATAATCATCTCCTGTTGTGAAGTAATGATGGCGCAAATATAGATTTTTTTAGTTTCTATTATTCTTGTTATTTGTTCAATTGCAAACAAACTTTAAAGTTAATTTACCTTACTCCTAATTATATTGTTTGATAAAATTATTCAATAGTGGGAGTCTATTAATTAGTCATCAAATTAAATGATGAAATATATTAAGCTTGAAAGTTCCAATAATGATTCGTTCTTACTCTAGTATTTATTTTGCTTTTGGTTCTTGTATATTACATTTACAGCCTAAAATTATTCTTTTACCATGAGCAATATTATTTCTACCAGCAAAGCACCTGTACCTGTTGGTGCTTACCCGCATGCTCGACGAGTGGGCAACTTATTATTTCTTTCAGGTATAGGTCCGCGTACACCCGACACAAATGAAATCCCTGGACTTAGCTTAGACAAAAATGGAAATTTTATCACCTTCGATTTTGAAGCCCAATGTAAATCTGTATTTGAGAATGTGCGTATCGTATTGGAAGAAAGCGGAAGCAAATGGGAGAATTTAATTGATGTCACTGTTTTTTTAGTGCACATGAAACGCGATTTCGCTACTTACAATAAATTGTATGCCGAGTATTTTACAACTGCACAACCTTGTAGAACAACAGTAGAAATAAATAGTTTGCCAACACCAATTGCCATAGAACTCAAGTGTATAGCCACTATTGAGTAGATGTACGGTTTTTTCTCAAACCATATTCGTTAAAAGGAGTAATGGTTTCAAACCAATATTACCTTTTTTAATAATTTTCATTCGTGTCAAAGTATAAACCCGAAGCATTTATTTTTTACAAAAAAGTACGATTCGATTTAATACTAATCTAACATTTACGAATAGCCTATCAAACTATTTAGCGAAAGCTGTTAGTATTTCACATTAATTAACTTTTAAGTTTATCCTTTTCTTAACTATCCTTTTTTATATTTGCCTACTTTAAAATAAAATTCATGAATTATAACAGAATAAATAATATCGTTGGCTGGGTTATTTGCATCGTTGCTTGTGCCGTATACATGATGACTAAAGAGGCATCCGTTAGTTTTTGGGATTGCGGTGAGTTTACCGCAGGTGCTGCAAAATTAGAAGTAGTACACTCTCCTGGTGCGCCATTATTTTTGATGATAGGCAGGATAATCGTATTTCTTGTAGGTATGAAAAATGCTGCGTTAGCGACGAATTCCTTATCCGCTATTTCTAGTGGATTTTGTATTCTATTTTTATTCTGGACGATTACCCATTTCGCTAAACGCATACTTATAAAAAATGGTGAAGAAATAGACCAATCTAATTTGATAAAAATCATGGGTGCCGGTATTGTTGGTGCTTTGGCTTACACATTCTCGGATACATTTTGGTTTTCCGCTGTGGAAGGTGAGGTGTATGCGATGTCTTCATTTTTAACTGCCTTGGCTTTTTGGGCTATTTTGAAATGGGAAGACCGTCTTACCAGCGATAATGATGCAAGAGCAGATCGCTGGATAGTATTGATTGCATTCATTATGGGGCTTTCGATTGGAGTGCATTTATTGAATTTATTGACTATTCCTGCTATCGTCATGGTCTATTATTTCAAACGTTTTGAAGTGAGCACATGGGGAACGGTTAAGGCATTCTTTGTTGGATGTATTATCACAGCTGTTGTTCAATTTGGCATAATACAATATGTGCCAATCATGGCTTCTAAAATGGATATCTTATTTGTCAATTCCTTTGGTTTGCCTTTTAATAGTGGTGTATTTTTTACTATTTTCTTGATCGGCATTGCTTGTTTTGTTTTGTTGAAATGGTCTAGAAAAACGAACCATTATTTTGTACAATTAGGAACACTTTGTTTGATTTTTTTAATGATAGGCTATTCTTCTTTCTTTCAAATCATTATTCGCTCAAATGCCGATGTGCCAATAGATATGACTAATCCAGATAATGCTATTTCATTGATTAAATATTTGCAACGTGATCAATATGGGAAAGTGCCTTTAGTGTTTGGGCCAGATTATAATTCAAGACCTAAGTTTGGTTCAGATGGCCATGTGGTAATGAAAGATGGTACCATGCAATATTGGAAAGGACCAAAAAAATATGAAGAAACAGGAGAAAAGAAAGATGAATATGTATATGAAGATGGGGAGACTCGTTTCTTCCCGCGTATTTGGGATGGCAATGACCCTAACCATGGCAATTTCTATAAAAACTATTTAGGGCTTGGAGAAAATGACAAGGCAAGTGGCGCAGATAATTTGAGGTTTTTTATGGGATATCAAGTGAACCAAATGTGGTGGCGATATTTTTGTTGGAATTATATAGGTCGACAAAATGATGTACAAAATATTCAGGGCGAACCACAGAATGGTAATTGGATGTCGGGCATCAAATTTTTAGATCAAGGCCGAATAGGGGATATCGATAAAATGGCGGATGCATTCAAGCATAGTAAAGCGCATAATGATTTGTATTTCTTGCCATTTATTTTAGGTTTGTTAGGTCTTGTATTTCAATACATGAATGACAGACGTAATACATTTATCGTCTTTTTATTATTCTTCTTTACTGGTTTGGCTATCGTTCTTTATTTGAATAATACGCCACTTCAACCGCGTGAACGTGATTATGCTTATGCTGGTGCTACCTATGCATTTGCAATATGGATAGGATTGGGAGTAATGATGGTGAGCGATTGGTTAAAAAAATTAAAACTTGGCGCCATGTCTTCCATTGCAGCCACAGCATTATGTTTGCTTGCAGTACCAGCATTGATGGCAAGTAAAGAATGGGATGATCATGATCGTTCACAAAAAACATTACCATTAGCAACTGCAAATAATTATTTGTCTTCTTGCGAACCGAATGCGATTTTATTTACGGAAGGGGATAATGATACTTACCCATTATGGTATGCACAGGAAGTGGAAGGTATGCGACCTGATGTACGTATTATCAATATTAGTTTGTTAGGTATTGATTGGTATATTGATCAATTACATTATGCCATCAATAAATCGGGTCCGATAGATATGATTTGGAAACCAGAACAATATCGTGGTGAAAAAAGAAATTATGTACAATACAATGATACCAAAACCATTGCGCAAGACAAGTACGTAAACCTTACCGAAATAATTAATTTTATTACTAGCGATGCGAGTGGTGCTACATTACCTTCTATGGATGAAAATCGAGTGAATTATTTTCCAGTGAAAAACTTTTTCATTCCTGTAGATAAAGAACTGATTAAGAAAAATGGTGTTTTAGCACCAGGTGATACATCGGTTATCGTTGACCAAGTTCAATTTACAATGCCTAAAAATGTAGCCTACAAAAATGACTTAGCGATATTGAATATATTGGCTGCGAATGCTTGGAAGCGTCCGATTTATTTTGCAAATTCTATTGACCCTGACCATTATGAAGGCTTACAAGAATATTTGCAATTAGAAGGATTGGCGTATAAACTAGTACCAGTGCGTTCTGTAGGTTCTACTGCCAATGCACCGCAACGAATTAATACCGAAAAATGTATTGATTTAATCATGAATAAATTTATGTATGGTAATGCCGATAAAGGGACTGTATATTATGATCAAACAAACCGTAGAATGTTGAATACGCCTAGAGTATTGGCATTTCAATTGGCAGATCATTTAATTCGAAATAATCGTAAAGCCGATGCGCTTAAAGTGATTAATCATGTACTGAAAATGATTTCGGATAAATCTTATCCTTATGTCATTACGCAAGAAGACAAGTCTATGATATTATTGTGCGATGCATGTATCAAAGCTGGAGGTAAAGAAGAAGCGAAAATGATCACAGACAAGCTGATGAAGTTTACGGAAGACGAAATAAATTACATGAAATCTTTAAGTGAAACGCAACGGTCATTCCGAGAAGATGATGTGCAATTTGAATTGACGGCTATGAATTATTTGGCAAATGAAGCCAACCAAAATGGTATGCCTGAATTGGGTAAATCGCTCAGCGAAAAAGTGAATACGCTTGCTGGTATTTCGGGTGTGATGAATAAAAGACAATAAGATGTATAGTGCAATTATTCAAGATTCTCTATTTGATATAGAATTAGGGACAACAACGGTTGTAAACGGTTCGGCGCAAGAATGTACACTAGAATTTGGTGGAAAAGATGCGTATTTTTTTACGATGCATGGCAAAAAAATCATTGCGGATGTAGTGAAAATTGATTTGGAAAACAAGCAAGTGGTTTTACGTGTACAAGGAAAAAAAATAGTAGTTCAAATCAAAGAGCCTGTAGATATTTTATTAGATAAATTAGGCATTGTGCAATCACTAACTAAAAAGGTGAATCACTTAAAATCGCCAATGCCAGGATTAGTGTTGAAGGTTATTGCAAAGGTTGGAGATCTTGTCAAACAAGGCGAACCTTTATTGGTATTGGAAGCAATGAAAATGGAGAATGTATTTAAAGCGCCTTCAGATGTAGTGATTAAGTCGATTGATGTAACTGAAAAACAAGCTGTTGAAAAAGGCGAATTGTTGATTAGTTTTGTCTAAGAATAACTACCCCTAGAAATACATATAGAAAGATGAGAATGTTTGCCTTAATCACGTTCTTTTGTTGTGGCTTCCTTGTAAATAAATTGCAAGCGCAAAACGCGTATATGTATTTTGAAGGAATCAAAAATATGCCATGCCGTTTATTTTTGAAT
The DNA here is from genome assembly GCA_945878115.1 of Chitinophaga pinensis. Lineage (GTDB taxonomy): Bacteria > Bacteroidota > Bacteroidia > Chitinophagales > Chitinophagaceae > OLB11. The sequence continues at coordinate 23,447 of CAMDVD010000036.1, read as the reverse complement.
AATGAAGAAATAAAACTAGATGGCAATCAATATACCATACTAACCTTTGAATCTGCAGGTGAACAAACGATAGATCTCATTTTTAAAAATGGACAAGCGGATGTTCAAACTTTTGTAGTTGATATTCTGCCTAATTCCTGTTATGGATTTAAATTGACAAAGACAAAGGAGAACAAATTCTTTTTAATGGATTTAGTGAATACAGGCGAAAATGTGGAGGCAAATACTGTTTCGTCTTCACCTTTGTCTACTGTTGCGAATAAGCTCGTTTTGTATAATCCAACTTCCATTGTTTCCATTCCGAAAGTGGAAAGGACAAAAAGAAAGTGGTTAAGATGGAGAAACAACAGAAGGCAAATTGAGCATATAGTGCCACCAACAGCAACTGCACAGCATGTGGAAAAACAAATGCCTACTAAAGTTGTAAAGCCTGCTCCATTGAAACAAGTTTCTGTAAATAGAAGTGATGTTGGCATACAAAGGGATAGCCTGAAGGTGGTGAAAGTAATCCCGAATCGTACTACGGAATGGAAGCCTCCGCCAACAAAAGCGCAAGTTAATGTAGATACCTTACCGAAAATTGTAAGTAAGGAGAAATTGAAGAAAGCGGATACAATCATAACTAAACAAGTTTCGACGCCAATTCCAAAAGTAGAGCCTGTTTTAAGAAGTGAATTAGTGCAGAAAGTGGATTGCTCTACGAAAGCTTCGGACATGGAAATTGCCTCATTTGTTGAAAAAATAAAGTCAAAGCCAGATGAAGAATCAAAACTTAATATTGCAAAAAGAACAGCATTGACGGGATGTATTTCTGTAGCACAATTATCGGCATTGGTACAAAATGTAGAGACCCCTTACGCGAGATATTCATTAATCAAATATTTTAGAGGTAATGTGTATGATTTTGAAAATTATACACAACTCGATACTTTATTTACAAGTGAAATGTATAAAAGTAAATTGAAACGACTAGCTGAATAATATTTGTACTTGTGTATGGATTGATTCTTGGTTGAAAATGGTAATTTGTAAAGCCCAAAGCCAAATTCTAACTACTCATTACCAACTACTCATTACTAATTACGCATTACTTTCTACTTTCAGTTTTTTTAACGAGATTTGCGCACAACATTCAAGTAAAGTAAAAATCAAAAATGATAGAAATTAAAGTGCCAACTGTAGGCGAAAGTATTAGTGAAGTTACGTTGGCAAAGTGGACAAAGGCAGATGGCACATGGGTTGAGAGGGATGAAGTGATTTGTGAATTGGAAAGCGAGAAGGCAACATTTGAACTCAATGCAGAACAAGCAGGTATATTGAAACAGTTTGCAAAAGAAGAGGATACCTTAAAAATTGGGGATTTAGTTTGTAGCATTGACGAGCAAGCAGCAAGACCTGCTGCCTCCACAACATCAAGCAAAGAAGTACCAAAGCCAATGGATGTACCGAAGCCAATGGAAGTACCAAGAGTAACTATGCCTAAAGAGCAGGTGATTGCGCCTGCGGTTCAAACGCATATGGAGTTTAAAACAACGCCACTAGCTGCCGAAATTATTGCAGATAAACAGGTGGATATTAGCCAAGTGATTGGTTCAAACCCATCTGGAAAAATAACTAAAAGCGATGTGTTGCAGGCTATAGAAAATCAAGAGTCTCAAGCCCATGCAAAGCTTGATGTACGCAAAGAAGATAGAAAGAAAATGAGCAATCTACGCAAAACGATAAGCCGTAGATTAGTGGAAGCAAAAAATAGTACTGCTATGCTGACTACTTTCAATGAAGTAGATATGGGCGCGATAATCGAATTAAGAACAACCTATAAAGATGCTTTCAAACAAACGCATGGCGTAGGATTAGGTTTCATGAGTTTTTTTACCAAGGCATGTACTATCGCTTTGCAAGAATGGAAATCAGTGAATGCTTATATTGATGGGGATGAAATTATTTATCATGAATATTGTGATATTTCTATCGCAGTAAGCGCACCAAAAGGATTGGTTGTTCCAGTGATTCGAAATGCAGAAAGTATGAGCATGGCGGATATCGAAAAGTCAGTTTTTGAACTAGCTACAAAAGCGAAAGAAAATAAATTGACAATCGAAGAAATGACTGGCGGGACTTTCACCATTACTAATGGTGGTATTTTTGGTTCTATGATGAGTACACCTATTATTAATATTCCTCAATCTGCAATTTTAGGGATGCATAAAATTCAAGATAGACCGATGGCGATTAATGGTGCTGTCGTGATAAGACCAATGATGTATTTGGCTTTGAGCTATGACCATAGAATTATTGATGGCAGAGAAAGTGTAGGGTTTTTAGTGAGAGTGAAGGAATTATTGGAAAATCCAACTGCTCTACTTTCTGGTAAAACGCCTGCGAAACAATTGTTGGAATTGGCATAATTTTTTGCCTTATGTATGTAGAGTCTTATTTTCAAACTGCAGCTTATTTATATGAACAATATGATTTGCAAAAGCCATTACCGATATTCTTAAAAGAGTATTTTAAGCAGAATAAAAAATTCGGTTCGCGAGATAGGAAATTTATTGCCGAACTGCTTTATGGCATTTACCGCTTAGGAAGAAAGGATACCACTCTCTCTGTAAAAGAAAGGATGTTAATTGGCGCTTTTTTATCCAAACGATTACCCTTATTATTTTTTGAAAAGACGAATGCAAACATGGCTTCTCTTTACGATTCCAGTTTTATGGCACGCAGAAAATGGATAGAAGAGAATTATCAAATTTTATTTACCATGCCATACACATGCAGTGATGGTATTTCTGTCGATGATTATTTGCAAAATTTGTTTTCGCAACCACGTTTTTTTATTCGCATTCGTAAAAATAAAGAATCTATCATTCGGAAATTAAAAGAAAAAGAAATTACCTATACCGAAGAGTCCGATACTTGTCTATCCTTTGATGTGGATACCAAATTAAGCGATTTGTTTCCTGCTGGTGATATAGTCATACAAGATTGGTCATCACAAAAAACGGGTGATTTTTGGCATCCTATAGCATCAGAAAAATGGTGGGACTGTTGTGCTGCTAGCGGTGGTAAATCTATCAGTTTGTTGGATAAAAATAGTAAAATAGATTTAACTGTTTCTGATATTCGTCCTGCTATATTAAATAATTTGCATACTAGAATGCAGCAATATGCTTATGGCGATAAATATGTTTCCCATGTGTTAGATTTGACGAAAGACATTTTGGGTTTTACCAATAAGAAATTTGATCATATCATTTGTGATGTACCATGCAGTGGTTCTGGTACATGGGCTCGTTCACCTGAGCAATATTATTTTTTTAATGAAGAATTATTAAGCAACTTTCAAATAAAGCAATATACCATTGCAAAGAATGCCATATCTTATTTGAAGCCCAACGGATATATGTTTTATATAACTTGCTCTGTGTTTGCGGCAGAAAATGAAAATATAATTGAGCGATTGAAGTCGGAGAATCTAGTTGATATGGTTAGTGCACAATTAATCAATGGAACGGAAAGAAAAGCAGATTGTTTATTTGTTGCCGTATTGAAGAAAAGCATTATAGCAAGCCGTTAGTGAATCCATTTTTAGATCGACCAATTCATTCGGCATGTCAAGAGGCTTAGTCGTTTCAACATACATGGTATACATACCCAAACGTTTCCCAAATTCCATGTCGGATAGGTTGTTGCCAATCATAATGGATTTGCTGAAATCAATATCTGGGAAATCTAGTTTTGCTTGTAATCCCATGCCTGTATTGGGTTTGCGATGTGGTGCATTGGGATCTAAATCAGGCGCAAAATAGTATGCATGTATTTGACCACCAACAGGAGCCAACAAATTATCCAGGTGTGCATGAATTTGAATGACATCATTGCTGGTCATCAAGCCTTTGCCTACTCCTCGTTGATTTGTAACGATTATTATTTTGCCAAATAAAGTATTCAATTTTGCAATGCTTTCCAACGTGTTATTATACAACACAAATTCATCTGCATTCCGAATATAATCTCCATTCTTTTCTATATTTAGTACACCATCTCTATCTAAAAAGAGTGTCCAAGTTTTATCAATTAGGCTTGTAAAATCTATCATTTGTTTTCTTTTGTAAATAGGGCTGGAATTTCTAGTTGAGCTCTTTGATAATCTTCAGGAATACCAATGTCAATAAAATAGGCATCTTGTTTATAACCTATAATCTCTCGTTCTTTAATCATGGCTTCCAAATAGTCTTTTTCAAAAGAGAATTTTTTTGGAAAAGGAATATTTAAAAAGGAATTTCTGTATATGCAATAGATACCACCATTTATAAGTCCGGTTGCTCCTAATTTTTTTTCCTCAAATCCTGTTATTACTTGTTTTTCATCCATATGAACTAAGCCATATCGATCAGCATGTTGCATTGGTTTTAGGGCTAATGTACAATCGCTCATTTGGGCTCGTTGCAGAGCTAGCATTTCTTCCAAATCCACATCAAATAATGTATCCCCATTGACTACAAAAAAATCTTCGGTCTGTGAGTAGGAGAGTGCATGTAAAATAGCACCGCCTGTTCCAAGTGGTTCATCTTCTTCTGCAAATTCGAATGTGAAATTAAATTCATCACGATGGGTCAAAACATAATCCTTTACCATATCCTTTTGGTATCCTACGGAAAAAATTATTTTATTGAAATTGAATTTCTTGAGCTGTTGACAAATATAATAGAGGAAAGGTTTGCCATTGATGTCTGCCAAGCATTTTGGTTTATCGATCAATACACTTTGCAATCGTGTACCCATGCCACCAGCGAGTATAATACAGTCAGCAAGCATTAGGCAAAATAATTTTCTTCCACTAATTGACAAATGATATGTCCCAACATAATATGTGCCTCCTGAATTCGAGGTGTATCCTCACTAGGTACATTGAGTAAATGGTCGCTTATGTTTTTTAATTTTCCACCAGAAGCACCAGTGAATCCAATAGTTACCATGTTTTTTATTTTCGCTGCTTTAAATGCTTCTACTATATTTTTAGAATTTCCGCTAGTCGATAATCCAACTAATACATCACCTTCATTGCCTATACCTTGTATCATACGTGCATAAACAACATCAAAACTATAATCATTTGCAACGGCTGTAAGGTAAGATGTATTGCAATGAAGGGCTTCTGCTGGTAAAGCAATTCTATCCGTATAAAAGCGACCGCTAAATTCGGCAGCTAAATGTTGCGCGTCTGCAGCGCTGCCACCATTCCCACAAAAGAGGACTTTTTTGCCTTGCATAAAAGCATTCGTAATTATTTGGCAACAATCTTGGATGGTTTGCAACATAGATTCGTTTGCCAATATTTGCTCCTTAGTTTGGATGGAGGATTCAATTATTTTTTTTATTTTGATTTGCATTTGGCGATATTTGATTTTAATTGTTCAATGAAGGTATTTCTTGCGCTGCGAAAATAGTACGTAAACATGGAATCACCATTTTTTGCTGAAGGACAATTTCTGGATGGAATAAACCATTTAACCCAATACATTTTTTAGGAATTTTTCAAGTAGAAATAAAAAATTGACTTAGCGTATAAAAATATTTTAAATTATCAAAACTTAAATTACATTTGCAGTCCTAAAATTTCAAACAGAAATAAACAAAAAAAATAAAAACCGAATAAAATGGCAAAAGAGACCTTCAAAAGGGATAAACCCCACGTAAACATTGGTACTATTGGTCACGTAGATCATGGTAAAACCACATTAACTGCTGCAATCACAGACGTATTATCTAAAATTGGTTTGGCTGAAAAGAAAAACTATGATGATATCGATGGAGCTCCAGAAGAAAAAGAAAGAGGTATTACAATTAATACAGCACACGTTGAATACCAAACAGCTTCACGTCACTACGCTCACGTGGATTGCCCGGGTCACGCTGACTATGTAAAAAATATGATTACTGGTGCTGCCCAAATGGATGGCGCTATATTAGTAGTTGCTGCAACAGATGGTCCTATGCCTCAAACTAGAGAGCATATCCTTTTGGCTCGCCAAGTAGGTGTACCTCGTATGGTTGTATTTATGAACAAAGTTGATTTAGTTGACGATCCAGAATTATTGGAATTAGTTGAAATTGAAATCCGTGATTTATTATCTATGTACGGTTTTGATGGTGACAATACACCAATCATTCAAGGTTCTGCAACTGGCGCATTAGCTGGTGATCCAGCTTGGTGTGCTAAAGTAACTGAATTGATGGCTGCAGTAGATGAGTATATTCCATTGCCTCCACGTCCAGTTGATTTAGATTTCTTAATGTCTGTTGAGGATGTATTCTCGATTACAGGTCGTGGTACAGTTGCTACAGGTCGTATTGAAAGAGGTGTAATCAAAGTTGGTGAAGAGGTTGAAATCGTTGGATTTAATGCAGAACCTTTGAAATCAGTTTGTACTGGTGTTGAAATGTTCCGTAAATTATTGGATAGAGGTGAAGCAGGTGATAATGCAGGTTTATTGTTACGTGGTATTGAGAAAAGCGATATCCGTCGTGGTATGGTTATCTGTAAACCAAAATCAATTACGCCGCACACTGAGTTCAAATGTGAAGTATACGTATTGAGCAAAGAAGAAGGTGGTCGTCATACGCCATTCTTCCAAAAATATCGTCCTCAGTTCTATTTCCGTACAACAGACATCACTGGTGAAGTTGAATTACCAGCAGGAACTGAAATGGTAATGCCTGGTGATAATGTAAGTTTGACAGTAAAATTGATAGGACCTATCGCAATGGAAAAAGGATTGAAATTCTCTATCCGTGAAGGTGGTCGTACAGTAGGTGCTGGTCAAGTTACAGAAATTATTAAATAGTACTAAGTACTGTGTAGTTAGTACAAAAACACTTCGTGTTTTTAAAATTTACAAAGTACTTAGATATTTATCTAGGTACTTTGTTCTTTTTATAAGCAACTAAAAAATAAATAAACTACAGATCTTTAACTAAATTGAAAGTTTCATAATATTGTTTAAATACTTGAAACTCAATAATATGCAGGCATGGTGCAACGGTAGCATGCAGGTCTCCAAAACCTTTGATCTGGGTTCGAATCCTAGTGCCTGTGCCATTTTTTTTCGCAGATAATTATCTGCATCATTTTAAAATAAGAACAAAATGACTAAATTATTTAATTACTTTGAACAAGCGTATGATGAGTTAATTCATAAAGTGAATTGGCCTACTTGGTCTGAATTGCAACAGTCTACATTAATCACTTTAGTAAGTATCATCCTTTTGACAGCACTAATATTTTTAATGGATGGTTCTTCTGAAATAGTATTCGAAAATTTCTATAAGTTTTTTAAATAATGGAAAACATGGAAGAAATGACAAGCCCGGAAACTAGCTTTCCTGAAAATTCCATTTTATCAAATGCAATTGCAGAAACTAAGGCACCAGAAGTAGAAACTAAATGGTTTGTTCTTAGGGTGTTGAGTGGAAAAGAAAGGAAAATTAAAGAATACTTAGATGTAGAAATCCGCCGTTCTGGTTGGGGAGCTACAATACCCCAAATACTTTGTCCTGTGGAGAAAGTATTTAAAGTAGTTGGTGGTAAAAAGGTAATGCGTGAGAAAATACTCTACTCAGGTTACATACTTTTGGAAGCAACAACCGGTCGCTTAGGTGATGACATGATACAGACGATTAAAAGTGTTACAGGTGTAATTAATTTCTTAGGAAAAGATACACCAGATGCGCTTCGTAAAAGTGAAGTCAACAAAATGTTTGGTAAAATGGATGAAATGGCAGATACAGGTGCAACTATGTCTGAACCATTTATCATTGGTGAAACAGTTAAAATTGTGGATGGTCCTTTCAATGATTTTAATGGCTCAATCGAGGAAGTGAATGAAGACAAAAAGAAATTGAAAGTAGTCGTAAAAATCTTTGGACGTGCTACGCCAGTTGAACTTAGCTTTATGCAAGTGGAAAAAATTTCTTAATCGCTTTTTATCTAATAATACATATTGTAAAACTCATCGAAAGGTGAGTTTTTTTGTGCTTGTTTGAAAAATAGCAAACTGTTTTGGCTAACTAAATGTGTAATGAAACAGAAAATCATTAGATGCTTTGCGTTGCGGCAACGATAGAATGGAAAGCTCGTATTCCGCTGCTTTGAGCGGAAACTGATCCTGACGTTTACAGTCAGGACGTGAGTGCCGCCCAAATAATTCTCAAAATATATTTAATTTAGCCACTGTTTCTAATATCCTAGTGCATTCAAATAAGAATGCACTAGGTAATCTAGTTCAATATGTACGAACTCTCTAATTAAGGTTATTCAAAAATTCGATGGTATTTACACCATCCGCAAAATCAAATAATGATGGTAATTGTGCTTTGCCAAAAGTAATATAATCTCTACCAATAATGGCTTGTACATCAGGTGATGTTTGTAAAGAGGTAAGAATAGGTTGGAGCTCTGTATAGAATGAATAATGAAGTACACCAATTGCAGAAAAAATAGAATCATTTTCAATCATCAACAAACTATCATTGCTCATATAATATTGTTGGTTAAGAATAAAGACAGCTAAATTATAATCAATATTATTTCTATATTTATTGTGGTGTTGTAATGCTTCATATTTTTTAAAAATTTGTAATAATGGCTCAAAGGAATATCCTTTTGGAACATAAATTTGGGTAACATTTCTACAGCCTAAACCAAAATACATATAGATATCATCAGCAAGTGCGAGTAATTCTTCAGTAGTTTCTTCCCCAGTTAGAATAGCTACTGAGCTTCGGTTTCGGCGAATGATATGCGGATAATTGGCAAAATATTTTTCAAAATATCGAGCGGAATTATTGCTGCCTGTTGCAATATAAGCGTTACAACCTTTTAAAAAATCGGATATCAAAATAGATTCTTTTAAGCTCGAATCCCATTCCTGTAATTTTAAAATAAAATGCTTGAGCAATACTTCATCTTTCGTAGAAAGTTTGATGAATTGTGGATGCCCGCTGAGGAATACACATAAAAAATCATGAAAGCCAACCAATGGAATATTGCCAGCCATGGTAATTCCAATTTTCATTTGTGTATTCTTTTCTTCAACAGGAATAATTTGGGAAGCCAAAACAATAAGCTCACTTTCTTCAAGATAGTTGTTGCAAATCGTATCCAATGCCTTATTGATAAATTCTTGCGTAAACCATCCATTCATGCGCTCTGCCTGTAGTTTCACTTCTTGAAAAGGGGTGTCATTTTCAAGAATATAATTTTTCAATTTCAATAAAAGTTCAATGCGATCACTAATCATATTTGTTTTTTAGATTTATTTTCTAATTCGTCACGAAATTCCAACAATCATTTTATATTTACATACTAAATTTTAAAAATTATAAACTATGGCTATTAAAATTACAGATGAATGTATTAATTGTGGTGCTTGTGAACCAGAATGTCCTAACAATGCGATTTACGAAGGTGGTGTAGAGTGGGCAATGGCAGATGGAACGACCGTAAAAGATCCTTTTGCATTGATGAGTGGAACTACAATTGATGCGAATGCGAAACAAGCACCAGTTGCAGATGATGTTTATTATATTTCTCCGGATAAATGTACAGAATGTCAAGGGTTCCATGAGGAACCACAATGTGCATCGGTTTGTCCAGTAGATTGTTGTATTCCTGATGAAATGTATGTGGAAACAGTGGAGCAACTTTTAGGCAAAAAAGACCGCATGCATTTATAAACAATTTGTTTACTTCTCTTCTATTCCTTTAAGTTCTATGCGAACCCTATTTTTTATTCCACTTTTATTGAGTGGCCTGACTTCTTTTTCTCAAGAAAAAAGAATGCCTATTCAACAATTGGATACTATTAAAACCACGATGAATGGTTTTGACATGTTACAGTTAATTGACAAGGATGGAAAAGTAGTTGAAGAAGGATATGTAAAAAATAAAAAACTAGATGGCGTTTGGACCATATTTCATCCGAATGGCTTTCCAGCTTTTACTTCTGCTTATAGAAATGGAAAACTGAATGGAAATATTTTGAAAATAGGCTTAGATGGCTATGTTGAAGAAATGTCTACTTACAAAGATGGACAATTGAATGGACCCTACAGAGCTTATTTTAAAGGTGCTCGTATTGGTAAAGAAATTTATTATACCGATGGAGTAGAAGATGGATTTAAGGAAATTTATTTTTCGGATGGCGGATTGCAGGAAAGCGGACGTATGAAAATGGGCAAGCGTGAAGGAACTACCATTTGGTATTATGCAAATGGAAAGAAAGCCATTGAGTATGATTATACCGATGGCAATCTAGATGGTAGCGCTATTTTATACAATGAAAAGGGAATTGTGATACAAATGGGGCAATATGCCATGGGCGGTCAAACTGGCTGGTGGAAGGAGTTTGATGAGAAGGGGCAACTTACAGAAGAAGGAGAATATAAAAATGGTTATAAAAACGGCTTATGGAAACGTTATGAGACTAGCGGTAAGTCATTTAAAAATATTACGTATATCGATGGCGTAGAAAATAAATAAAACGATTATTTCATGAATGTTCTTCAACCGTTTAGTAGTATTAAACATTTCATTTTGGATATAGATGGTGTACTTACGGACGGTTCTTTGTTGGTAAATGCAGAAGGTGTATTATTAAGAACCATGCATATTAAAGATGGTTATGCCATGCAACTCGCTATTAAAAAAGGGTATACGATTTCTATTATTTCTGGTGCGCAAGGGGAAGGAATTCAGAAACGTTTATTAGGCTTGGGTATTCAAGATATTCATTTAGGTATTTCTGCTAAACTCAATAAATTACATGAACTAGTAAACTCAACAAATTTAGTATTGCAAAATACATTATACATGGGTGATGATATGCCAGACCTACATCCGATGCAACAAGTTTTTTTGCCTTGCTGCCCATCCGATGCATGTCCGGAAATAAAAGCCATTTCAAAATATATTTCTCCTTTTGATGGAGGTAAAGGTTGTGTAAGAGATGTGATCGAAAAAGTGTTGAAATTGAACGGAGATTGGGAATAAAATTCTGCTTGCAATACAAAAATTTATTTTGAATAATTAGCGCATGATTTCATGTCCTAGTTTATCACGTTTTGTTTTTAAATAATGCTCATTATGCGGATTAGAAAGCATTTCTATTGGCACATTGTCTACAATCTCTAAGCCATAACCCATTAAGCCAGCACGTTTACGTGGATTATTGGTGATGAGTTTAATTTTGGATACTTGCAAATGACGTAATATTTGTGCGCCAATTCCATAGTCTCTTTCATCCATATCAAATCCAAGTTCCAAATTGGCTTCAACGGTATCCATGCCTTCTTCTTGTAATTTATACGCTTTCAATTTGTTGAGTAATCCGATGCCACGACCTTCTTGGTTCATGTAGAGCACTAAGCCTTGTCCTTCGTCTTGTACCATTTGCATGGCGACTTGTAATTGCTCACCACAGTCGCATCTTAACGAATGTAAAATATCTCCGGTAAAGCAAGAACTATGCACACGCAATAATACAGGATCACCCAATTCCCAATTTCCTTTTTTTAAGGCATGGTGTAATTCATTGGTTTCAATATTTCTGAAAGTAATTAATTCGAAGTCACCATATTTGGTTGGCATATTTACTCTGATTTCTTCTCGAATAAGGATTTCAGTTTTTAAACGGTAAGCAATCAAATCAGCGATTGAAATAATTTTAAGTTGATATTCTGCAGCGATTTCCATTAAACGTGGAAGCCTTGCCATATCACCATTGTCGTCCATTATTTCTACAATGACACCAGCAGGTTCGAAGCCTGCAAGTCTTGCTAAATCTACAGCTGCTTCGGTATGTCCAGCTCTACGTAATACACCTTCTTTGCGAGCACGTAATGGAAAAACATGTCCAGGTTTAGCCAAATCACTTGGTTTAGTATCGGGATGAATTAAGGCTTGCACTGTCTTGCTTCTATCTTGCGCAGAAATGCCTGTAGTACAACCATGGCCTAGTAAATCAACTGAAATAGTGAATGGCGTTTGGTGTAATTCCGTGTTTGTTTTTACCATCATATTGAGTTCCAAACGATCACAGTAGGAACCATCTAATGGTGTACAAATTAATCCTCGACCAACCTTACTCATAAAATTAATGACTTCCGGCGTGGCATTGCGTGCAGCAGTTAAAAAATCCCCTTCATTCTCACGATCTTCATCATCCACCACTATAATGAGTTTACCCAATTTGATATCTTCAATAGCCTCTTCAATCGTATGTAACATAGCCTAAATATTTGTTGGGCAAATGTACAGATTTTAATGTTGGAAAATTTGAAGTGCCTCAGATTAGTTTCACTTCTTGTTTATACTTTAGTATGTCTGAATCAGGATTATCAGGATTTTAGAATTGGCGGGATTAATTTAGATTTTTCATTCTGTATGGTATTGAAATGGAATACATCTTTTTTATGTCTTTGAAATATTAATCGTAATCTTGGAAAAAAATATCCATGATAGTTACAACAAGCACTCATTTAGAAGGTTATAAAATTACCAAACATCTTGGCATTGTAAGAGGTATCACTGTTCGTTCGCGCGGAATAGGTGGTAATTTTATTGGAGGTTTACAAACCTTGTTTGGTGGTAAAATATCTATCTATGCCAACCTTTGCGAACGTGCCCGTCAGGAAGCCTACGATTTAATTATACAAAATGCAGAAGAATTAGGGGGCAATGCCATTATTAATATGCGATATGATGCCAACGAAGTTATGGCGGGTGTTACAGAAGTATTGGCATACGGTACTGCCGTAATTGTTGAGAAGGTATAGCGTTTGCTTTATTGTTCATACTAAAGAAGTAGTTTTAGAAATTATTGGCAATAATTTATTCACTTCAGTATAGTTTTCCCTATTCCAAACTTTCCATTTCAATTAAAAAACCGAATGATTACATTTACATTTTCATGCTTAAAAAGTATTTCTTATCCAATATACTCATTACGGTATTGCTCAATGTATTGGTCAAACCAGTTTGGATATTTGTAATAGATCGAAATGTGCAATTGACTGTAGGCCACGAGGCTTATGGTTTGTATGGTGCTTTGCTCAGCCTCACTATTATTTTTAATATTTTGTTAGACCTTGGCATTACAAATTTTAACAATAAAAATATCGCTTCTGATCAAAGTCAAATGATGTATGCTTTGCCCAATATGATAATGGCAAAGGGTATTCTATCCCTGCTTTATTTAATTGTCATCTTCATCATGGCTTATGTATTCGGTTATACGGGGCAGGCTTTGCGTCTCTTGATATGGCTTGGTGTATTGCAATTGCTGAATTCGTTCCTGCAATATCTGCGAAGTAATATTTCAGCGCATCATGATTTTAAATTGGATGCATTATTGTCTGTGTTGGATAAAATAATTATGATCCTCATTTGTTCGGTCTTATTATTTTCAAACAATTACAAATCTCTTTTTAAAATTGAATGGTTTGTATATAGCCAAATCATCGCGTATCTGCTTGCGATTACCGCAGCCATGGTGATTACCATTCGTCGTTATACAAAAATCCATTTTCATTTATTTTCGGCTAAAGAAATAATGAAATTGGGTAAACAAAGTTTGCCTTATGCTTTGCTCATTTTGTTGATGAGTATACACATGCGAAGTGATACATTGATTTTAGAACGATTGAAAGGCGCAACGGAAAATAGCTACTACTCAGCGGCCTATAGAATTTTGGATGCCGTAAATATGTTGGGTGTTTTATTTGCGGGCATTTTATTGCCTATGTTTTCCCGTATGATAAACAATGGCACTTCGTTGAATAATATTCTCAAGACGAGCATACATATTTTGTTGCCAATTTCATTAGGCATAGTCGCATTTAGTATCGCCTACAAGCAAAATATAATGCAGCTTTTATACCATGATGGTAGTCAACATTTGCAACAGACTTATATGTATATCATCGCCAGTTTTCCTGCCTATTGTTTGATGTATGTTTTTTCCACTTTACTGACTGCAAATGGTAATATTGTCTTGCTCATTAAAATAGCATGCGTCGGTTGTATTGTCAGTATTGGTTTGAATTTTTGTCTAGTTCCTATATATGGTTCAGAAGCCAGTGCTTGGGTGTCTTGTCTGGTACAATGGCTCCTGGCATTGTTGTATATGTATCAAAGTATTCAAAAAATGAATTTGCAAATTCAAGTAAAATGGATAGCGCAATTTGCTCTGTTTTTTGTTTTGCTATTAAGCACCAATATTGGGATGATTTATTTGAGCATACCCATATTGATGGCTGTAATGAGCAATATGATCTTGTTTATTATTTTGGTGTATGGTATTAAATTGTGGGATAAAAAAACGATAATGGATTTCGTCAAACGATAGATGTCATTTATTTCGAACGACTTAGATATAGTTATAACATTTTGTTGTATTTAATTGTCGAAACCAATATTCATTTTGTTCTTTTGTCTTAACACAAAAGAACCAAAAAGTCAAGGCTGTGGATAGTTTAGCTAAAAAATGTTCGTGCTCGGCGCAAATCGTCCAAACTCACCAGCTGCCTGCGGCTGGCTGTCTCAAACAGGGACGATTTGTTCGCCGACCACTCCATTTTTTTACGCAAAATTATCCAAGGCCATTTGCGAATGCTACATTCACTTCAACATTTTAGATACGCCATTGCAATCTTCCAGTGCATGAATATTGCATAATAGATGATTTAAGATTACGGTTAATAAACTTGGAATTATCCTATTTATTCTTTTACTAAAAATATGGACCTGCATGAATATGTAATATTTATTCTATTCAAAGTGTGAAACCTTATATTTGTCGCTCAATTAAATAATGCATGGAACAACAAGAATTTAAATTTGACCTTTTTGATGTAGTTCGAATCGGTATTCGTTGGAAAAAATATCTATTGGGTTTTGCTTTTTCTGCAGCATTAATTACTGGATTGTACTTTGTGTTACAGCCAAATTTTTATAGAGCTTACGGCGCTTTTTTTCCTTCATCAGCTGTGATTAGCGGACGAATTAATTTATTCAGAGCTGAAAACCAAGATTGGATAGACATGTTTGGTGGCGAAAATGAAGTAGACAGGGCTTATATTATAGCGAATTCGTCCAATGTTATTTCGTATTTAATTGGTAAATACGAAATTCAAAAACATTATAAAATTGATTCGACACAAAAAAATGCGGCTCAGAAAACGTACAAGAGATTTATGAAAAATTTTTCTGTCACTCGTTCTGGGTTCAAACATTTAGAAGTGAATTTCACCGATGAAGATAGCAAACTCGCTTCAGATGTAGTGAATGAAGCCATGAATAGGGTAGACCTACAAATTAGAGAACTCTATATTCATATCAATACACAATTGTCTTTGGCAATTGATACACGTAAAGATTCCATCAGTAAAGAACTTGCAGTTTATACCGACTCTTTAGTGAATTTACGCGTGAAATATAATATGTATGAATTGGTTGCACCGAGTCGTAAAAATTTAATTTCATCTACAGCCCATGGAAGTGGGTTGGCGTATGCACAAGGTTTGGAAGAAGTGCAAAATGTGGAGGAAATGAAAGATAAATTGGCGATGGATAGAGCAAAATATTCCTCATTGTCCAGTGAATTTAAAACAGCTAAGTTTGATGGATTCCCAATGATACATGTCACGCAATGGGCTGTTCCATTTGGAGCGAAAGCAGGACCATTCAGAACACTAAATGTTCTAACTGCTTTTTTTGCTGCATTTTTTGTAGGCTTACTAATGGCTATTATCATTGATATATTTAGTACGCATAAAGCGAAAATGATTTAAGCCATGGTATTGGTCGAATGGCAAAATACCAAATTCCAATTTATGGTAGGTGCGTTCGTATCTATTTGTTTATTGGTGCTTGGTTTATTATTAAATCAACCAATAGTTTGTTTGCTTCCCATTCCTTTATGCATTTTGATTCTTTCGGTAAAGGATATTCGAATTCCATTTTATCTACTTGTTTTTTCTTTGCCTCTTTCCCTCAATTTACAAGACAAAGCGCATATTAATTTAGATTTTCCTGATGTGCCGCTCATGTTGTTGTTGACCGCTTTATTTATTTTTATTGCATTGATTAATCATGCAACTATTTCGTTTCGGAAAATAGTAAGTCACCCAATAGTAATCATTGTATTATTATCCTTTGCCTGGACTGCAGTCAGCGTTGTCTTTTCGCCTGAGCCACTTTTTTCTAGTAAGTATTTAGCGAAGAAAGTTTGGTTCTTAATTCCATTTCTATTTTTGCCTATTTTATTATTTCGCCAAACAAAAATCATTGTCCGTTCTGCGCAAATAATAGTCGGAATATTGTCCATTATTGCTGTAATTATTCTTGTGCGATTTAGTGCTTTGGGATTTCGATTTGAAGATGTACATGACCCTATACAACCATTTTTTATGAACCATGTTATGTACGGTTCTATGCTTTCCTGTATAGTGCCTATTTGTTTTGGCGCTTTATTGTTGTCACGCAAATTGAGTATGCAATGGATGATTGCTATTGCTTGTTTGGCGGTTTTATTAATTGCAACTTATTTTTCGTACTCCCGTGCAGCATGGATGGGCGTCGTATTTGGCGCATGTATATACGTATGTGTGCGGTGGAAATTGGCGCATATTGCCATGTTATCTTTTATGGGTTTGGTTTTGGCAGGTGTGTTGTGGATGTCAACCAATAATAAGTATTTGGAATTCAAACCGCAATTTGAAAAAACCATTATGCATGAATCCATTATGGATCATTTATTAGCAACGATACAAGGTACAGATATTTCTTCGGCTGAACGTTACTATCGATGGATAGCTGCTATCCGAATGTGTAATGATCACCCATTGACTGGTGTAGGGCCCAATAATTTTTACGACTACTATAAATCGTATACCATCACTTCTTTTCGTACTTGGGTGAGTCGGAATCCAGAGAAATCCACCACCCATAATTATTTTTTATTTATGCTGGTTGAGCAAGGTTATCCTGCTATGATATTGTATGCGATATTGATTTTTTTTATTTTTTGGTTTGGAGAAAAGACCTACCATCGATTGCAAGACCGACAACATAAAATAATAGTCATGTCGGTTCTTTGTATGATAGCGGCATTATTTATCAATAACTTTTTTAGTGAACTATTAGAAGCAGATAAAATTGGCAGTTTATTTTATATGGGTTTAGCTGTGCTGGTAGTTATGGATTTTTCTTCTAGAGAAATACCTATAGTAGACTGATTTTAATTTGATGGGATTTCGCTCTGCGCCTTATTCAAGGCGGCTTGCATGTCTATTTTTTTTTCTTCGGAGAGTTTGGTATTTAAAATCTTGTCGTTTGAAATCAGGTTGCGAATAGAAGAATGAATAGCATTTACTTGTTGTTGAAAGTAACGACAAGGTGTACATATTAATATATGAAATTGTAATAGAATCGCCTCCTTCCAACTTAGTTTTTGTTCCAATTTCTTGGTACTAAGTTGTGTTGATTCTTTGCAACTGATGGAGATGAAGCGGACTATTTTCATTTTATTTTACCCAGTTTATTTCAATACATTTTCGGAGTACCATATGGACGCGATGAATCATAACCCAGTAGTTGGACTGTGAAATGTTATATTTCTTACAAATATTTTTAGGGTCATTTTCTATAAAGAATTTTTCTTGTATTAAATTGAATTGGAGCTCTGGTAATTTACGCATGCATTTCTTTAATACTTGATAGTATTCTTGGGTTACCATTTTATCCAAGATAGATTTCTCCCATGCTATTGGCTTCTGTTCTGTTTGCCAATGGCCAAAGTCATTATCATTTTTCTCAAAAAAATCAGTAAAATCAGTTTCTTCTTGTTGCGTTTCATCGTCAACAATTTTCGACCTTGATTTTTTACGATACTCGTCAATGATTTTATTTTTTAAAATACTGGTCAGCCATGTTTTTTCACTACTTTCTCCCTTGAAATTTTCACTTGCTTTCAAGGCTGCTAAAAAGGTTTCTTGTACTAAGTCTTCACACAGTGCAACATCGTTCAATCTAAACAAAGCGAATTTGAGTAGATAGTCACCGTATAATTCAACCCATTTTGCAGGTTGTAATAAATTCATACCATTGTTTTAGGTAAATGTATATTGGATGGAGGAGAAGTAAAAGAAAATTTTTTAATAGGATAGGATAATTTCTTTAGCTGGTCGTTGTATTGCGGCAACGATAGTAGTGGAAATCCTTTTTGCTTGCTTTGAAGCAAAAAGATTGGAACGGATAGTCCGGTTTCCAATGCTTTGAGCGGAAACGGATCCTGACATTCATCGTCAAGACGTGCCTGCCGCCCATGGTGTAGCATTCATTTTTTTTTCAAAAAATACGCTACACCATTACACTGTAGCATTCATTTTTTTTCAAAAAATACGCTACAGCATAATTCTTATTGAAAATGTAGTGTAACCCTAAATTATTTACCTCGACAAGTTTCAATTATCGCGTCTATTTTTGCAGGGGTCAAATGTTCTCTGTACGTTTTTCCATATTGCATCATTGGGGCATATCCACAAGCACCCAAGCACTCCACCGTTTTTAAAGTAAACATGCCATCAGCGGTTGTTTCTCCATTTCGGATGCCTAACTTTTGAAATATATATTCAACGATTTTGTCACTACCATTTAACATACAAGGACCTGTGTGGCAAACTTCAAATACATGTTTTCCAACGGGCTTTAAATTGTACATTGAATAGAAAGTAGCTACTTCATACACTTCGATAGGCGTGATGCTGAGCTGTTTAGCCACTTCATCCATTTGAGCAATTGTCAAAGAATTATTACCTGTTTCTTGTATTAAATGTAAGACAGGCAACAAGGCACTTTTTTGTTTTCCTGCTGGATAATGTGTAGTGATTTCTTGGATTCTTTGTATAATATCTTGTGAGAACATGGAAATTATTTTGTTATTTTTTTTGAAGAATAGGTATCATAAATAATGGATTAGGCATCTATTTCTCCAGCAATTAAATTTAAACTACTCATGGTAACGACGGCATCGCTGAGCATACTGCCTTTAACTAATTCAGGATAAGCTTGATAATAAATAAAACATGGGCGACGGAAGTGCAAACGATATGGTGAACGGCCACCATCGCTAATTAAATAAAATCCTAATTCGCCATTGCCGCCTTCAACACCATGATAGACTTCACCTACAGGCAATTCGGTTTCACCCATCACAATTTTAAAGTGATAGATGAGCGCTTCCATTTTGGTATACACATCTTCTTTTAGTGGTAAATAAAAATTGGGTAAATCGGCATGATAAATAGTCGGATCTAAGTCAGCAATCTTCGTCATGGCTTGTTGTATCAAGCTAACACTTTGCCATATCTCCTCATTGCGAACTAAAAAGCGATCATACACATCGCCAGTGGTACCAACAGGAATACTAAAATCAAAATCTTGGTATCCACTATACGGATGAGCAGTACGCATGTCGTAATCAATTCCACAAGCTCTTAAGTTTGGACCAGTGAAACCATAATTTAAAGCGCGTTCTGCACTAATGCCGCCAACACCCATGGTGCGTTCCATAAAGATTCTATTTCGATTAAATAAAGTTTCAAAGTCTTTCATTGCTTTAGGGAAAGTCTTTAAGAAATTATTTATTTTTTGGAAGGCGATGTCTGAAAAATTACGCTCAAATCCACCGATGCGTCCCATATTTGTTGTGAGACGAGAACCACAAACTTCTTCGAAAATTTCATAAATCATTTCTCGGAATTCGAACACATAAATGAAACCAGTAAATGCGCCAGTATCCACGCCAATTACAGAATTGCAAACTAAATGATCGGCAATACGCGCAAGTTCCATGATAATAACACGCAAGTATTCAACACGCTTGGGTAAAGTGGCACCAATCAGTTTTTCGACAGTCATATGCCAGCCCATATTATTGATTGGTGAGGAACAATAATTTAAGCGATCTGTCAATGTTGTAATTTGATAATAAGGGCGACGTTCTGCAATTTTTTCAAACGCACGATGTATAAATCCAATAGTAGGAACTGCATCCACAATTCGTTCGCCATCCATTTCCAAAATATTTTGAAACACACCATGTGTTGCAGGATGCGTTGGTCCTAGGTTTAGGGTGGTGGTTTGTTTTTCAACCGAACCTTCCGGCAATTGTATATTTTGTTTCTGACTCATTTTTTACTTAATTGTAAATGCTTAATGGTTAATGGTAAATTTTCAAATTCTCATAAGCTAACTACTCATTACTTTCTACTTTCTACTTTTTACTTTCTACTTATCTCCCAAACATATCATCATCTTTATCAATTCTTGTTTGCTCTTCCAAAGGATATTCTTTTCGGAGAGGAAAATAATCCATTTCATCTACATTCATGATACGAATCAGATTTGGATGACCTACAAAATTGACACCGAAAAAATCATAAGCTTCTCTTTCTAACCAGTTAGCAGTTAAAAATAAATTGGATGCGGTGAATACATCTGGCTTTATGATTGGGGTAAATACTTTCAAGCGAATTCTAGTGCTGGTTTTAATATTTTGTAACATATAAACCACCGCTAGTTCTTCGCCAATTCTGTCTGGATAGTGTACCGCTGTTAAATCGTTTAAATACGTAAAACCTAATTCGGCATCATCCTGTAAGAAGGTCAATACTTTTAAATTATTTTCTACTGGTGTTTCAAAAGTAAGTATGTCGTAATGAAGTATAAAATTGCTGACTTGGTCTGCAAATTTGCCTTCTAATTTTTGTTCTATAAATTCGTTTGTCAAGGTCATATATTACAAGATGAATAAATTATTGTATGCCGTAGCTGTTAAGTAAGTGCTTGTATTTATCACCTTGTCTATGTCGAATATCTTCACTTTTTACAAGATCTTGAATGCGCATAAATCCATCTAAGATTGCTTCTGGTCTTGGTGGGCAACCTGGTACATATACATCTACTGGTATTACTTGGTCTATACCTTGCAATACAGAATACGAATCAAAAATACCACCGCTAGAAGCACAAGCGCCAACAGCCATCACCCATCTAGGTTCTGCCATTTGTAAATAAACTTGACGAAGTACTGGCGCCATTTTTTTTGCAATGGTGCCCATTACCATAATTAAATCACATTGCCGAGGAGAAAAACTTAATCGTTCGGAACCAAAGCGAGCTAAATCATAATGAGCCGCCATCGTAGCCATAAACTCAATACCGCAACAAGATGTTGCAAAGGGGAGCGGCCAGATCGAATTGCTTCTTGCTAAGCCAACTGCTTCGCTCAGTTTAAGTGCAAAAAAACCTTCACCACCATGACCAGCAGGTGCTTCGACTATTTTGACTTTGTTGTTATGTGTTACAGGGCGCATGAATTATTTTAAATATTTTATAAAGTGAAATTGGATTGCGTATTTGAAAATTGTATGAAGAACTTGATAATGATATTGCTTTGAATTTATGTTGAGTGAGGTTTAATTTGCAATGTCTATAGCTGCTTGTTTTGATGGAAAATTTACATCCTTAATCTTCCCAATTTAATGCTCCTTTTTTAATGATATACGTAAAGCCTAATATGAAAAAAGCAACAAACATGACCACAGCTATAAAACCATTCCATCCCAGTTCGCGAAAATTAATAGCATACGGATAAAAGAAAATCACTTCAACATCAAACAATACAAATAAAATGGCGACTAAGAAATATTTTACCGCCAATGGTTGACGAGCATTTCCTTCTTGCTCGATACCGCACTCGAAATTTTCTAATTTATCTGTGGTTTTTCTTTTTGGCCCTAAAAGGTGTGTAGCACCCATCATGACTACAACGAAACCGATGGCTAAAACTAATTGTATAAGTATGGGGAAGTAATTGACTGGTGTGCTAAAGGCTTCTAAAAGTATCATTGGCTTGTTTACAAATATAGGTGACAAAAATAGGTAACAAATGGGCAAACTTCAAATAATAGCAAACTAAATTATCGTATGTGTGTAAAGAATTCTTAAAATGTCAGAAATCGGCTGCAATTAAGATGTCTATTGAGTTGTATGACTACTTTTTTACAAAGAAAAATAAATTTTAAAAGAGAAGCTAAATTTATACTGTGATATTTGGGCGGCAGGCACGCCCTGACGATAAATATCAGGATCCGTTTCCGCTCAAAATGACGAAATACAGACTTTCCGTTCCAATCTTTTTGCTGCAGAGCCAGCAAAAAGGATTTCCACTGCAATCGTTGCCGCAATACATCCGCAGCAAAAGACTATCCTTTTCATTACATTTTGATTTTAGCCATTTTGGAACAGATGTTGAAAAATATTAAAAGGAATAAGCAAAATACAAACTAAAATTCCTACTTTAGAGTCTTCCAAATATAAAATACCATTACATGCATTTTAAAATTGCTTCCGTACTTACCATTATTTCTTTTGTCTCTATTCCCTTTTCTGGATTTTCGCAACAATTAACTCGGTTTTACGAGCATGCAAAAGTTGGCTATAAAGACAATCAAAACCAAATTATTGTGAATCCTACATACGATGCAGGTAGTGATTTCGTGGACGGCGTTGCTCTTGTCATTTTAGATCGCAAGCGTGGATTCATTAATGCAGAAGGGAAAGAAGTTATTCCTTTACAATTTGATGATGCTGGCATGTTTGTAAATGGATTAGCAAGTGTTAAGTATGCGAATAAATATGGCTATATTAATTTGGCTGGGAAATGGGAAATACAACCCATGTTTGAAAATTCTTTTTCCTTTTCAGAAGGTTTAGCCCGTGTTCAAATGCATGGCAAATGGGGCTTTATCAATAATCATGGAGAAATAGTTATTCCATGTCAATTCGACAATGCATTTGATTTTTCTCAAGGATTAACCGTTGTGCAAGAAAAAGGGAAATTTCATTATATCAATCAAAAGGGTTTAAGCAACTTCGATAAACAATTTGATATGGCGACTTCCTTTACGAAAGAAAAAACCGCATTAGTAGCAATTGGTGAAAAGCAATTTCTTATCAACCAAAGTGGAAAAATTATCAAAAAAATTGAAGTGGTGGTTGATGAAGAGGAAATGGAAAGAGAAGAAGCTCAAAAAGAAAGAGAAAGAGAGCAACGAAAAAATAAGCAATAACTCCAAGCCCTGAAAGGGCGACTAATCCTTAATATGGATGATAACCACTTACTAAATGAGAAAGGGAAAGGAAAAGAGAACGTCGAAAAAATAAGCAATAAACCCAAGCCCTGAAAGGCATGTGCGTCAACTTAAGATAGCTTTTTCGAGCTGCTGTTCATAATTTTCTCTATCATACCTGGCATCATAGGTACAATATTTCTCAATTTTTCTAACCAACTCACAACGTATAAACAGCTGCCTGTTGGCTA
>CAMDVD010000035.1 GCA_945878115.1 Chitinophaga pinensis | reverse complement strand
TAGTAAGTTCCTGCTTGTAAGAATACAGGATTTAATAATGCATAAGTCGAAAAACCATTGATGGTATTATCATATTGCACTTGAAATAAATCTTCTTGTTGAATGATGGAATCTGTAGTTATAGTGCCTCCTGAAAGAGATTTATATATTACAATAGAAAAATATTTTCCTGCAGCAGTTGGTACTTGTGCGCCGAAATGGATCATTAATCCACGCATCGTATCTGCTTCATTCAAGGTAAAGGATAAGGCTGTTTTGGAAGGATAATTAAAAGCAGGCAACAGAAAATAAGATTTCTCTGCGCTTCCATCGTCATACGCAAAATAATTATCGAACACCGCATCTCTTACCAAAGTATCATTCTGTCTTCTATCTGTTCCGTTGATTGGTGCATAGAAATAGGTATTGCGAATGACGACTTTACTTTTATTAGTTGGTGCAGTGTAAGCGATATTATAAGTAGGAATTGATTGATTGATGGAAGACTTTGCAACTATTGCTGTACTTGGCAAACTTGCATTTGAAATTGAAGTCGACGAAATAAGCTCGGTAGCAGTATGCATCGTGGTTACAGACTCTGCAATTGGATATAAATTTCGAACGGTAAAATCTTGTGTAAGCGACTTTTCATTTGCTTGATTGGCGATAAAATGACGATACGGCATAGAAGAATATGGACTTAAAATAGAAGTTGGTTCTGTGGTAAATGCAACGTCATTCATGATGCTATCTGCAAGATTACGATTGACATCTATTTTGATATAATCTAAATTCCAAACATCGTCATTTAAGTTTAATGAAGCAATATTTACAAATCGAAATTGAAAGCCGGCATGTAAATATTGTGCATCCGTAATTGGAAGTAATTGAATTTTAAATACTTGTAAACCCGTACCTCTTGTTTGCCATACACGAACCCAATCATTCGTATTATTTTTGAAATAAAGGAATAAGCTATCATTCATTTCTGGCGCAAAACCAAGACCTTGTGCTTGATAAAAAAAACTAAAATAAATATTATTTGCAGCTGTGTAACTTGATAAATCAATCGGCTTAGAAGTGAGGCTGTCTGCAAGTCCGGACGAATATTGATATGGATAATACGGTCTTCCTTTTGCATTTAATCCATCCAAAGTGGCCACACCTCTTGTAATCGGAAAGGAACCCATTGTATTGTTGATATAAGCCAAACTATCTTCCCAAAGATTCGGATTTGGATAAGGACCATCGTAGGAAAAATCATCGATGAAAGGTAATACCGCTCTGGTTTTGGGTGTGTTGAATTGTTGAAATTTTGTACCTTGCAAAACAGCATTGAATCGCAAGGGTGCAACAACTTCTTGTGCATGTATCCAATGGCTTGTACAAACAAGTAACATGGATAATATGTAAATTACTTTTTTCAATTATTCGTATTCATTTTTAATATTGTCGTCCGATTTTTTGATTTTCGTGTCGACTTTTGCGGGAATGGCAGATTTTGATTTTGGATTGCCTATAACGGTAGAAACCTTGCCTTTATTGCTTTTGTCCACGCCTTTTGGAGTTGAATTTAAAGGGGTTTGTTTATTCACTTGTGGAATATGCATGCCAGGGATTTTGTTCTTCGTTTTTAATGAATCCGGAATGTTATGTCGAGTTGGTAATTTGGCAGAATCGGCAACTAAAACATCGGTGGAATCATCGCCTAATAATTTATGAGATCCAGATCTATTTTTATCTAGTAATTCTTGTGAAGGCGATTGCATAATTCTCAAATCGATCATGTCGCCAGATAGAATGGTATTCTTGAAATCGAGTTCATTGTATTCTTCTGGGGTTTGCATATACACAACAGCATTTGCTGAATCGGTAATAGCGCCGTCCCAAATAATATTGGAAGTAAGACCCAAAGATTCGATTATTGTTTTCGCCTCATAAAATGTTTTACCAATCAAGTTAGGCACATCTTGCATATCGGATAAGCCTTCACCAATGACTAAATCAATTTTAGCACCAAATGGAATAGCTGTGCCAATCGGTATTTTTTTTCCTTTATACCATTGCTCCAAAACCGCACCAGCAGCCACATCTGGCCTGTAATTGGTGTCGCCCATTTGTAAACGATAGCTTTGCATGGTAAGCAATGCATTTCGAAAAGAGAGGTTCACCAAATTAGGCATGTTGGTAGTTGGGACAGATTTTTTATTAACGGTTAAAAAAATAGTACGACCTATTTTTACTGTTGCGCCTGCTTCTGGTTCTTGAAATAAAATTTCTAAAGGTTTTTTTTGTGCTTGATACGTGGAGTCAATTTCAATTCTGAATCCTTCGTCTTCCAGAAGGCTGATTGCATCGTTCATTTTTTTTCCAGTTAATGCAGGCACTTTGGTTTCTTGTCCGTGATTAGTAAGCCAGTTTAAGGAATTAAAAAACAAAAAAAGCAAGGCAATAACCACGAGGAATATCAAAAATAGATGGAAGAGAAATGAATTTTTCAGCACTTGTAGAAATTTCTATCGGGTAAAAATAGGGTTTTTGTAGTTGTATTCTGTTGCAAAGATGTAAAAATAATAAGTAAAAAAAAGCGGCCTGCTGCATTACTTATTATCTGAACTGTGATTCATGAGATGTGAATGAATACCATGATTTAAAAAACAAAAGAAAACCCCAAAAGAAAATCATAAAAATCACATCAATCAAGAGAACCTGAACTTGAGCGCAGTCGAAGTACTGTAGTCTAGACAAAATTTTCCTTGGTCACACTAACTGTTAGATAGTGTCAAATATTTTTCAATTAAAAATACACTACTATATACAACAAAATGGGCACCAAATGGCGCCCATTCTTTTCTAAATCCATTTATCAAATTTAGAAATTCACAGAAGAAATTCTATTTCCCCAACCCATTGCAAATAAATTTGGAATATTATTTACAACAGCAAAAAATACACCTGGACCAGGGTTGTAATTTATGGCGTCAAAGAAATGAACATTCATTGGTCCATTACCTGCACCTTTCGCAGAATTAGACAAGTTATTAATTGGTGCAACCAAATTAGGTGTTGGGCCTAAAACTGCAAACCCTGGCGCTGGCGCAAAATTGATTAGATTGAACAAAGTAATTGGAAATGCACGAGTTTTATGTTGATCCAAATAAGCAGTGAATGCTGGACTAGAAGTTCCGTGTTCAGCTACATATTCATCTTCATGAATAGAAACTGCGTATGCTCTATGTGCTTTTGATTGTTTGATTTCTGCTTGCATAGTAGTGAAAGAAGGAACAGAATTAATGAAGCTTTCAGCCATGTCGCTATTATCGAAATAGTAATAGTTCATAGCACCATCTAATTGATCGGTTACTACAACAGATGTTTGTGGTAAACCAAAATTAGTGATGTCGTGTTGGTGGTATACTTGTATACCATTGCAATAGTAATGTGCACCTGATGGAAGAACATCGGAAGATGTTTCTGTAGTAGTTGCAGGGATAGTAATTGGTGCTTTTTGGCAAGCTGTGAATGTGATGGCAATGACTGCGATTGCGAAGATTAAAGTTTTCATGATTTTAAATTTTTGTTTTGTTTGTAAATGTTGTTTGTAAATGTTGTTTTTGCTTTTGTTAGTGTATTAGAATGAGAAATTAATGACGCTAGGGTGGATATTTTTTGTTGTAGTTGATGTGTGTTTCGTTTTTCATTTTGTTTGCTTTTCTGATACAAATGTAGAACCGCATACCACGCTGTACAATCCCGTAAAAGGGTGTACTCTGTAAAATACCGTATTACGGGAGGGGGGATAATTTTAGTGTGCTACTAGTGTGAGATACAGTATAAACAAGGCTTGCAGCATATTATACTTTTTACAGATGTGTATAATTTACCACAGAGTTGCACTGAGTTTTTTCACAGAGTTGCACGGAGTTTGACTCAGTGTTACTCTGTGGTTATTTCTCGAAACACTGGCGCAGGAATGGCGTGGAAATGTGCGTGAACTTCCTTGGCTTGTCAATATTTTTACTCTTCTGAGTGCATTGGGAATTGCTGAATGGTCAAGTCAGGAGCAAGGATAACACGGATGAAAGGATTACACAGATTATAAAAAATGGAAGAACGGTAGATTCAAACCAAAAAAATATTGTGGCTGTTGGTTAAGAAAAGCATAGAAAGGCGAAAAAATAATGTGAGCTATTTCTTTACTTATTCAAGGCTGCATATTTTGCGAGAACAACGTCCAAGTGCTTTACAAATTTGCTTGGGTCTGCATCATATTTATATCCATTTTCAGCGAGTAAATGTTCGTCTGCATCAATGAAAAAATAATACGGTTGGGTATTAGAATTATATTTTGCGGATTGTATATCTGAATTTTTTTGTCCTAAATTCATAACCCTACTTCCTAAGAAGGTAGATTCATATTGTTCAGATTCTGGGATTTTTACTTGGGTTGCATCGCAAAATAAAGACACGACAATAAATTTATTTTTCATTCGAGAAAACACTTCCTCATTACTCCATACTTGCGTTTCCATTTTTCGACAGTTGACACATGTAATACCAGTAAAATCAAGCATGATAGGCTTATGCTGTTCTTTAGAAGCTTTTAACGCATCTTGATAATCATAGTAAGTATTCATGCCATTTTTCTTCACCACTTCTGGTTCGTAAATTTTGAAATCTTCGGCATAACGATTTTTATTTTCACTCTGGATATTGCTTGTTGAACCCGACACATTTGCACCAGAATTTATGACAAAATCTTGGGTGCCCATTGGAGGAACAAATGCGCCCATACCATTTAATGGCGCCCCCCACATACCAGGAATTAAATAAAAGGCGAATACCATGGTGGTCAAACCAAACATCAATCTTGTTACGGTAAGATAAGGTAAGCCCCAATCATTTTTTGGCAATTCACTATCATGTGAAAAACGAATAATACCTAATAAATAAAGAGACATTGCGAAAGAAATTACTACCCAAATGGCGATAAAGATTTCACGATCTAATAATCGCCAGCCCATTTGTAAATCGGCATTACTTAAAAACTTAAATGCCAATCCTAATTCGATAAATCCGAAAACTACTTTCACAGCATTTAACCAACCGCCTTGCTTATTTAATGCATTTAATAACTGTGGAAAAATAGCAAACAAAGTAAATGGCAAAGCCAAGCCCATACCAAATCCTGTGAAGCCAAACAATGGTCCTATTTTTGCGCCTTTGCCTATTTCGGAAATCAATCCGCCAATGAATGGTGCTGTACAAGAGAAAGAAACAATTGCCAAGGTTAATGCCATGAAAAATATACCAGACCAAGAATTTAAGTTGGCGCGATTATCTGTAAAGGTGCTCCATTTGGCAGGAAGCGTCAATTCAAATGCACCTAAAAATGCAGAACCGAAAATTAGAAAAATAATAAAGAAAAAGAAGTTGGTTACCCAATGAGATGAAATTTCATAGAGTA
This sequence comes from Chitinophaga pinensis, assembly GCA_945878115.1. Taxonomy (GTDB): domain Bacteria; phylum Bacteroidota; class Bacteroidia; order Chitinophagales; family Chitinophagaceae; genus OLB11. The sequence goes on along the minus strand of CAMDVD010000035.1, from coordinate 33,510 downwards.
TATTTTTATTATTTACGAGCGTAAGCAAAAGTCCTAGTAAAGCAAAAATGAGGATAAGGCTTATAGAATATTGTAGAGCAACTTTAATACCTGATTTTCTATCTTTGGTTCGCTTCAAAAAAAAGCTAACCGTCATAGGTAACATGGCAAATACGCATGGTGTAATGATGGCGAGTAAACCACCACCCATGCCTTCCAGCATTAGAATAATATTAGATCGATGGTCTTCGCTAACTGTAGTTGGTGTGCTTGTTTGATTGGATTTTATTGTTTCTGTTATGGGAAGTGGGTGCGTTGTATCTTCGATTTTTGTTTCAGAATTTACAGCTTGTGGTGTTGTATCTACTAAAGTTTCAGCTCCTTTTGTAGAATCTAATTTTGCATCTCCAGCGTCTGTTATTTTTATTTCAAATGCTCGGTCAACGGCTTTTAAACATTGAGAATGGTCGCAAGTTTGGTAGTTTACATTTCCTTTAATGGAGGTATTGCTAAGTACTTTTAGCTTTTGGGTATAGGTAATTTCATTTTCAAAAAAATGGGTAACGCCATCTGTTCCAGGAAATTCTTTGCTAATTTTTTTCCCGGATTCTTTAATTTTTTCATGGATAAGAACTTGCGGGTTCTTAGTAAACTTAAATGAAGGAGGAACCAGAAGCCCATCTCCACCAGGATCTAAACTCCATAAATGCCATTCAGGTTTTAAAGAACAATGAATTTTTAATTCATATTCATTGTCTTTTAGCTTGCTTGCATTAAATGTCCAAGTGGTAGGATCCGCAATTATTTGTGCGTCAATAAATTGATAGCAACTTAAAAATAGGACAAGCAACAAACTTATTTTCTTCTGCATACTTTTATTTTATTTCTACGGTAAAAGGTAAATCAGTTGGCGGCAAGCACATTTTGTCATTGCAACATTGATATGTAATGGTTCCGGTAAGTTTGAAAGGTTTCGTGCTATCGAAGTCGAGCATGAAGACTGCATCATTTTCAAAAAAGTTGACCATGCCTATTCCTTCCATTTCTTTGGTAATGGGTTTGCGTTCCATACGCACTTCACTTTGATTGTTCAGTTTCAATTTGGGATTGATTACCACTTGTGTTCCAATCAATAATCCATCCCCACCAGGGTCGGTTGCGAATACGTGCCAATCCTTTTCAATACTGGCTTTCGCATACAAAGTATATTTACCGCTGGTAGCATTTTTTGTGGCAGAGAAAGTCCATTTCACTGGATTCATATTTTGGGAAAACGCTATTGCACTGCAAAAAAGTATCAACAAGGACAGTATTATTTTTTTCATGCTTTTTATTTTAATTATGAATTAAACTGGCAAATAATTTACGACCATCTAAATTTTCTAAGGTAGGCGAACAGGCTCTTTCAGGATGTGGCATCATACCAAATACATTGCGACCAGCATTACATATACCTGCAATAGCATTGGTTGATCCATTTGGATTTTCTTGTCCGATTACCCCTGCTCGATTACAATATCTAAAAATAATTTGGTCATTGTCTTCTAATTGTTGCAGCGTTTGTGCGTCTGCATAATATCTGCCTTCGCCATGCGCCACTGGAATTTGCAACACTTGATTTTTAATATCTTTTGTTATTGGTGATGCATCATTCTCACTTTGGATAAATACATTTTTACAAACAAATTTTTGGGTGTCGTTCAATAATAATGCGCCGGGTAATAAACCAGCTTCGCACAATATTTGAAATCCATTGCAAACACCAAGTACTTTTCCACCACGATTGGCATGTGCTATTACACTTTCCATCATTGGGCTGAAACGTGCCAAGGCACCGCATCTTAAATAATCGCCATAGGAAAAACCACCGGGTAAAACGATACAGTCTTCTTTGCCAAAAGCACTGATATCTTTATCTTTATGCCATAACATAATCACTTCTTGCTCTAACTCATGACGTAATGCAAATTCCATATCGCGGTCACAATTAGAACCAGGGAAAACAACAACTCCGAATTTCATGCTTAAATAGTATTGGTTTATAAGAGCCATTGCACAATGACAATGACCGAAATTAAAAAATAGAATGTAAATATATTATATTTTTCCTTTTGGTTGTGAAAGGCTTGACTTAAAATAATGCTAATTGGCGTAATCGCTAATAGCCAAGGCAATCCTGGGAAAATATTTGCAAAGATGCCAATCAGGACGGAAAATATTAAATAAAGGATAATCACATTCCATTTTTTCTGTACGGCAATCGGGTTTTTTATGCCAGATAGATTGATTAAGTAAAGACTATAAACTACTAGTAATAATGAACTAATTGTGAGAATAATGAATTGCGCATTGGAGATTAATTTCAATGGTAAATAGACATGCAGAAATAAATGAGGCATCACAGAATGCCAATGTCCAGTGAGAAAAACAATACCTAGCGCGAAATAGAAAGGTGTAATGATGCCGAATACATAAGCCAATATTTCTTTGAAAGAAAAGGAACGCAAAATGAGCAACGTCATCAAAAAGAATATAAACATGGGTACTGCAGGAAAATAGAACAAGCAAGCAGCAGATACCCAAATGCCTATATCGAAACTGGCTATTTTGGAAGCCCGTGAATGGTATAGTTGTAATGATTTTGCGAATGCAATAAATAGGCAAATATTAGCTATAAATACGGTTGAGAATAAAGTTAAGGAAGGCACCAATGCACTATATAAAACGAGTGCCAGAGCGGGTAACATGCTTTTGCGTTGGTACAGTTTTTCTTCATTCATGACATAGTTAAAATAAAAAGCAAACAATAAAAAAAGTATGGTAGAAATAAAAAGATACAATACAGGATGATGGATATAGAATTCCTTCAAGCTTTGCCAAGTGAAAAAAAGACCTTGGTTAAAATCGGAAATGCTTTGTACGCCAGGAGGATGTAAAAATAGATGCACCCTAGTCAGGAGAGTCAGCACTATCAAGCCTATGGAAGAGGCAATATCATTACGTTTGAACAGTTGAATCACAAAGAAGAATTAAAAACTAATTTTAAGGAAGCAAAGATAATTTTTTGTAATACAAGGTATCACTATTTCTCCAGCAGATACTTGAATGCCTAATCGGTTCATGATATTCCAATCGTCTACCTCATCGGAGGTTTGAATTTCTTTCATATTTAATTCTCCTTTTGCAGAAATATAGCAGGCCATTAAGCGAGTTGCTTTTGAACTAAAATCATTGAAGAGATAAACCTTACCCAATGGATGTTGCAGCATGGCAAACGAAGAAAATTTGCCTTCGTCGTCGCTAGTTGTTTGTGCTTTTAAAAAGGTTTGAGTCCATGCCATAGCGCCTTCTGGCTTCACATTAAAAATGACCACTTCATCATAATTGAATTCTTGTACGGTTCGTGAATTTTCCACCATCGGTACCATAGAACTTGACATGAGCGGGTTTATAGAAGAAATGGTACGGGTAGTTTGGTACGTTTTTTCGGCACAAAATTCTATACCACCATCTTTTCGCAAACTGATGTGCCTAATTTTCATGTCGCGTAAATCTGTTTTACTTGAAGTCACTTGCATTGCCAATGGAATAAAATGACTCATGGTTGGCGTTTGTTGTGTGATGTCGAATTGGGTAACAAAAATACCGCGAGGAGCACTATATCTTGCTTCTGCATAATAGCCACAGGCGATAGCTAAATGATTGGTATTGTCTGCAATCATTTGTAAATCGCTGAGGGTATGTTTATTCAATGCGATATTGTTGATGCTAAATTCTTTTTGATTGCTACAAGCCAATATTTTCAACTCATCTACACCAGCCCTGATTTTATTTCTATCCGTTGTTAGAATGAATATTTCTCCATTATTGGTGATGCATGCTTTGTCTGAAATAAAAAAATCGATATTATCCAATAATTGATTGACTTGATATTGTATTTGTAAAGCTTCATTTACAACGATAGCTTTTAAAACCCAATTGCTTTCCACAATATACTGGGTATAAAATAAAAACTTGGATTTATCCTCACTAACCTCCATGGTATAGGCAATATCATCTCGGAAATTAGCTACTGGATTGCTGTCTATAATCTGGGGTTCGGTAAAAGTAAAATCGGCATTCAATTTTGCCAGCATCAAATTTTTGCGTTTCTCCTTTTTGACCAGATAAACAAGAAGTATTCCATTGGCAGAAGAAAGTAAACGAATATCGGTTGCACGTTCTGGCAAAAAATCTAAGGCAACTGTTTTTTCTTTTTTGAAATCTTTGGTGTAAAAAATAATTTCAGGTATATCATTATGCTTTCGATACACAGCGGTGAGTTGCTGATAAGCACCGATGACAGAGAAGTCATCTACACGGAAATTGAAATTTTCTTTTGGGCTAAGACTTAATTTCTGCGCAAATAGTGGCATGGACAAGCAAAGTAAAAAACAGCTTATGCCTAATTTTTTGGTGAATAGCAAATGGAACATCATTTGCGCAAAACTAAGCTTAAAATAGTTTAATTTCATTTCTGTCAAAACACAAAGCAGATAAAATATTATTTTATTGCCCTACCAATTCTACGTCGAATACTTCTGCAAAATGGTGTTTAATTTTTGCTTCTACTTCTGCCACTGCTACTGTATGGCCAAGTTCTTTTTCGATACTTGTTACTTGTTTATGTTGTATGCCACAAGGTACTATCATATTGAAATAAGATAAATCTGTGTTTACATTTAATGCAAACCCGTGCATGGTAATCCATCGGCTTGTACGTACCCCCATGGCGCATATTTTGCGGGCTTTGTGTGGTATGTCCACATCGAGCCAAACACCGGTTTCGCCTGCACTGCGTGTGCATTGCAAGCCGTATTCGGCTAAGGTTCGAATAATGATTTCTTCTAAATTGCGCATATACCAAACCAAGTCTGGTTTGAGGCTTTCTAAATCTAAAATTGGATAACCTACAATTTGTTCTAAGCCATGAAAGGTAATATCGCCACCTCGATTCGTTTTAAAAAAAGTAATTCCTTTCTCTTGTAAATAAGCGTTATTCACGAGTAAATTTTCGATATGACCACTTTTGCCTAAAGTAAATACTGGTTCATGTTCGCACAGCAAAAAATGGGATTTAGTTTGCTCCATTTGTTCTGAACTACTTGCTATTTCCTTTTCTCTATTTCTTTTTTTAATGTCTACATTTTCTTGCAGCAAAGATTCTTGATAATCCCATGCTTGTTGATATTCCATTCTGCCAAGATGTTGAAAGGCAAGCTTCAATTTACTCATATGGGCAAAAGTATGCCAGTAGCATTAATTTTTATTAAAAAATGAATTACGGCATTAACTAGTATGATTTCTATTTTTCTTAAAAATACGCTACGGCATGTATACCAGTAGCATTAATTTTTATTAAAAATTGCATTACGGCATTAACTAGTATGATTTCTGTTTTTATAAAAATACGCTACGGCATGTATGCCAGTGGCATTAATTTTTATTAAAAATTGCATTACGGCATTAACTAGTATGAGTTCTGTTTTAATTAAAAATACGATACGGCATGTATGCCAGTAGCATTAATTTTTAATCATAAAAACGCCACAACATATCATACAATGATCTGTACATTGCGGCAACGATTGCAGTGAAAATCCTTTATGCGGCGAAGCAAGCAGAAAGATTGGAACGTAAAGCGTGTTCGCCGCCCAAAATATTTTCATTGCATTTTTAGTACAGTTTAGCATGTTTAAGTTCTACGATGGAAATAGGATGGTTTCGACAAATAGTAATAAATGGTTTAACTTCGGCCACTTATGAAGAATACTACTACCACTTTGCTCAATCATGATCAAGAGGAAGATGATGAATTACAAGAGGATTTGCCAAAAGTCAGGCATATCATTTTTGATTATGTCATTGAGAATGGGCAAGAGCCATTGCGTATCGATAAATATTTACAAGCAAAAATTGCAGGCATCACACGAAATAAAGTGCAGCAAGCGATAGATGATGAATGTATTACGGTCAATGATAAAATTGTAAAACAAAATTATAAGGTAAAACCTGCAGATCATGTAGTAGCTTATACATTTCGTGAACCAGAAAGTACAGAAATTATACCGGAGAATATTCCTTTGAATATTGTGTATGAAGACGATGATGTTCTGGTAATTAATAAACCATATAATATGGTTGTTCATCCTGGACATGGTAATTATTCAGGAACGGTTGTGAATGCAGTTGCTTATTATTTGCAACAACAAAATAAAGATTTTGAAACCTTGCCACGCATTGGTTTGGTACATCGAATAGACAAAGACACAACAGGATTATTGGTGATTGGCAAGACTGAAAAATCGCTTAATTTTCTTGCGGAACAATTCAAAGAGCATACTGTAAATCGACTTTATTATGCGCTTGTTTGGGGTGACGTAGCAGAAGAATCAGGGACTATAGATACTTATATTGCTCGACATGAGAGGTTACGAAAAATATTCGATACTTACCCAGAAGGAGAAATTGGAAAGCATGCCATTACCCATTATAAAGTGATAGAAAGATTCAATTATGTGACCCTTGTAGAATGTAGACTAGAGACGGGTAGAACGCATCAGATTCGGGTACATATGAAGCATATTGGACATACCTTATTTAATGATAAAACGTATGGTGGAGATCGTATTTTGAAAGGAACTGTCTTTGCGAAATACAAACAATTTGTAGATAATTGTTTTGCGCTTTTACCTCGTCAAGCACTGCATGCAAAAACGCTTGGATTTATACATCCTACTACTGGCAAACAAATGGATTTTGAAAGTGAATTGCCAGATGATATGTTGCAAGTATTGGAGAAGTGGACAACTTATGCCAAGGCGAAAAAATTATAAGGCGTTAGCAAACGCCATGGTTTTGTGTCTTCACAAACCATTACTAACTTATTATTTGTATTCTATGATATTAGCATGTTTTGAGGTTTGTGGGGACACAAACCTCGGAGAAGAGTAAGTTATTTGGGCGGCACACACGCTCTCCTTCCAAGTCCGCCCACACCGAGGCGGATGTGGTGCGTGCTTTCCATTCGATCGTTGCCGCAATACACTGATTTTAGGGGAGGCTTCACACTAAGCGAAGCCTTCTTTAAAAAAATATTTTGTTTTGTAATTAGATATTTAGACATTTGTATAATTATTTAATTATGGATACAATTTTTAAGGCAATGAATGATCCGACGCGACGTGAAATTTTGAAAATTTTGCGGAAGAAGGATTTAACCGCAGGCCAAATTGCAGAAAATTTTGATATGACTGCACCAAGTATTTCGCACCATTTGGATAAACTAAAAAGAGCCAATTTGGTGGTTACGGTCAAACAAGGTCAATACATATTTTATTCCATCAATACGACCATTATTGATGATCTCTTACAATATCTTTTAACTTTTAAAAAATAAAATACCATGCGATTATCTATCAAAGAAACACTGCTTTTATTGTTCGCATGTTTACCCTATTTTTACCTGCATTCTTTATGGGAGAAGTTACCGCTACAAGTGCCCACACATTTTGATATCAATGGTGTTGCAAATGATTGGTCGAGTAAATATTTTCTATTGTTTTTGCCATGTAGTTTGGGTATTATATTCTATTTTATTTTTAAGGCCTTGCCTTATTTAGATCCAAAAAAGAAATTAGAACAAATGGGAAATCTATACACTAAGTTGAGATTTATTGTTTGTATTTTCATTACTTCTCTTTCTTTGTATATCCTGTCTGTTACAGCATCTGGAGATATGAAGAACATGTCATTGCTGTTCGTTTTGTTGGGCTTTTTCTTTGCCTTTTTAGGAAATTATTTTCAGGCAATCAGACCCAATTATTTCGTTGGCATACGTACGCCATGGACATTAGAAAGTGAATCTGTTTGGCGCAAGACGCATCTATTGGGTGGGCGTTTGTGGATGATTGGCGGATTGCTAATTTCTATATTGGCATTTATTATTCCGGCACCTATCTATTCACAAATTTTCTTCGGTATTGTTGCTATTATTTGTATAGTTCCGATTGGGTATTCATGGTTGGAATTTAGAAAGGAAAAGATGGAGTAGAAGGTAGGATTCGCTCAAAGCGAAGCCTTCCTTGATAATCAAAAAGACAAATCAATTGCATGGATTTTGGGGAATGAGTTTTCAAGTTTGTTTAAAAGCTATGCTCAAGCAATCAATAAAGCACACAAGAGGACTGGTGGCCTTTTTGAAGAACCATTTAGAAGAATTGTTGTTGACAACGAAACTTATTTTACAGAACTTATTTATTACATTCACCATAACCCACAAAAACATGGATTTGTAAATGATTTTCGAGATTATCCTCACTCGTCCTATCAATCGCTTTTACATGTAGCACCAACCAAACTTAATAGAGATGAAGTTATTCATTGGTTTGGAAATAAAGAAGAGTTTGAAAATTTTCATATTAGAGAGCAATCATTAAATATCCTTCAAAAATGTATTATTGAATTCGACTAACAAAAGAAGGCTTCGCTTTAAGCGAAGCCTTCTTCCCTATATAATTTGCCTTTTTGCTACTATGTATAAAGTCCCAAATTCATTTTTATGGAATAATGCAATGTCAGAACAGCTTATAGAATAACTTAGCCAATCATTTAAACCGTCACCTAAAAAAAACTGCTGCTTCTCTCAGACTATCCCTTTAAATTTGCGACTTAATTATTCAAAACATGATGAGAGAGGTAAGAACGAGATTTGCACCGAGCCCTACTGGTGGGCTACATTTGGGTGGTGTGCGTACAGCATTATACAGTTATTTATTTGCCAAAAAACACCAAGGTAAATTTATTTTGCGTATTGAAGATACAGATCAAAATAGATATGTAAGTGGTGCAGAACAGTATATTGTAGATTGCTTAGCATGGTGTGGTTTATCTCCTGATGAAGGGCCGCATATAGGTGGTGAACACGCGCCTTACCGACAAAGTGAACGCAAAGAAAGTTACAAACAATACGCCTTACAATTGGTAGAAAGTGGTCATGCTTATTATGCATTTGATACCACAGAAGAGTTGGAAAAAATGCGAGAAGATTTTAAATCCACTCAAAATCCTTCGCCGCAATATGACCACACTACGCGAATGAAAATGAAAAATTCATTGACATTAACTAATGAAGAAGTAAAGCAATTGCTTGCAATTAATACACCTTATGTGATTCGTATTTCTATGCCTGCAAATGAAACTATTTCCTTTACAGATATGATTCGTGGTGAAATAAAAAATGATTCGAATTTGGTAGATGATAAAGTGTTGTTGAAAGCAGACGGTATGCCTACGTATCATTTGGCGGTTGTGGTAGACGATTACCTCATGAAAATTTCGCATGCCTTTCGAGGTGAAGAATGGTTGCCGAGTGTGCCCGTTCATATTCTTCTTTGGAAATATTTGGGTTGGGAAAATGACATGCCACATTGGGCTCATTTACCCTTGATTCTGAAACCAGATGGTCATGGTAAATTAAGTAAGCGTGATGGAGATCGATTGGGATTTCCAGTGTTCGCTATGGATTGGCACGATGATAAAACAAATGAAACCATTAAAGGATTTAAAGAATTAGGCTTTTTACCGGAAGCATTTATTAATTTATTAGCATTATTAGGTTGGCACAGTGGCGAAGAAAAAGAGCTCTTTACGAAAGAGGAAATGATAGTAGCTTTTAGTATGGAAAGAGTACATAAAGGAGGCGCGAAATTTGATTATGAAAAGGCGAAATGGTTCAACCATGAATGGATAAAAGGGTTGCCAGCTAAGACTTTGATGCCTAGTATGCAAACCATACTTTTGTCTGCCGATATACCATTAAAGGATGAACCATTTCTTTTGGATGTGATTACACTTGTCAAGGATAGATGCGTTTTTTTAAATGATATTGTCATGCAATCTTCTTACTTTTTTCAAGCACCAATAGCAATAGATTTTGATGCCATAAAACCAAAATGGGCGGATGATAAAGCATTGTTTTTTTCGGAACTCATTCATCAATTTTCACAGCTTGACACTTGGGAAATGCAAGGGATTGAAGAAACATTTAAAACATTAGCTACAGAGAAAAATATTAAAGTGGGTGAATTACAATTCTTATTCAGAATGATATTGGTGGGTGCTAAATTTGGACCAGGTGTGTTTGATATTGCTTACAAAATCGGTAAAGAAGAAACACAATCTCGAATTCAATATCTGCTACAAAAAATTGGAACTGTATAATTTCCACGATTCAATTTAATTCCTAATTCCTATTTAGCACCCTTATATTTGCCAATTAAAAGAAGACCATGACCAAAGCATATATTATTGATGCCGTTAGAACCCCGATTGGAAAATATGGCGGCTCATTGAGTAGCGTTCGCCCAGATGATTTGTTAGCCATTGCCATCAAAGCATTGATTCAACGGAATGAAAAAATGGATTTGAATGCCATTGAAGATGTGATTGCTGGTTGCGCAAATCAAGCAGGTGAAGATAATCGGGATGTGGCGAGAATGGCATCTCTTTTAGCTGGCTTGCCTATTACAACTGGTGGCAATACCGTGAATAGACTTTGTGCTTCGGGTTTACAAGCCATTATGGATGCAGGTCGTGCCATTATGTGTGGCGATGGAGAATTTATGATTGCATGTGGTGTAGAAAGCATGACCCGTGCGCCTTTCGTGATGGGTAAAAGTGAAACCGCATTTGGACGTAGCCCTGAAATATTTGATACCACATTGGGTTGGCGATTTATTAATCCAGCGCTATCTCATCTATATCATCCATACAGCATGGGTGAAACAGCAGAAAATGTAGCCAAGCAATGGGCAATTTCACGTGAAGATCAAGATGCGTTTGCTTATCAAAGTCAATGGAAATATGTTCAGGCAGATGCACAACATAAATTTGCAGATGAGCTAGTTGGGGTAGAAATTAATTTAGGAAAAGGAAAAAAAACGATGTTTGAAAAAGATGAACATCCTCGTTTAACGCCTCTAGAAAAACTCGCTGAATTAAAACCAGTTTTTGCTAAAGATGGCAGTGTTACAGCGGCTAATGCAAGTGGTATTAATGATGGTTCGGCTGCCATGCTTTTAGCCAGTGAAGATGCCGTTCGAAAATATGATTTGGAACCAATGGCTATTATTAAAAGTATGGCAATCGCTGGTGTAGATCCAAGTATTATGGGAATTGGACCAGTGCCTGCAACTTTGAAAGCTTTGCACCGCGCTGGTTTGACCATAGACGATATTGATATCATCGAATTGAATGAAGCCTTCGCCTCTCAAAGTTTGGCTTGTATTCGGGACTTGAAAATAGATATGCAGAAAGTAAATATCAATGGTGGTGCCATCGCATTAGGACATCCTTTGGGTTGCAGTGGTGTTCGAATTTCTACCACTCTTTTGCATGAAATGAAACGTCAAGGTGCACGATATGGTTTGGCAACGATGTGTATTGGCGTTGGTCAAGGTGCTGCTATTATTTATGAAAGAGTTTAAGCACTTTTTTCCTTCGTATAATAACTACTTTTAAATGGATGCCGATCTTTCCAACTATCTCCTTGTTGCTCTTTAAAATATCCAGCAACCATTTGATAAAACCAGTTGACAATGACATTTCTCAATTTGTAATAACTAAAACGATAATCGGGTTCACAACCTAATATTGCTTTCGCTTCAGGGGCAGTACGTCCGAGAACTAATTTTTTTCGCCCCAATGAAATAGCATGTTCCAAACAATAAAATAGAATATTAAAATAAAGGTTTAAGGAACTGTTTAAGGTATAATCAAATCCAATATAATTCATATCAAATTCATCGTCATGAAGAATGGCAGAAGAGAATGCAATTAATCTGTCTTGGTAAAAATAGCCACACACTTTGTAATTTTCTTGTAGTACTTTTTTCATTTCTACAAAAAATATTGGGTTTAAAATACCCATGCTTACCAATTGTTTTTGCGTGACTTGCAAATACAATTGCTCCATTTCTATACTGTATTTTTCAACATCTTCTAGTGAAAGTTCTCGAATTTGTACATCCTTAAATGATTTTCTAATTTTCTTACAACGCTGTACATACTTATGTTTCAGCTCATTTTTATAATCAGAAAAAGTTAACCAATGCGCAGGTAGATTCATCTCCATGGAAATATCTTCTAGCATTGGCGTATAGGAATTGCCGGCTTGTATAAATTTCGCATTGCTTGGATCGACATCTTTTAGAAATATGCCAGATGCATTGGTATAAGCAACCATATGGTCCACAGTTGCTTGATATATTTCTGCTTTTTTTTCGGGAGAGAAATCATTCTGATTGTATTGAAAAAATAAAGCGTCATGCCGAAATAAATTGCCAACGACCAATAAGGTTGGCTTCAATAATTGCACAACAGTACACAATGCGAGTTGCTGTATTTTCTTATCCCCTAAATTAAAGTGGATAGTCTTTACCGATAATAATTGAAAGTAAGCAAAGTAGATTGCATTTGTTCCTTCATAGGTAATCACATAATAATTTTGAATGTTGGGCACATTGGCTTTTTCAACCATATCGATTCCTTTACAAATCAGGACTCGATTTTTAAATGCTTCTGGCAAATCTTGTATGGAGTGATAAACAGCGAATGTATATGCCATATTTTGCAAATGTAGACGCATTGTAATGTAAACCAAAAAATATAATTCGAGCGATTCGTAATTGTTTGACTTATTTTTGTTTTTGAATTTTTACCCTTGAAAAAAATAATTATTTGGATTTTGATTACAGTCATTAAAGCGTATCAGGCAATAATATCGCCATGGCTTGGACCATCCAAATGTCGCTACCAGCCTACTTGTTCGGCATACGCACAAACTGCGTTGCAACGATATGGCTTACTAAAAGGTTTTTGGTTGAGCATAAAAAGAATAGCTAGATGTGCACCGTGGGGCGGCCATGGTTATGATCCAGTTCCGTGAAAAAGGTGAAATTAAAAATGGGTTGAAGAGATAATGTTTATCCTATTGATTTTTTCAATGAAGGCTAAGTTTAAAGCTTTAATTGCACTATATAATCAGTTTACGCGGTGAAGGGAAAATTATTAGTCACTTATTTTTTTAATAACCTAATAAATTCATTTTTTTACTTTCAATAATTTGATCTTTCATGGCTAACATTTGAGCATACATTTTATGAATTGTGTCTATATCATTTCCTTGATGCATGATATTGGTGCCTTTATTGCCTTCATAATTATTGAATTGATTGGAGAAGCTGCCTTTATTTTCTCCATAATTGATTATGTAAGTTGTAGTTACTTCCAGTGCTTTCGCTACTTGCTCTAGTCGGTTAAAGGTAATGTCAGATACATTATTTTCAATATTTTGATAGGAACGTAAATTTATTCCAATGATGTCTGCAATTGATTTTTGATTGAAGTTCCTTTCCTTTTCTCTAATCAATTTTATTTTATCTCCAATTTTCATGTAGTTAAATTTAGATTCAAATGTAATGAAATTTCGTATACAAGTATTTAAACTTCGTCTATCGGTATTCGAAAATGGGGGGCTAGAAATTGTCGAAAGTAGCTTTAGATATTATTAACAAAAAAAATATCATCATGAAAAAATTAATCTTCGTACTTGCTTTTCAATTGATAGCAGTAATGCAAATGAATGCACAATGGACTGGCGGCACTTCTACTACAGGAAATACAGATAGAACAGGTAATGTAGGAATTGGAATATCGGCAACTTCAACAGATAAACTCGCAATTGGTGGTGATGTAAAATTTTCAGGGCAAACAAATTACAAAGTTGCTGGTGATATTAGCAGCGGTGTATTCACTGTTTACCCTGGAGGTAGTTCGAATAATGGCCCTTTTATAGAAATGTATGGGCAAAATAATACAAGCGAAGCAGGTACTTTATCTTTTGGTGCTTACGGTAGTAGTGGGCGTTTTGATTTTGTACATTATAGTCCTACAAACTCTAGCTGGAAGGTACTTGCAAGAATAACCCCTGAAGGGAAAATGGTTATTGGTGATGTAAACTATAATACTGCCACTACCTACGGCTTATATGTAGCTGATGGTATTATGACTGAGCAAGTAAAGGTTGCGATAAAAACGACTAACGATTGGAGCGATTTTGTATTTAATAAAAATTATCAATTAATGCCACTAAAGCAATTAGAGAAATATATTGAAATGAATAAGCATTTGCCAGATGTACCTAGTGCTACAGAAGTATTGGAGAATGGAGTGAATATGGCAAAAATGGATGCAACACTGTTGCAAAAAATAGAAGAACTAACATTATATACTATTGAACTGAATAAGAAAATACTAGAGATGCAAGCTGAATTGGCTAAATTTGAAAAACAAAAATAATAGGTATGAAAAGAATTTTATTACTAAGCACTGTTGCATTATTTGTTTTATGTGGTTGTAAAAAGTGGCAACACCAATACCCTGAGGATAGCGGCAGAACGAAGAAGACTCCTTTTGAACGCCTTGCTGGGAAATCTGGAAAATGGTGGACATTGCAAAATGCAACTGTGAATGGAGTGGATTATACAGATAGTGTATATCAACAATTAGGGGTATATAAAATTTATTTCGGAACAGAGGAATCAAACCTTGCAAATTTTACTCTATACAAAGGAGTGACCTCTTCTGAAATTAATGGAGGCGTTTCTATTGTTTGGTTTCTAAAGAATGATGAGACTGTATTAGGCTTTGCAAGATTAAATGAAGTATATTTCTATAGTAATGTTGCATTTACATTAGGTTATAAATATTATGAAGTTAACTCAGGATTTTATTATCAACCACCCACGATATATAGACTAGAAGATAATGTAATCAAAATCTCAATTACGAATAAAACTGGGGATAGCACCTATACAAATACTTATATTTCAAATTAAAAATAAAAATATGAAAAATATTATTTTAATCATATTGCTTTCAATTAGCTTCGATATTAGCAGTCAGGTTTCTATCTCTGCAGCCAATGAAATGAAATATTGGAAGCTTAGAGGCAGGCTGTTGGGAGATGAAAGAAACAGAGGAAAGTATAATGGATTCCTGCAGGTTGGCGCAGGGGCTGGTATGTCCATTCCTTCTGAACAAAGATATCCAATTTATGGTAGACAGAATGGAGTTTTTAATCCACTATGGGGAGGGCCTGGATATCCAGGTGGCTGCGCTGATCAAAAAATCAATGGCATTAATGTGTGGCCTAATCAAGTAAATGGAGTAATTACCAATCCCTTAATAGATCCGAGAGATGGACGAGAGATGAGTGGAATTCAAAATATTGGAGATAACCCAATAATTAGTATTGGGCAATATTTGGGAGTATTAGCAACAGAATGGGAATTGCTACATAGAAGCAGTCAAAGTACAACTAAAACAGAGATGGAAATGTACTATGCATTACTAGCTTTAGATCGATTAGATTTAAAAGGGGAAACATTGTATGGCGGTGCTCCAGATAATAATGGATTTTTAATGCGCTCAGATGTACAAGCGGATTTTGAACTTAATAATACTGGACAAAATATTTATTTAGTAATATCTCCAACAGCATGTACTGATTATGAACCAGATTGCGAAATGTCGAAAACGACCAATCATACTTCAAATGCCATGAGCCAAGATGAAATGGCTGGTATGCTTTTAGGTATGTCCTTGATACATAAATTTATGCCTTATTATGCTTCTTATAATGGAATAGGATTAAAACAGTGGTCAGAGGAAATAACTAGTAGAGTAGTTAAATACGTTAAAAAAGGAGGGACAACGAATTGGTGGCTAATAACTGACCCTGTAGATGGGAATCCAGTATGTAGAGGACCGATGGCAATTGTTTACAGTTATGCCTATGCTAAGGCTGCGCACCATATATGTGGAGGCAATTTTCAAAATATTATATCCGCAACTTTAGGGCATGCCATGTGGGAAGTTATTAAAAATGCGTATTATGCAAACAATATTGCAAATCTTGTAATAACACTTGCTATTCCTCCATTTCTACAATCTGCATTAAACATAAATAGCCCGTTTATATTTAAACCAGGAGGTAAAATATTTGGAAAAAAAACTGGAGCTCATAATATAAATATGTTTTTAAAAATGGTCACTTGTAGCAGAACTGGAGCAAGACCATATCTTCCTTTTCTTGATTTTACTGGTAAAACATTAATTAATTCTGTATCTCAAAATTATAAAAAGGAATTCTATGAATTATTGGGTTCAGTTATGAGTGGTTACCAACCAAAAATAGAAAGTTTTTGGTGGTAAATGGAATTTAATAGCGAAAAGTGCAGTTGTAATTGTATTCAGAATAAGAATGCTACTTCGTACTTAGGCTGTGAAAACTATAGAAATGTAGATGGCATAAGTAATACTGGTGATCATTCTACTGATTTGGGTAGATGGAATGTACAGAACAGATGGGATGATCTTCATCTTACAGCAAATAGCGGTGAACTATATGCCAATGATGTCTCAGTTTTAGAAGAATACCCTGGTTTAGATTATATGCTTGCTTATAATTTGTATCGAATTAAGTATTATAAAAATGATGGTTATGGGCAGAAAATTAGAAAAAATATATATAACCGCACATTTCCAATTGTACTTGGTAGTCCATTTCCCATCAATGGTATAGGTTCAAGCCAATATCCATTACCAATAAAAGCTGTATTTTCAATTGAATCTAGTAATACTTTATTAAACCCAACATCTAATATTGAATATGTAGCAGGTTCTGATATTACACTAAAACCTGGCTTTGCTGCAAAAAAAGGTTCAGTTTTTACAGCTTCAATAAAGGAATATGATTGTAAACCAACTACTTATAGTGGTGAAAATTGGTCAGCAACAGCTTACAAGACAGAAGATTCATTAACGCAGACGACTTTTTTAGATGAAACCGATACTACGGAAGATATACTACTTGAAGAAGATTCATTAGACTTAGATAACGAAATACCACCTGTAGGTTATGATACAAATATTTTTATACAAAGGGTTTCAGGTGATACAGTTTATTTTGATTTAAATTCAGACTATACCTTTTATGATGATGGTTCGATTGTGAAAACAAGCAACCTATCTAATAAAAGTATTATAGAGCCAATGACAATTAGTACAATATTACTTTACCCGAACCCAACTAATTCAAATGCTTATCTTGAATATACATTATATGCAGAAAGTTCAGTAAGGGTCAGCGTTCAAAATGAATTAGGGCAAGAGGTACAGCAAGTAATTCAATCAACTCCATTTATCCAAAAGGCAGGTAAGCAAAAGCTGACATTACAAACGAGCAATTTAACTCCAGGAATATATTTCTGTTCGATTCAGTTCGATAATGGTAAAAAGACAGTGAAAAAATTTACATTGATACATTAATTGATGTGAATCAAAATTTAAATAATCAGTAGAGATTGAAAAGTTCAGACTTGATATTGATAGTATATATATTAGCCTAAAAAAGTGGATAGATATTTATATGGACAAATTAAAAATGTTAAAAAATAATCTTCTATAGTGCTTGTATTGCGGCAACGATTGTGAAAATCCTTTTTGCTTGCTCTGAAGCAAAAAGATTGCAACGGAGCGTGCGTGCCGCCCAATACTGTAGCATTAATTTTTTTGTCAAAAAATACGCTACAGTATCTCACTGAAGCATTTATTTTTTTTTCAAAAAATACGCTACAGTATATCACGTCCTATAAATTTAGTATAGCCATTTTTCTAACCATCCATAAAATTCTAAGTTGCTGTATTTGTTTTTTTCAATAAATTGCACCACACTTTAATTCCTTCCATGAAAAAAATAGTTCAGCAGTCTAAGAAATATGTAGCCGGTGCATTTGTAGGTATGGTTATTCTACTTTGTATTCAAGCCAAAGAAGTAGACAATTATTTTGAAATCTCTAAAAACATGGAAGTCTTCACTTCGTTATTTAAAGAATTAAATACCTATTATGTAGACCCAATACAACCGGGCAAACTCATGAAAAAAGGAATGGATGCTATGCTCAATGATTTAGATCCATACACCAATTATATCACGGAAGAAGATGTAGAAGATTCTCGTTTTCAAACAACAGGTAAATATGGTGGCATAGGTAGTACCGTTCGAAAAAAGGACGAGTATATTGCCATTTCAGAACCTTATGAAAATAGCCCCATCATTAAAGCTGGTATCAAAGCTGGTGACGTAATTCTAGAGATAGATGGACATACTACAAAGAATAAAGAAATTGATGATATCAGTAAATTTTTAAAAGGCAGTGCTACTACGCAGGTCAAATTAAAAATTAGAGATGGCGTTACGAATGAAGTGTCTACCAAGACGGTTACGAGAGAAGAAATAACAGTGACTAGTGTTCCTTATGCAGGCATGATAGGCAGTAACAATGAATATGGTTACGTGCGATTGACACAATTTACTGAGCGTTGTAGTAGTATTGTTCGTGGGGCATTAGACAGTTTGAAAAAAGCAAATCCAAACATGAAAGGTGTCATCATTGATTTGCGATATAATCCTGGAGGACTATTGGATGAAGCAGTTGCAATAGCCAATTTATTTATCAATGGAGGACAAATTGTAGTAACCACTAAAGGAAAAAATACAGAATGGAATAAAGAATATAAAACACAGAATGCACCATGGGATGAAAAAATTCCTTTGACTGTTTTGGTGAATCGCAATTCGGCATCGGCTTCTGAAATCATTGCTGGTACTATGCAAGATTTGGACAGAGGTGTGATTATTGGGCAACGAAGTTTTGGTAAAGGCTTGGTACAAAATTTACGCTCTCTTCCTTTCAATGCGAAACTAAAAGTTACGACAGCAAAATATTATACACCAAGCGGCAGATGCATACAAGCCTTGGACTATACACATAGAAATGAAGATGGTTCTGTTGGTGAAGTTTCGGATTCTATTAAAACAAAATTCAAAACAAAAAATGGTCGAATCGTGATGGACGGCGGCGGCGTAGATCCAGATATAAAAGTACCCGCAAAGGAATCATTGGGTATTGTGAATTCATTAAATACAAAATCATTTGCCTTTGATTATGCAACACAATATGTAGCAAAACATGCGACAGTATCTTCTGCGAAAGATTTTGCATTGAGTGAAACAGACTTCAATGATTTCTTGCAATGGTTGGAAGGAAAAGATTATTCGTACAAAACGAAATCGGAAGAATCATTAGTCAAATTTAAAGAGATTGCGGTAAAAGAAAATTATTTTACTGCAATTCAACAAGACTTTGAAAGTTTACAAAAATCTCTTTCGCACGACAAGAAACAAGACTTAATAAAAAATAAAAAAGAGATCATTCGTTTGTTGCAAGATGAAATTATAACGCGTTATTATTTTCAGAGAGGTCGATTCCAAAATCAATTAGCAGATGATGATGAAGTAAAAGAAGCCATTTCTATTTTAGGTGATAACAGTAAGTATAAAGGATTGTTGGGAGTGAAATAGGATTTCAATTGTTTCTTCTCATTGTCTGAACTAGGATACTTCGACTGCGCTCAAGTAACGGTTTTTTGATTTTTGTGATGGCTATGATTTTTGTTATTAATCATAGTTTTCATTTTATCATTTACATCATAGTTCAAAAACAGTTTCCCTTCAAATTCCCATTTCAAATGAGTGACACGTCCTAAAATAAATTTAGCATGTTTACTTTATTCAATTTCTTTCAAAGAAATATGGATTAATTTTGGTTTCCTTTTCCTTACGCGTATGAAATTAAAAAATTTATTATTGCCTTTTTGCCTTCTAGTTTGTCATCAACTTTTTGCACAAAATGAAAATGACATTGAAGATCAATTAGATCAAATCGAACACTCTTCTCATGTGACTATCCAAATAGATGCTGCCAATAAATTATTTTATACTGGCCGTCCTTTGGGCATTCAAGGAGCTGTGTCTACTACTGAATTTGCCTACACACATCATACCGGTTTGTATACTTATATTACGCCTAATGTATGGACAGATAAAGCGATATTGAAAAGAACATTATTTCCAGATATTGAAACTGGCTTTGGATTTAAAAAGGACTTGAATGATATTTTTTATTTTGATGTTTCTTATTCGCATGATTTTATCACTTATGGAAATGCGAATTTTAGACGCGCATTCAGCAATGGACTTTCTCTAGAAACTGAAACCAACGTGCGTGATATTGTAGATGTTGGTGTCAATTTTTATTTTTTATTTAGCAAAAAAAATAAGAATATGTCTGGGCAACAAAGAGCTTCAGATTTGAATATTTATTTCAGCAAGGAGATTGCATTTTATAATTTGCTTGGTGCAAAAAAATGTATGATTACACCAATGCTAGCGACCAATTTAGGAAGTGATAATTTAGCCATTACGAGAAATAATACAGTGAAAGAAACGACTGGCATTATTATTCCCAAAACGGTTTATGATAAATTCTGGGGATTATTGGATGTAGAAATTTCTACCAATTTCGAATGGCGAAATCCACATGTTGCACTGAATGTAATGCCAACTCTCATTACACCATTCAATCAAGATATGAATAACCGACATAACCAAAAAGGCCATTCTTCATTTTTGATAAGTGGCGGAATTAAATTTTATTTGTTTAAAAAGACGAAGGCATAATTTGTACTATCGTTCTGATATTTTGATAGGTGATTCCTTATTCCTATTGTTTGCTTAAGAAATTTCTGTGTAATAGGACAATGGTAATTTTTTCTTACTAAATCATAGTTTTCATTCCATCATTAAAATCATAGTTCAAAACAGTTTTCGCCGTTGTTGGTGTTATCACCAACAACCTCAATGTTACAAATGTCTGACTCATTCTAAAATAAGTTTACATTTTTTAATTTAATCCTGTTATAAGTTTACAATGTTGTTTTAATTCTGTTCTTGGTTTTTAAAAATGGTTTTCCTTTGATATTAATTCTTGCCCAATTTTTCTGTTAAAAATTGTTGGTGATAACACCAACAATGGCGGTAAAATAAAATCATAGTTTTCATTCCATCATTAAAATCATAGTTCAAAACAGTTTCCCTACAACAACATTTCAAAATACTTCAGCGACATGTTAGAATTCCAGATTTGGAATTTGGGATTTGACTTTTGGAATTTTCAACTTTGGAATTTTCAATATCTTCAGTATTGTATTAGCTTTGAAATTTTAAGCCATGAAAAGTAAATCCCCCAAAATATTGAATGATGCGTCTATGTCTTTTATCAAAAAATATTTGGATAATCCTTCCCCTGTAGGTTATGAAGCCAATGGTCAAAAAATATGGTTAGACTATATTAAACCATATATTGATGAGTATTTTGTAGATGCTTATGGAACAACAGTTGGCGTCATCAATCCCAAAGCAAAATATAAAGTGGTACTAGAAGCACATGCCGATGAAATTTCTTGGTATGTAAAATATATCACCGAAGAGGGTATGATTTATGTGTGTAAAAATGGAGGTAGTGATCAATTGATTGCGCCTTCGATGCGCGTGCATATCCATACCAGAAATGGCGATATAGTGAAAGGTGTTTTTGGTTGGCCTGCTATTCATACGCGCACATCTAAAGAGGAGAAAAAACCAAAGACGGATACTATTTGGATTGATGTTGGAGCGAAAAATAAAAAAGAAGTGCATGCACTTGGTATTAAAATTGGGAATGCGGTAACCTACGCTGATTCATTCGAAATTATGCACCATGATTATTGGACAGCAAGAGCATTTGATAATCGAATTGGTGGTGTGATGATTGCTGAAGTAGCCCGTTTATTGAAGGAGTCCAAAACGAAATTGCCCTTCGGACTTTATTTGGTAAATGCTGTGCAAGAAGAAGTAGGGATGTTGGGAGCAGGCATGATAGTGGAAACGATTGAACCTGATATTGCCATCGTCACTGATGTAACGCATGATACCAATACACCAATGATGAATAAAATGGCTGATGGTGATGTGTCATGTGGTAAAGGACCTGTATTAAATATCGCGCCTTCGGTTCACAATAAATTATTAGATATTATAGAAAATGTGGCCATTGAAAAAAAGATACCTTATCAATTGGAAGTGAGCTCTGATGGAACAGGTACAGACGCAGATGCCTTTGCCTATGGTAGTTGTGGCGTACCTAGTGCACTTGTGTCATTACCATTGCGCTATATGCATACCAGCGTAGAGACGATTTGCAAATCGGATGTTGAACAAACAATAATATTGCTGTATGAGGTTGTACAAAAATTAAATCCAAAGACAAACTACAAATATTTATGAGGCTAACACAGCGTAAGAAATAAGATAATTATCCTTGTTTATCTCTTGCAAAACAAATTTTTTTTCTTGAAAATTAATTTCGTTTTGCAATACATTGATTTCTTGAAATGGGCATAAAACGCCAAGTCCAGAAGCTTTAGCGATGGCTTCTTTTTTAGTCCATAAGGATAAAAAATCGCGTGAAGCTTGTGTACTATTGTGGATAAATTGTTGCTCTTCTGAAGTCAGGTAATCATCTAATAAAGTGGTGTCGATTTCACGAAAATATTCTAAGTCAATACCAACAATATGTTTAATGCTTGCCAAACAAACAATTCGCTCTTTTGCATGTGCAATAGAAAAATGAAATGGATAATGAAAATAGGGTTTGTGATTTGCTTGTAATTGCAAATGGCTAAGGTTCAGTTGATGTTGTAGTTGATAAGAAGTTATCATTTCTTGCAATAAAAAATATCCTGCCAAACGTTGTAATCGATCTTCTTCGTGTTTGTACTTCGCTATTTTATCTTGTATAAGAAGAGGCAAATCTGACATGATTATTTTTTCTTGTACATCCTGAATAGTACAAGTCATCAATTTTAATTCTGGGGTATTGATCAAATAATCAAGCATGCAATCCGTACTATTTTTTTTGTAAAAATAATGCTAGAAAAACTTAACATTTTATAAGCATTTTATAAAGCTACATTTGGCGCTTTGAATAGCACACCATGGAGCCAAAGTCCGCTATATTACTCGGTGAAAAGCAAGCCTCGTTTTCTAAACAAGAATCTTTAGCAGATTTATTTAGACATACAGCGAAGCAGTATCCGAATAAAGCAGCACTTATTTTTAATGAACAAAAAATTTCTTATCAAGAATTAGATGCTTGGTCAGATGCATTTGCCAATAAACTCATGCAAGAAGGAGTTAAGTTAGGTGATAAAGTTGGGGTTTGGTTTCCAAGAAGTTTAGAATTACACGTCGCCATTTTAGGCATTACCAAAGCGGGCGCAACATATGTGCCATTGGATATTGACATGCCGAAGGATCGTGTAGAAACAGTACTTGCCGATGTGGAAGCATGTGCTTGTGTTACAAAAAATAAATTGGATATAGCGGTTAAAGAAATCGATGTTATTCCTTACCAAGAAGACACTCAAAGTATACAGGAACTGACTATTACCAATGATCAGTATGCCTATATTTTATACACTTCTGGAAGTACGGGTAAGCCAAAGGGTATTCCCATTTCGCAAAAACAAATCTGTCATTTAATTCGTTCTGAGCAACATGTGATTGGCATTCAATCTACCGATAAAGTGTACCAAGGTTTTTCGGTTTCCTTTGATATGTGGTGTGAAGAAACTTGGATCAGTTATTTTGCTGGCGCTACTATTTATGTTGCTGACAATGCCACTGCAAAAGCGATTGATGAGTTGAGTGATTTCTTGAAAAAAAATGAAATAACGGTATTGCATGCAGTGCCTAGTTTATTGGCAATTATGGATGAGAATATTCCAAGTTTACGCATCGTAAATGCAGGAGGGGAAGCATGCACAAATATTGTAGTGAACAAATGGGCGAATGGCAAACGTGTTTTTTACAATAGTTATGGCCCTACAGAAACAACGGTAACTTCTTCCATGATCGCCTTAACGCCAGCAGATAAAATTACGATTGGCTATCCATTGCCAAATTATAATTATGCTATTGTAGATGCGCAGTTTAATTTACTGCCATTCGGAGAGCTAGGTCAATTAGTTATTACAGGGGAAGGTGTTGGCAATGGATATATTCATTTGCCTGAATTAACTGCATCCAAATTTATTCCGAATCCATTTGCAAAGGATATTCTACCAGGTGAAACTATTTACCTCACTGGTGACGAAGCAATCATTCATACCGATACAACGGTTGAGTTTCATGGACGAATAGATGATCAAATAAAAATAAGAGGTTATAGAATTGAATTGGGCGAAATTGAAAATCAATTGATGTCTATTGAAGGAATTTCTACCGCTGCGGTTTGTGTAAAAAAAGATGCTTACAACCAAGATCAATTGGTAGCTTATGTATTACTGCACAAGTATGTTCTTTTTCAAGAAGAAGAAATAAGGGAAGCATTGCAGAAAGTATTGGCGCCATATATGATGCCACAAATTATTTTGCATTTGGAAGAAATGCCGCGCTTGCCAAGTGGAAAAATTAATCGTAAGCAATTGCCATTGCCTGCATCTTTTGCAGCAAAATTAGAGACGAGCGAAAAATTATCCTTTGACGAAGCTAGCAGAGTAACCGAAAAAGTATTGACGGTATTAAGGCATTTTTTTCCAGACAAGGAAATCGATTTGACCAAAGATTTCTTCACCGATTTAAGTGGACATTCATTGCTTGCGGCTTCTGTAGTTTCTACTTTGCGAAAGGAAGGTGGCATGAAAAATATTTCCTTGAAGGATGTTTATCTGAATAGGCCTTTACAAAAATTAGTTACAGAATGGGACAAAAAATCAGAAGAGAGTAGCGCTAAAACAAATACGTTTACGCCTATTTCATCGCTGCGGTATTGGCTTTGTTGCATTGCCCAAAGTGTCTCTTTGATTTTTATTTATAGTCTTTTTGCTTGCCAAATATTTTTACCTTACCTTGGGTATTATTATGTGCAAACCGAGACAGAGAGCCATGTTTACGCAATCATTATGTCTTTGGCAATGTTTTGTGTATTGCCTCCTCTGCTTTCCTTGTTCAGTATTTTTGTCAAATGGGTGGTCATTGGAAAATACAAAGAAGGCAATTATCCTTTGTGGGGATCTTACTATTTTAGATGGTGGTTTGTAGAAAAAATTGAGAAACTAGTACAGATAGATTTTCTGAATGGAACGCCGTTGTATCGTTCTTATTTGCGTATGCGTGGTCTCAAAATTGGGCGTGATGCACAAATAGGTACGATAGTAATGGCAGCAGAGGATTTGATAAGTATTGGCGAAAATGTAAGTATCAGTTCTAGTGTTGTTTTTAATAATGTGGTTATAGAAGATGGACTTATTAAATTCACCAAAATCGACATTGGTGATCATGCGTATATCGGCAGTACTTGCACCATAGATGGCAATACGAAAATTGAATCGTGGGGTGAGATGAAGGAATTGAGTAGTTTGAAAAATGGAGATACGATTCGTCGTGGAGAAATTTGGCAAGGTAGTCCCGCTTGTTTCTTAAGCACCAAAGAAGCTGTCGACATGCAAGTGCCAGAGCCTGTTTCGTCGTTTCGTAAAAAATACTATTATGTGTTGTTTTCTTTCATGCTTTTAGTTTTCCCATTCGCTTTGTTGTTGCCATTGCTACCAGTATTGGTATTGATAACCGAAATGGATAATAACGCTGCCGATTATGATTTCTCCTATTTTGTGTATGTGCCTTTGTTGGCATTATTATATATGGTTTTGTTTGCCATACAAACCATCATCGTGTCGCGGATTTTGCAATACAAATTGAAGCCTGGTATTTATTCAATTTATAGTAAAACCTACTTGAAAAAATGGTTGTCGGATCAATTGATGTCCTTGTCTCTCATCATCTTGCATCCTGTATTTGCAACGGTGTATATCTCTTCATTTTTTAGAGCATTGGGTGCTAAAATTGGCGAGTATACCGAAATTTCTACTGCCAATAATGTATCACATACGATGTTGGAAATTGGTAAAAATTCATTCATTGCCGATAATGTAAATTTGGGCGAATCGGATGTTCGTGCACAAAAATTGATATTAGAAAAAACGAAAATTGGGAACAATAGTTTTGTTGGTAATAGTGCGCTTATACCCCAAGGATATACTTTAGGAGACGATATGTTGATTGGTGTTTTATCTGTTCCGCCTACGGTTAATCAACAAGAAAACAATGCAGCGAAAGATTGGTTTGGTTCACCATCCATTGCACTTCCTAACAGACAAGCCAGTAATTCGTACGATCAAAATTTAACCTTCAGACCTTCCAAGTTAAGATGGTTATCGAGAGCAAGTATTGAATTAATTCGCATCATCATTCCTGAAACAGTTTTGTTGTGTACGAGTATTTTATTCATTGCTTATGTGCATGATATTTTGATTGATTATACTTGGTGGCAATTCCTATTAATATTTCCATTTTACTTTTTAGCCTTCATTGGCATCCCTTGTTTCCTAGTTGTGTTGTTGTTGAAATGGATTTTTGTTGGCGTGTATAAAGAAGCACAATTACCGATGTGGTCATTAAAGGTTTGGTTGTCGGAAGCCATCACCAGTTCGTACGAAGCATTGGCAGTTCCATTCTTTTTAGAGTTCTTAACTGGTACGGCATGGCTACCATTTTTCATGCGCATGTTTGGTGTCAAAATTGGCAAGAAAGTTTTTCTGTATACCACAGATATTACAGAGTTTGATATGATTAGCATTGGTGATGAAGCGTCCTTGAATTTGGATTGCGGTCCGCAGACGCATTTGTTTGAAGATAGAGTCATGAAGATTGGAAAAATAAAAATGATGAAGCAATCTACTATTGGTTCTGGCACTATTATTTTATACAATAGTGAGATTGGAGAGAATGTAAGTATTGGTCCGCTATCTTTAATGATGAAAGGAGAAGTTTTACAAAATAATACAAGGTGGGATGGTAGTCCGTTAAGACCTTCGAAGAAATAGGTTTATGGCTATTCCTATAAGGTTTTGAAAACCTTATAGGTCTGCCTACATTGGTTCAAATGTCTTCCCCAAATCATTTGTTTAATAAAGTTTGTGGGGCCGCATACCTTGTGGAGGAATATCTGGTTTCGTTTGGTGGGAAGAGTCAATCGACATCACTCTTCCGACTCCATTTCTTTTATCTTCTTTTTGATTTTTGTTAAATCCACTTTTTGAATATACTCAATCATATTTTCATATTTCTCATTGAAACCAAAATCACCTTTTTTCATTTCATCAATGGCATTTTGTCTTGTCCAGTTGTTGAACATAATTCTGTACATGGCAATCACCAAGCCTGTTCTGTCGGAGCCATGTTTGCAATGAATGAGCAATGGTTTATGTGCAATCTCAATGAAGTATAATGCTTTGGCGATGTCTTTATCACTAAAATCATCACTGTACATATTGACATGGTAGTGATCAAAATTATATTTCCAAGTCAATTTTTTATCTTCACTATTTGGATATAGCGAAAGGATACTTTTTATTTTGAGTTGATGAATTTCTCCATAGCCTTTTTTGTCTGGTTGCTCCGAACGAAATATGCTATCGTTCAATTGAAATAAATTTTGAAAATAAGGGCTTTCTATTTTTTTAACACCATTCTTTGTCCCTTTTTTTTGTTTCTGAGAAAATGAAACGGTAATACTACATAAAAAAAGTAAGGTGAATAGTAGTGACTTGAAATAGGTATTCATGTATTGGCTAATTCTGAGCTTGGTTTTTTAAATAAAAATCAATGAGAAGCTTTACGTTTTAGAACACCACCTTTTGTTTCTTTAATGGTATGCGTAAACATAAATGCCTTTGAATCCAACTTCGTGATTTCATTATTAATATTGAGTAATTCTAATCTGGTTACTATCGTAACTATCACATCACAATCGCTTTTAACATGGAACTTTCCTGGCAAATAACCTCGTTCGCCTTTGTACACGGTAATGCCTTTTCCAAAATAATTTACCAATAGGGATTTAATTTGCTCCGACTCTTTAGAGATAATGGTAAGTGAAATAAATTCTTCAATGCCATCTACTACATAGTCCATGGTTTTTAACGCGGCATAATAAGTGATGATAGAATACATCGCTGTTTCTAATCCAAATTTGAAAGCTGCAGTCAAGAAAATAATACTATTAAAAAATAAAATAACCTCACTCATGGAGAAGCCTACTTTTCGCATGGCAAATACTGCCAATACTTCAAATCCATCTAATGCAGCACCCGAGCGCATCACCAAGCCCATACCCAATCCAATAGAACAGCCACCAAACATGGCTATTAATAATTTATCTGTTGTGATTGGGGCGATTTTTAGAAAATGAACACATAGAGCCAAAAATAAAACGGCTATAAAAGAACGTATGGCAAATAGCTTACTAACGTATTTGTAAGCAGGTATAAAAAACAAAACATTTAATAAAATAAGTAAAGCACTTAAATTAATTTCAAATAATTCATGCATCAACAAGGATATACCAGTAACGCCGCCATCCAAAAATCCATTTGGTATCATAAAACCATTTAATGCAAAGGAGGCGAATAATACGCCAGCAATCATCAAAAAAAAGGATTTGATGGTATACAATTCACGGAAATTAAATTCGGACGAATGAACGTTCATACAGGATAAGTCAATATTTAATTACTTCAATGCTAAAACAACTTTCTTTAAATTTTTCTGCTTCGGTGCTTCATATTTTTTTTTGCAATACGCCGTATGAAATTGATGCTTTTCTATAAATGTTTTTTGTAATTGATTCCATTTATGTTCTGTATTTAAATCAAAATAGATACTCATTTCTTTATAAAGCGTATCACCAATTTCTTTAAAACGAGGTGTTCCTAAATACATTAAATCGGCGTCGGCAATAATTTTTTCTAAATTATTGGTTGGGCTTTGCGGAATAATCGTCGCGCGTATCATGCCACAAATGATATCGATATCTTCTTGGCTAACTTTAAAATCAGGTAAGAATTGATTGGCTAGCTTGCAGCCTTCTTCTTCGTGTCCAGCATAGGTATGCACAAATCCTATATCATGAAATAAGACCGCGATTTTCAATAATGCCAATTCTTTTTTCGTTATTTTTTCCGCTTCCGCAATTTCCATTGCAAATTCTAACACATCAAAAGTATGATGCAAACCGTGATAATATAAATCCTTAGATAAATGCTCCTTAAGATAGGAAACAACGAATTGTTTGATTTTAGTAAAGTTTGCCAAATTAATTTTTTAAGCGTTTTGAATTATTTCTTTTGGTATCCATGTCCCCCAAATTTGTAACCTTTTTGAGGTATAATCAGAAATGTAAAATGGACTTGTTAAAATACGTTGCCTTATCTTTTTGCTATATTCTCTATTGAATTTGTTTTTTTGAAGTTGCTGTATGAAACAAATATATAATAAGAAATGAGCAAAAAAATATTTTTGGTAAAAAATTAAAGGGCAGCGACAAGTATCTACTTGCTTTTTAAGACCATTTGCGTTCATTCTCTTCTCTTTTTTTTAGAGAAATTAAAAAGTAAGCGACTACCTTTTTCTAAAAATGGGATTTACTTTTTTTCAATGGAGATAATTTCGGAGCACTTTGTATTCTTCATCGAAACGTTTTACATTCGCAGTACATGGCTAAATCTACCGAAACAACTTCACCCATGATGCAACAACATCATGCGATCAAAAGCAAATATCCAGATGCGATATTATTATTTCGTGTTGGCGATTTTTATGAAACCTTCGGACAAGATGCTATTATAGCGGCTAAAGTATTGGGCATTACCTTAACCAAAAGAAATAATGGAAATCCAGACGCATCCGAGTTGGCGGGCTTTCCACACCATGCAATGGAAACCTATTTGCATAAGTTGGTAAAGGCTGGCTATCGAGTGGCAGTATGTGATCAATTGGAAGATCCTAAACTAGCGAAAGGAATCGTGAAACGTGGTGTTACAGAATTGGTAACACCAGGCACAGCAACCAATGATAAACTGCTCGATAATAAAACGAATAATTTTTTGGCGAGCGTTTACTTGCACGAAGATCTACACGGCATTGCCTTCATTGATATTTCAACGGGGGAGTTTTTTTGTACCGAAGGCAATACAGAATACATCGATAAATTATTGCAAAGTTTTAGACCATCTGAAGTCATTTTTCAAAAGCAAAAAAATAAATTCTTTCACGAAAACTTTGGCTCAAAATATTATACTTATTTATTGGATGAATGGATTTTTAGTGAACAATATGCACGGGATACCCTCCTCCAACATTTTCAAACCGTATCGCTGAAAGGCTTTGGTATTGCCGATATACCGCAGGCCATCATTGCTGCAGGTGCCATTATTCATTACTTAAAAGATACCGAACATCAACAGCTCAAACATATTAGTTCGATTCACAGAATTACCCGAAATGAATTCTTATGGATGGATCGTTTTACCATACAGAATTTGGAATTATTAGATAGTAACCGAGCATCGAATGGTGAGTTTGGTGGACAAGGAAATTCCTTATTGCAAGTATTGGATACAACCGTTTCGCCAATGGGGTCGCGTATGTTGCGACGATGGTTGTTGTTTCCTTTACAAGATATTCCAAAAATAAATGAGCGATTAAATACGGTCGAATATTTTATCAAAGAACAAGAAATAGCAAAACAATTAACCCAACGCATCAAAATTGTTGGGGATATTGAAAGAATAGTTGCAAAAATTCCATTGCGTAAAATTTCACCACGTGAAGTATTGCATTTGGCGAAAGGTTTACAATATATAGATGAGATAAAAAACATTACTTCGCAAACGACCGATGCATGGGTATTGCGTGTGGCTGAGCAATTGAATCCTTGTAAAAGCATCAAAGATAAAATTCTAAAATCGATAGTAGAGAACCCGCCAGCATTGGCAAACAAAGGCGGCTTGATACAAGAAGGTATACATGACGAGTTGGATGAATTGCGTAAACTTTCCTTTAGTGGTAAAGAATTTTTATTGCAAATTCAACAAAGAGAAAGTGAATTGACTGGCATTCCTTCATTAAAAATATCTTTCAATAATGTGTTTGGATATTATTTGGAAGTGACCAATACCCACAAACATAAAGTACCTGAAACGTGGATACGGAAACAAACTTTAGCCAATGCGGAAAGGTATATCACACCCGAGTTGAAAGAGTATGAGCAAAAAATTATGGGTGCTGAAGAAAAAATATTGGTACTCGAAATGCAATTGTATGATGCGCTATTATTGGACTTGCAAGAATACATTTCACCAGTGCAACTTAATGCGCAATTGCTCGCACAATTGGATTGTATCACTAGTTTTGCTGCGAATGCTATTCAATATAAATACCGTAGACCGAATGTCAATGAATCGCACACACTGTATATTGAAGAAGGCAGGCATCCAGTGATAGAACGCAATTTACCAGTTGGCGAAGAGTATGTTTCAAACACAGTGACGCTCGACAATGAGAACCAGCAAATCATTATTATTACTGGACCAAATATGAGTGGTAAAAGTGCCTTATTGCGTCAAACTGTTTTGATTACCTTGATGGCGCATATCGGTAGTTTTGTACCTGCAAAAAAAGCGGACATTGCATTGACCGATAAAATATTTACACGAGTTGGTGCTTCTGATAATTTGAGTGGTGGTGAAAGTACCTTCATGGTGGAGATGAATGAAACAGCGAGCATTATCAATAATATCAGCAATCGCAGCTTGATTGTATTGGATGAAATTGGTAGAGGTACTAGCACCTTTGATGGTATCAGTATTGCTTGGAGTATTGCCGAATTTTTACATCAACATGTGCATCGCCCGCTCACTTTATTTGCGACCCATTATCATGAATTAAATGAACTTGAAAATAAAATGGAGCGCATTAAAAATTATCATGTGACCCATCAAGAAGTTGGTAACAAAATTATTTTCTTACGTAAGTTGGCCATCGGCGGAAGTACCCATAGCTTTGGTGTGCATGTGGCGCGTATGGCTGGTATGCCACCAAGTTTGGTAGAAAGAGCAAATGAAATTTTACTGCAATTGGAAGCAAAAAATGCAGCACAACCTTTACACAATCAAATCAAAAAAATAAATACCAAACAATTTCAATTGAATATATTTGATGGATTGGCTGAAGATTTGAAACAGATACGCGAAGTATTGAATGGCATTGAAATTAATTCTTTAACACCTGTTGAAGCATTGTTGAAATTGAATGAATTGAAACAAATTGCAAAAGGATAATACCTAAGATTGAAAATAATCGTTCCAAGAAAAATAAATTATGATGAAAACAATTATCCTAACTCGCCATGCAAAATCAGATTGGCATAATTTACAGCTATTAGATATTGACAGACTACTGAATCCACGTGGCTTGAAGGATGCTACAGAAATGGGAAGACGTTTACACGAAAGGAGAATCAAATTGGATGTATTGGTTTCTAGTACAGCAAAAAGAGCCGCGCAAACCACGCTATTAATTGCCGAAGCCATGCATTATCCTGTAGATACCATTGTTTGGCTCGATCATTTATACCATGCATCACCTAAGACTATACAAAGTGTCATTTTTGATTTGGAGAATACATTCGATACGGCAATGATTGTTTGTCACAACCCGGGCATCAGTGAATTTGTGTATCAAACACTAGGGCATGTAATTGGAGATATGGCTACTTGTGCCATGGCTGGAATTAGTTTCCAAACCACGCGTTGGGAAGATTATCCAATGAGTTCAACGACACTTAGTTTTTATGATTATCCGAAGAAACTAGAGAAATAAACAGGCTATGCCTCATTCTAAATGAACATCACAAACCAATAAATTTTTAACAAATAATGATTATATTTACTCCATACTTATAATCCATTCATATGTATCATAAAATAAACATAGACCGTGAGAAACTTACCATAATGGGAGTAGAATTTTCAGATTTAAAAACATTGGAAAGTACAGCAAATGCTATTGGTAGCAATATGTTTGAAGGTTTTAAACCAACCCCCAATGGGATAGCACTTATTAGAGATTATATAATTGGCAAAATTAGTTTTAAGGAGTTCATAAAGTTTGCAAAGGCAAAGGCATATGTCTAATTCTTACAATTACATTGACCCCGACTTTACATATACCGACCCGAATACAGGTATATTAAGAAATTTAGCTAATATAACAGAAGAAGATGTTTTGCTTTTTGTTGAAAGCGGAGCCGTAACCAAACGAATCCAAGAGCTTTACATAAATCCGATCAAAATAAAAAACTTAGAAGGCCTTTTTGTTA
The DNA here is from genome assembly GCA_945878115.1 of Chitinophaga pinensis. Taxonomy (GTDB): domain Bacteria; phylum Bacteroidota; class Bacteroidia; order Chitinophagales; family Chitinophagaceae; genus OLB11. The sequence goes on along the minus strand of CAMDVD010000035.1, from coordinate 211 downwards.
TTCATAACTATTGTTGTCCGAGATAAATTAAAATTCACCAGATTACTTGATTGGTTGTATTGTAATCAATCAAAATTGCAGCCTAGGTAAAATATGGGGGTGTCGTTTTAGTTTTCCGATTTTTTTCGGTGGTTCTTTTTTGATTCGGCTTCGTTTTATCTTGTATTTATCTATGATGGATACCAGCCCTATGTAATTCATCAGATGGAGC